>NZ_JBEZYF010000062.1:0-53563 GCF_040638415.1 Kribbella sp. NPDC026596 | reverse complement strand
GGTGCATCGGCGTGCTGGAGCGAAGGTCTCGATGCGGAGCATCGTGGCCTTTGCGCCAGTGCGGCGAGGTGCCGTGCCGAGTGCCGCGCAGCACGGACGGGGTCAGCACACACCCCCAAGGGCGGGTCGTCCTCCAGAGAGGGTAGCCGTGTCCGCCATCCGAGCAACCTGAGCGTGGGCGGCGGCTGCGATCTCGTGCTCGGTGGAGCGGGCGGCCAGGTCCAGCAGCGCCCAGAGATCGGCCGCGCGGCCCAGGTCCACGAGCGGCTCCCCCAGCCCGAGCCCGCTCCCCCGGAGCACGCTCAGCACCGCCCCCGCGAGCACCGGATCGACGCAAAAGCGGAAAAGGTTTCCCAGATCCGTGTACGGCGATCCCGCGTGAGCGAACTCCCAGTCGATCAGCCCGGTGATCCGCGCGGTCGCCGGGTCCACCAGCAGGTTCTTCGGATTGAAGTCGCTGTGCACCAGGCAGACCCGGTCGACCCCCTCGGCCAGCACGTCCTCGGCCGCAGCGATCACGCCGGCGAAGTTCTCCGCCTGCTCCGGGCTGAACCCGAGGTCGAGACCCTCGACGTACTGCTCCAGATCGCCCGACCCGAACGGCTCGATCGCCAGTTCGCCGTCCCGGAACAGCCCGAAGGTCAGGAACGGCATCCCGCTCAACCGCACCAGGAGCTCCCCCAACTGCTCCCCGACCGTCCGGCGCTCGTCCTCCCCCGCCGTCTCCAAGTAGACCTGCAGGTTCACCCCAGGCAGCCGCTCGGTCAGCAGATAGGGCGGGTCCTCGACGGATCCTTCACGCTTCGCCTCCAGCACCCGCGGCACCGGCAGTAGGCCGCGGACCAACTGCAGCAGCGCCGCGTCGATCGCCGCCCGCCCGGGGTCCTTCACATACAACTTCAGTACGGCGTCCTCGCCGCCGGCGCTGACCGCATACGTCTGACCGCCGTACCCGCCCGTCAGCGGGACAGCGCTGGCCGCGAAATCACTCATACCGCTGAACACTAGAGTTTCCTCTGTGACTGGGCCGGTGCGGGTGGAGTTGACCGAGGCGGAGACTTCGCGGGCCAGCCGGGCCTACTGGAACGCGGCGGCCGGCGAGTATCTGGCCGAACATGGTGACTTCCTCGGTGACGACCGCTTCATCTGGTGTCCCGAAGGTGTCGACGAGGAATCGGCCCAGCTGCTCGGTCCGGTCCGGGGCAAGCGCATCCTCGAGGTCGGGTGCGGCGCCGCGCAGTGTTCACGCTGGTTGGCCGGGCAAGGTGCGAACGTCGTCGCCTTCGACATCTCCGTCGAGCAGCTGCGCATCGCGCGCCAACTCGACGCGCGGACCGGCACGGCGGTACGCACGGTCGCGGCCGATACCGTCGCGCTGCCCTACAAGAGCAGCACGTTCGACATCGTTTGCTCGGCGTTCGGCGCACTGCCTTTCGTGGCCGACGCCGAGACCGCGCTCCGCGAGATCGGCCGAGCGCTCAAGCCGGGCGGGCTGCTCGTGTTCTCGGTGACGCACCCGTTCCGCTGGACCATGCCGGACGACCCCAGCCCGGCCGGTCTGCGGATCACCCATTCCTACTTCGACCGCACGCCGTACGTGGAGGTCGACGACGCCGGTACGCCGGTCTACGCCGAGCACCACCGCACCACCGGCGACTGGATTCGCGCACTCACCAGCGCCGGCTTCGTCATCGACGACCTGCTCGAGCCCGACTGGCCGGCCGGGCACGAGCTGGTCTGGGGCGGCTGGGGACCGGACCGCGGCCGGCTAGTCCCCGGCACCGCCATCTGGTCGGCCCGGAAGGCCTGACCGCACGGCCACGAAGCCCAGCAGGAGCAGTCCGAGGATCAGCGAGAGCAACGGCACCCAGAAGCCGATGAGGTGCAGCTGGGTCGCCTTCGACTGGTAGCCGCCTTCGTCGTGACCGTTCTCGACCGCGCCCTTGACGTTCTTCTTCACGGTCGCGTCGTCGTACGCGATCGTGACCTTGGTGGCGGTCAGCTTGTCCTCGCCGTCGTACGCGATGGTGGCGAGCTGCTGCTCACGACCCTTGATGATCGCGCCGGTGACCGGCTCGACCCACAGCGTCCGGGTGTTCTTGTACGTCCGCTGCACCTCGACGGAATCCTGGCCGAGCTGGTCGACCAGGCTCCCCGGCACCTCGAGCGGCTTCGCCAGCGGCACCTCTTGCTTCGGGATGTCCTGCTCGAAGACGTAGACCTTGAGGCCGTCCAGCTTGGTCGTTTCCTTGTACGTGATCGGGAACGCCTTGCGCAGCGTGGTGTCCCAGAACTGGTACGTCTTCTTCTCGGTGCCGAACGGGAACTTCAGCACCAGACCCTCATGTCCCTTGAACAACGCGCTCTTCGGGTCGGGCTTGAGCCGGTCCGCCTTCTCCAGCGTGGTGGCGATGTACTCGCCGCTGTTGTCGTCACCGGACGGGTTCCAGCGCACCGCCTCACCCGTGTGCGCGTCCAGCACGACCCGCTCCTGGACGAAGCTCAGCGGCATCAGGCCGGTCAGCGACGCGTCGTCGGGGAACTGATAGTTCTTCGAGTCGTCCGTCACCACCGCGGTGTCGAACACGACCACCTTGCGGTTCAGCGCCTTGCTGATCTTGTCGGCGGCGGCCACGTCACCACGGACGGTCCGCCGTGCTTCCAGCTCGACACCCTTCTTCTCCTTCAGGTCCGCGACGCTGAAGATAGTGGCGTCCGGCCCGGCCGACACCGTGTGCGCGATCTGGTCCGCGGGCGCCACCGCCAGCGTCGGATACGCATAGAACCTGGCCAGCGCCGCAACGCCGACGAAGAACACCCCGAGCCCGATCAACGCCGCTCGACTACGAGTCCCCACTGCATCCCCTCCTGGTCTGTTCGCGGGACGCTACCAGCGGGTAGCCACCTTGAACAGACGATGCGCGAGGGAATTTCGAACTGTCATATAGTCGCGCCGCATGAGGGGGATCCGGACACTGCCGACGGCACCGCAGACATCGGCTCTCCGCGGCGTCGTCGTGGCGATCGCGGTGCTGCAGTCGGCCGTGCTCGGAGTGCTCGCGCGCCGGGGCTCGTGGCTGAGCGACGACCTCGACTTCCTGGTCCAGGGCGGTCGCGGCTTCGCGCCGGCCGAACTGCTCACGCCGGTCAACGACCACATCGCGCCGGGCCTGCGGTTCTTCTACGCGGTCTTCGCCACGGTCGCGCCGCTCGACCACGACTTCACCGTCGGCTGGCGGGTGGTGATGCAGGCGATCGCGATCGTCCTGATGGGCCTGCTGCTGATCCGCATCCTCGGCTCGAGCTGGTGGGTCGTCGCCGGCACGCTCTTCTACGCCCTCACGCCGCTCAGCATGCCGTCGTTCATGTCACTGTCGAGTGGCGTCAACAACCTCTCCGCCCACGTCTTCGGCTTGCTGTTGCTGCACGCAACCATCGACTGGTACGACGACCACCGCCGGCGAGCCATTGCCTACGGCCCCCTATCGCTCCTGATCACCCTGGCCTGCTGGGAGAAGTCAGGCCTGATGCTGTTCACGGCCGTCGCCCTGGCGCTCTATCTCCGCACCGAGCCGATCCGCCCCTGGCTCCGCCGCACCTGGCCCTTCGCCGCCGCCCTCACTGCCCCGATCGTTGCCTTTGGCATCCTCTACCTGACCCAGGGCAACCCGTCAACCGGTCAGCTGCCCGGGCCGCGCCAGCTGCTCGAGCTCCTCGCTCGAGGCTTCGGTGTCCCACTGTCCGCCCTGACCGGCGGTCCCTGGACCTGGGCCGGCACCGGGCAGTCGATGAGCCTCGCCGCACCTCCCGTCGCGGCCTTCGTGATCGGCGCGCTCGTCGCCGCTGTGGTTCTGACGACCGCCTGGCGACGGGACCGGCGCGCCCTGCTGCTGTGGGCCTCGGTCGCCGCCTATGTCCTGGTCACGGTGTTCTTGGTGTCCTACGGACGCTTCCGGGTGTTCGGGTCGGTCTTCACCGTGCACTACCACTATTGGTCCGATCTCTCGATCCCGCTCACGTTGGCCGTGGTGCTGTCGCTGAGTACGGTCCGGTTGCGGCTGGTCGTCGTACCCGTGGCCTGTTTGGTCGTCGGCGTGGTCGTGTCGGACGCCGGATTCGCCCGGGAGTGGGGCAAGAACCCGGCAAAAGGGTACTTCGCCACCGTCACCACGGAGCTGGATCGGGCCGGCCCGAACGTGAATCTCTGGGACACCAACTTGCCGCCGACCATCGGAACAGCTCTGATGTCCGACCCCCGGCTGTCACCGGTGCTGAGGATGGCTGGGATCCCGTTCCAGTTGCAGTCTCCGAGCAGTGAGCCACTGATCGTCGACGACACCGGACACCTGCGTCCCTCCCAGCTGGCGGTGTGGTCGCGCAGCGAGCCCGCCAAGGAGCCGGACTCGTTCTGCAACCACCTCATGCACGGCACCGAAACACTCAGCATTCCGCTGGCCCCGACGCAGAACGAGGTCGCCACCGCGGACTGGTTCGTCAAAGCCGCCTACTTCTCCAACCGGGAGAACAGCGTGTCGATCGAACTGGTGGACGGCGACGGCAACGTTGCTGCGCTGCCGTCGGCGAAGTGGCCCGCGGGACTCGGGAACATGTACTTCGGTCCGTCGCGGCGGATCAAAGCCACGGAGGTCCGGCTACGCTCCTCCGATCCCGCAACGAACCTGTGCGTGCAGAACCTCGAGATCGGATTGCCTAGATGAGGACCAGATTCCCGGCGCTGGACGGGCTCCGGGCCATCGGTGCGCTTGCGGTGCTCACCACGCATGTCGGGTTCCACACCGGCGCGTCGCTGAGCGGGCCGTTCGCCGGGGTGCTGTCGAGGCTGGACGTCGGGGTGGCGATCTTCTTCGCGATCTCCGGGTTCCTGCTCTACAGGCCACACGCCGTGGCGTGGTTCGAAGGCACACTGCCCCCGCTCACCTTGCCCTACGTACGCAATCGGGCCCTCCGGATCCTGCCGGCGCTCTGGGTCGCCATAGTGCTCGCCGCTCTGCTCGTACCGCACAAGGACGGCGTGAGCTGGGCGACGTACCTCCAGCACGCGACACTCACCCAGATCTACTTCGACGGGATCGCGGCGGACGGGCTCACCCAGCTGTGGAGTCTGGCCACCGAGGTCGCGTTCTACCTTCTCCTGCCCGCGTTGGCGAAGCTTCTGACCGGGTACGAGCGTCCCACCCGACGCAGTGTGCGCTGGCGACTCGTCGTCCTCGGTGTGCTGACTGTCCTCGGACCGGTGTGGATGGCTGTAGTGAACGCGACCGGTCATCCGCAGGCAGGCCTCTGGTTGCCTGGCTACCTCGGCTGGTTCGCGGTCGGCATGGGGTTCGCACTGTGGCAGGTCGCCCGCACCAGCGGCCGCCTCGGGCCGTCCACCCTGGACACGCTCACCAAGATCCCTGGGACCGTCTGGGGAATCGCCGTGGCGCTGCTCTTGATCGCCGCGACTCCGGTGGCCGGGCCGTACAACCTGACCACGTCCACGGCCGGTCAGGCGTTCATGAAGAGCCTCCTCTACACCGGCGTCGCCGCGTGCGTACTCTTCCCGGCCGTGACACCGACTGCGCGCACGGCACGGGTCCTAGGTGGCAGGGTCGGTCATGTCGCCGGCGACATCTCGTACGGCGTTTTCGCGTACCACCTGATCGTGCTGAGCCTGATCGAGCAGATCAGCGGCTACGAGCTCTTCAGCGGGAAGTTCGCCGTACTGTTCTTCACCACGCTCGTCCTGTCGGCCGCCGTCGCCGCCGCGAGCTACTACGGGATGGAGCGGCCCATCATGCGCCTTGGCAGGCGGGACAAGTCGTACGACGTCTCACCGGAAGACAGCAGTGCGAGCGCGCAGCCGAACAAGATCGACGCCTGGACGACTCCCGAGGTCACACCTGCTCCCTCATCCGGCCAGGGCTGAACCACCGCCACCAGAGTCCCGAGCATCACCGCAGCGACGACCACCACGAGCAGCACCCATCTGGACAAGAACCACGAGCAGACTGCGGCCACCGCGACCGCACCCAGCCCGATCCAGCCGGACATGAACCACCCCGCGGCCAGACCGATGCCCAGAGCGAGCCATGGTCCGATGCTGCGACCTTCTCGCAGCCCATGTCCCGAGTGTCTCGACCTGCGTCGCCGGACGAACACCGCCATGCCGATGACTGTCAACAGACCGAGCAAGCCGACCAACAGGCCGGCCCGGTACGTCCGGTCCGGCATGAAGCGAGCGGTGACCACCTGCTCGGGACCTGCCGGCAGCACCCAGCCCTGCTGCCAGCCCTCGACGCGGATCGGGGTCAGCTTGTGGCCACTGCCGTCGTACGCTTCCCAGCCCTCGTTGAAGTTCTGGGCGACGGTCAGCACCGACTGCTCGTTCGCGGCCGGCACCTCGGCGGTCAGCTCTGCCGGGTTGGGACGCCACACGTCCACGCTCTGCACCGGCGTGGTGGACACGTCGCCGAACCCTGCCTTGGTCAGCGTCGTCTCGGTCGGTACGAAGCCGCCCCCGGCCAGGACGTCCACGTTGTGGCGTCCTGCCTGCAGTGGCACCACGGAGTCCTTCCCGCACGTGGTGAAGGTGACCGGCCGCCGCTGCAGCAGGTCCCGCACGGTCGCCTTCACCTGCGTATCCGCCGGTACGCCGTCGACGCGGACACCTGGGCCATAGCCGCAGTACGCCCCGGTCTGGCCGTTCAGGTCGAGTGCCTCGCGCAGATCGTCGGCACCGAGCACCCGGACCTCGGCCACGCCGACCGGTGCGGTCCGCGCGTACCCGGTCGCTGAGTCGAAGTCGACCATCGGTCTGGTCCCGGCGAAGTCCACCTCGACCGTCCGCGCCTTCCGCGCGCCGAACCGCACGTAGCCCTCGGGATCCACCGTGCTCCGCGTCGGTGGACTGCCGTCGAAGCGCAGCAGCACCTCGGCCGGGTGAGACGCGGTCAGGTACGGATCGGTGAGGAACTGCAGCCCGCTCAACTCCCGTGCCCTGGGCAACCTCAAGGTCAGGCTCGGCGCCGGGTCGCTGGGATCCGCCACCCAGCCGGTGCCGAGATCGCGGTCGACGGCTGCACCCGGCCGCCCCTCCGGAGCCGTGACGGCCCGGGACGAGGCGGAGGCGGTGATGGCCCCCGGTACGACGAGCATGCCCTCGAGAGTCGCGCCGTCCTTGGGCAGTGCGGTCCCCTGCAGCCGGTACGACGCCGCCTTGGGGAGCTCCACACTGCGCAAGAGCCCGGTCGGCTCCTCCGAGTCCTTGGCGTCGCTCTGCCGGCACAGCGGCCGGGTGTCGACGTGGAGGCAGGCAGACCGCCCGATCTGCTGGTTCCTGAACACCAGTGCGCTCGGTTGCCGGTCAGTGTCGGGCACGCTGAGCCTGCTGACGGCAGCCATACCCGGCAGGGTCACCTCGGCGATCGACACCCCGTTCGGGTTCCTGCCGTCGGTCACTCCGACACTGAGCCGCAGCCGCTGCGTCTTGCCCGGTGGAGTCGGGATGCTCTCCGGATCGGCTGATCCGGAGAGCACCGAGGTCATCGACCCGGCGTCCGTATCGACCTGCAGTGTCCGGACCGCTTCGGTGGTCGGCGGTGCCAGCGAGAACTGGACCTTCAGCCCGTCGACCGTGCGCGGCGACGCGAACGTCAGCTCCAGCCATTCACCACTGCTCCGGCCGAACGTTCCCGAGACCCAGCGACTGGACGGATCGCCGTCCACCGCGGCGAACGGTCCGTTGCCCGGTCCGGTCCGCAACGTGGCATCCGCATCCGCCGCGGACGAAGACGCCCGTACGTCGACGACGCCGCCACCCCACGTCCGCGTCGTACTCGGAGCCTTGGCGTCGACGTCGTACCCGAGGGTGCGGCGATGCTGGCGACCTTGTTCGGTTTCGGTGAGCACCGGCGAGTAGTTCTCCGCCGGGCGACCGACCGACACCTCACGGCGTTGCATGCCGTCGGTCTGGACCAGCGGCAGCCCGTCGAGCCGGCCCGCGGCGTCGGTGCTGGTGATCGCGTCACGGTCGCCGCCGAGTGCCGTCAGTGCGGCCGGTACGTCCTCAGCCGCGCCACGGACTTCCATGAGCCGCGACTGCGGAACCAGCCGGCCGGCGCTGGTGCTACCGACGTCGTAGATCTCCACGCTCGGGTAGGGCAGTCGCGTGTGCCCGTCGAGCGTCGCATCGGGCTGCTCGATGGTGCTGCCGGTGGCTGGGCCGAAGTGCGCCACTCGCTTGATCCCGGACTCCGCCAGGCTCTCGTGCACCGCCAACGTCGGCGTTACCTGTGCGTCGTACCTGAGGTCGTTGCGTACGACGACGTACCTGACTCCCGCACGTGTGAGCGCCTGTCGCAGTGTCTGGTCGCCGACGCCGGATCCGAGCCGGCGTTCCACCTCGTCCAGCCACCGCGTCGTCCCGGCAGACCCCAGCGGTACGGCGTCTCGCACGGCCATGGGGCGTTTCAGCAGGGCCTGGAACGGCTCGTCCTTGGTCGAACCCCAGGTGAAGTCCGCGAATGATGCGGCCGGGACGACCAGCACGCTGCCCGGTGCGGACTGGTTGTCGAGCCAGGTAGCGGCCTCCCGCCAGTGTGCGGGGATGGCGTCATACGACTCATGTCTGGGCAGCTGACCGAAGATGGCCGGCGTCGTCACCGAGACGACGAGGCAGGCGACCAGGACCGGGACAACCCGACGGTGGATCCCTCGCGCCACGGACCACTCCGCGAGCCGGCTCAGCGAATGCGCCGCAGCCAGAGTGAGCGGCAGACGCACGACCAGCTCGAACTTGTGCGTGTTGCGCAGTGCTGCCAGCGGTCCGTCGAGCAGGTCGTGCAACTGCGGCGCCAGTGGTGAGCCGGCCGCACCCGCGTGGCCCAGGGTCACCAGCAAGAGGCCCGCCACGAGCGACAGCTGCAGGAAGCCGCGGTTCTTGAGCGAGCCCATCGCCAAGCCTGCAAGGCCGAGCAGAGCGATCACTGCGGTGATCAGAATCAGCGTCGGCTGCGTGACGTAGAGCCAACCCGCCGGCCAGCTCGGTCCGTCGCCGCCGGACAGGAAGTTGAGCCACTGCGACGTACCACGGAAGGACTCGAACACACTTGCCGTACCGGTGGTCACTGCCGCGTCCTCGATCCAGTCGAGGAACGGCGGGCTGTACCGGCCGAGCAGCAGCAGTGGCACGAGCCACCAGGTCGACACCGCGACCACACAGCCCAACCAGCCGACCGCCACCTTCACCGTCGACCGGTCCAGTCGCCGAGTGATCAGCCAGATCGCAGGCAGTACGAGCGTCGCACCGGTCGCGACCGCGTTGACTCCCCCGACCAGTGCGAACGCCACGGCCGACCAACCGACCCGCCACCAACCGGAGCGGGCGCGCGGGGTGACGAGTGGCAGCAGTACCCACGGAGCCATCGCGATCGGCCAGACCTCGACCGACGTGATCGACAGTTCGCCGAGCATCCGCGGACTCAAGGCGTAGAAGAGCGCGACGGCGAAGCGCGTCCAGGGGACGCCGTACTGCAAGGCATTGCAGAGCTTCCAGACACCGAGGAAGGCGACACAGAGAACCAGAGACCACCACAGGCGTTGCGTGATCCAGTCCGGCACCGACAGCGAATCCAGAAGCCAGTGGAACGGGCCCATGGGCAGCAGATAGCCGTAGGCCTGGTTCTGCAGTTGACCGAACGCACCCAGTGGATCCCACAGGTGCAGTGCGCGAGCGAGGAAGCCACCTGGCGCGGCGGTGAGGTCGAGCTTGGTGTCGGGCACGATCTTGCCGGGCGCCTGGTGGAAGCACAGGGCGATCAGGAACAGGCAGCCCAGCACGAGCCTCGCTCGCCAGACCACCTGCTCCGAACTGCCGGCCTTCAGTCTCCTCATCGACGCCGGAGCACCAGGACGAGGTTCCAGGTCACGACCTCCCGCAGCGCGGGCACCGCGAGTACGCCGTACGCCCAGCGCGGGTGATACCTCGGCACCGCCGCGACGAGGTCCGCTTCCCGGCAAGCGTGTGCCCACCGCAGTCCCCCGGCCACTGTGATCGGGAACAGCGACTCACCGAACCTGTTCTTCGGCGGATGCCCCCGGCGGCGCTCGTACCGACTGGCGGCGCGGTGTCCGCCGAGGTAGTGCCAAGGCGCCGTCTCGTGACCGCCATGCGGTCCCCACCAGCCGGTGTACGACAGGAAGACCGTCCCACCTGGCCGGGTGACGCGAACCAACTCGTCAGCCATCAGCCACGGGTCGGGCACGTGCTCCAGCACGTTGGACGAGAAGCAGATGTCGACTGTGGCGTCTGCAACCGGCAGAGCCATTCCGCTGCCGAGCACAGTGCCCGGTGTGGGTTCACCGCGGCCGCTCAGCTCACCGAGGTCGGAATCGATCGCGTAGTACGTCGCTCCGGCCTGGCGGAACGCGTCGGCGAAGTACCCGGGTCCGCCACCGACGTCGAGCATCCGTGCACCGCGGAGATCGGCGTACTGACGCAGTTGGCCGACCGAGTCTGCAGCAAGCGTTTGGTAGAAGCGATCCGGGTCCGCCTGCTCGACACCGAACGCCCGGAACAGCCGGATCGCACGCCCGAGATCGGCCGTCCACTCCCGGTTGTCCGTGGTGTTCGTCATCACCTGCACAGGCGGGACATTAACGGATCTCGCGAGGTCTGGCGGACATCGTTACTCCTTGGTAACGTCCCCGGCCATTACCTCGGGGGAGGTGACCAGAGGGGTGGGGCTGACCAGGTGCGTGCGCAGAGCGTGCTGTTGCTGAATTGGCGGGACACGACGAACCCGGAGGGTGGAGGCTCGGAGCGCTATGTGGAGGAGGTGGCGAGAGGCCTTGCGGCATTGGGCTGGTCGGTGACCGTGCTCTGCGCGGCGTACCCGGGGAGCCCACGCGAAGCGCGTCGGCACGACGTCCGGTACGTATACCGAGGGACCAAGGTCACGGTGTACCTACGCGGCCTCCTGCACACCTTGGTGCATCGGCCGGACCGCGTTGTCGACGTGCAGAACGGACTCCCATTCTTTACCCGTCTCGTACGTCGTACCGTCGTCGTCCTCGTGCATCACGTGCACCAGGAGCAGTGGCAGGTGGTGTACCCGGGCTGGCGTGGCCGGCTCGGATGGTGGCTGGAGTCCCGCGTCGCACCACGCCTGTACGCCGATTGTCCTTACGTGACTGTGTCATCGGCGTCACGCGACGAGCTCCTCGGTCTGGGCGTCACCGACATCGAGGTGATCCACAACGGCACCGATCCGGCGCCGGCACGCCAGCAACCGAAGGCATCCGCGCCGACCGTGGTGTGTGTCGGCCGCCTCGTTCCGCACAAGCAACTCGAGCACGCCGTCGACGCGATCGCACAGGCACGCGAGGTCGTTCCCGACGCTCGCCTGATAGTTGTCGGCTCAGGCTGGTGGGAGGACTCACTCCGCACGTACGTCGAGGAGCGCGGCCTGCGGGACGCGGTCGAGTTCCGTGGCCACGTCAGCGAGGACGACAAGCACGCGGCGTACGACGAGGCCTGGGTGCTGGCACTGCCAAGCCTCAAAGAGGGTTGGGGTCTCGTCGTCGGTGAGGCCGCGGGACACGCCGTACCCACGGTGGCCTATCGGAGTGCCGGCGGGCCGAAGGAGTCCGTCCATGACGGAGTCTCGGGTGTGCTGGTGGACAGCCCTGCTGAGTTCGCCGAGGCGATCACTCAACTGCTGCAGGACGACGCCTTGCGGCAGCGGCTGTCGGAGGGAGCGTCGGCCAGCGCGGGCAGGTTCACCTGGTGTGCCGCCGCACTGGCCTTCGATCGACTGCTGACGCCTACTTCATCCCGTAGCCGACGATCGGCTCGTCCGCCTGCCCCTGGGTCTGACCGGGCGGCGGCGCCGGGTCCTCCTTCACCGACTGAACCACCCCGACAACCGTCGTGGTAGCCACCGCTAGTCCTGCGAGTACGGCGATGGCCGCACCGATCAGTGATCCCATGAAACGTGTCCCCTCCCGGTCAAGTGAACCGAAGAGTAACAACGCCGGACCACAGACACCAGAGCGGCGATCAAGGTCATTCCCGCGGCCGCCCAGGCAGCCAGTACGACGACAGTCCGCCAGAGCGCATGGTGTTGCGGGACAGGGGTCCCAGCGAGTCGGTAGACCGTCACAGTCGGACCGGAGAACTCCTCGGTGAGTCCGCGCATGAGAGTCCATGGTGTTGGTCCGCCGGCTTCACGGTCGACCACCACCCACCCGACGCCCTGCTGCAGCAAGACCGGTGTCGGATCGGTCCTGTCACGCATGGCCGCGCGGATCGCGGTTGCCACGGCGGCGGCACTCGGGTCCTCGCCCGCCAACCGGTGGCCGCTCACGATCAACTCGTCAGGGACGACTGAGGGCTGGGCGAAGTACCGCGGCATGGGGTCGAGCACCGGGCGGCGCCCGTTCCACACCGGTGCGCGATAGGACTCGAACGGCCAGGGGATGAAGCGGCCGGCGACCGCCTGCTGTGCCTGCTCCCACTCCGCCGGGTAGTGCGACACGTGCAGACCGGCTCCGCCGGAGAGCGCGGGTAGAGCCGCGATCGGCAGCAGCACCGCGGTGACTCCGACCACCTTCTGCAGGTGGACGTGTTTCAGCACCGCACTGATCGCAACGCCGAAGCCGATGGACTCGAGCAGGACCAGTGGTGGCAGGTAGCGCTGGCCGTCGCGGAAGAGGCCCGCCCCTGGTACGTGCGCGACGACTTGGGCGAACGCACCGGGCGCGACAACTCCAGCGAGCGCAATGAGCAGTGCGATGCCGGCAGCTACGACCAGGGCACCGACCAGGCGATCTCGTTGCCACCACAGGACTACGCCGGCCACCGAGGCAAGCAACATGACGAAGGCGAAGATCAGCGGCAACAGGTCCCCTCGGTTGCCGGGGACAACATTCGCGTTCCAGGCACCGCCCAAGGTGAGCAAAGTGGGCAGCGTGCCGCCATAGCCCTCGTCGCGAGCAGCGAACGCGGCCACCGAGGCGGGGTCGGTGGTCGAGCTTCCACCATGAGTGAGGCCTGCCACCAGCCACGGCGCGTTCAGCAGGACTGCCGCGCCCAGCGGCCACAGCTTGGGTGCTCGCGGTGGCCACAACAAGAGCAGCCCTGCGACCAGCAGTCCGGTGATTCCACCTGAGGCCGTCAGCGCGCACCCGGCGGAGGCGAGCACGAAGCCGGGCCAGCCCTCCCCCCGACGCAGTCTGACAGCGGACCGCACGAGCCACGGCAGGGCGGCGTACCCGAGGAGGAGCGCCCACGCACCCAACCGCAGTCGCTCGGCGACGAACGGGTTCCAGAGGTAGAGCGTCGCGGCGGCGGCGCCCGGCAGCGCGCCGCCAAGGCGGAGCTCGCGCCAGAGGGCTGTCATGCCGAGGCCGGACAGTAGCGGAATGGCTACCAGAACGAGCTTGTCCAGGACCTGGCCGCCAGTGACCTCGTCGGCCAGGGCGACGAGGATGTCGGACGGGACCGCCCGCGGCATGGCCGTTGTGACACCGAACAGGTCAAGTCGTACGGTGAGGTCCGGCACGAACACCAGGTCGTAGCCGACCACGAAGCCCGGAGCGAGCAGCGGAGCAGTGATCAGCAGGGTGAGCAGGACAGGCCACAACCACGGCAGGACGCGCTGCGCACGTTCTGACGCACGTTCTGACATGACCACCTCCCCACCCAATGCCCTGAGGCAGTAGAGCATGAGTTCTGACACCACTCCGGAGCAAGAGCCCAAGGCACCCCGCCTCGCGTTCCTGCGCAGCGCCACGGTCGTTGCCGTCGGCATGGCCATCATGAACGTCGCCGCCTACGGTTTCACCCTGATTAGCAGTCACCGCCTGATCCCGGAGCAGTTCGGTGCGATCACCGCGCTGCTCGGCCTGCTCTTGATCGGCAATGTCGCCTCACTCGGCCTGCAGGCGACCGGCGCCCGCCGGCTCGCCACCCACACCGGCTCCGGCAAGGACGCCGAGGCACTGTCCGACGCCATGCTCAAGGCCGGCCACCGTTCGGCGCTCGGCCTCACCGCAGTGTGCGTGGTGGCGACGCCCTTGTTCATGTGGCTGCTGCACATCGACTCCATAGTCGCGGTGCTGCTCCTCGCACCGACCCTCGGCTGTCTGACCCTGATGGGCTCACAACTCGGGGTCCTGCAAGGCAGCCAGCGCTGGACCGAGCTGGCCGCCGTCTACACCGCCGTCGGCGTCGGCCGCCTGGTGCTCGGCGGTGGTGCGCTGATCGTGCATCCATCGCTTGACTCGGCGATGATCGGTCTCGCTCTCGGCGCCGCCGTACCCGCTCTGCTGGGAGCTTTCCTCCTGCGCGGGTCCGCCGGGGCTTCGGCGGAGCACATCAAGGCGGCGTTGCGGGAGACGGTGCACGGCACGCACACGCTGCTCGCGTTCTTCGTGATCGCGAACGCTGATGTGCTGTTCGCGCGGGCGCTGCTGGACGGCACGGACAGCGGGTACTACGCGGCCGGGGTGATCGTGGCGAAGGCGTGCCTGTTCCTGCCGCAGTTCGTCATCGTGATCGTGTTCCCGTCCCTGGCCAGCTCCCCCGGTGACACCGTGCGGCTGCGCCGGGCGATCATGGCCGTCGCGGGGCTCGGCGTGTGCACGGTCATCGGCACGCTCCTGCTGCCGGACCTGGTGGTCACGATCATCGGTGGCAAGGAGAACTACGCACCACTCGGTCCGTACACCTGGCTGTTCGCGGTCTCCGGCTCGGCGTACGCCGTACTGCAACTGGTCGTGTACGCCGCGATCGCGCAGCAGGAGAAGCGCGCCGCGCTGCTGATCTGGGTCGGACTGGCCGTCCTCGCGGTCGCGGCCGGGATCGTCCTCGGCGCCGGGATCGCCACCGGGCTGACCGGCGTGAAGGTGCTGGTCGCGATGACCAGCACCTGCGCCTTGGTGCTGTCGGCCGCCCTGGCGGTGGGACTCCACCGCCAGGCGACCGACTAGCTCACCAGAGGCTGGCCATCACCAAAGGCTGGACCGCGCGAAGCGGCGAGCGAAGGTGTTGGCCAATACCAGCAGCACCAGGCCGATCATCGATCTGAACAAACCGATCGCGGTCGCATAGCTGAACTGCGGCACCGAAGACGCCAGACCGATCTTGTACACATAGGTGTCGATCACTTCGGCCACATCGAGGTTCAGGCTGTTCTGCATCAGCAGCACCTTCTCGAACCCGACCGACAGGATCGAGCCGATGTTCAGGATCAGCAGGATCACCGCCACCGGCACGATCGCCGGCAGATCGATGTGCCAGATCCGCCGCAACCGCGACGCCCCGTCCACGATCGCCGCCTCGTGCAGCTCCGGCGGCACACTTGTCAGCGCGGCGAGGTAGATGATCGCGGCGAACCCCATCGTCTGCCACGCTCCGGACCAGACATAGAGGTGCCGGAACATCCCGGAGTCGCCCATCAGGTTCGCCGGGCCGAACCCGAACAGGCCGATCAGCTTGTTCGTCACCCCGGTGTTCGGGCTGGTCAGTACGACGAGCAGACCCACCACGACCACCGTGGAGATGAAGTGCGGTGCGTAGGTGATCAGCTGCGTCGACCGGCTGAACCACTTCTTCCGGACCGTGTTCAGGCAGAGCGCGAGGATGATCGGCAACGGGAACGTGGCCACCAGCTCGTAGACGTGCAGGTACACGGTGTTCTTGATCAGCCGCCAGAACTGGTACGACTCCACGAACCGGTCGAAGTACTTCATCCCGGCCCACGGGCTGCCCCAGATCCCGGACACCACGTTGTAGTCCTTGAAGGCGATGATCACCCCGTACATCGGCCAGTAGGCGAAGATCGCCAGCCAGAGCAGCGGTAGCGCGAGCATCGCGTACAGCTGCCAGTTCCGGCGCATCCGCAGCCCCAGCCCCACCGCGTTCTTCGCCGTGCGCGTCCGCTTGTGCGCCGCCGTCCGCACCGACGAGCGGGCCTCTGCTTCTGTTGAGGTCGTCATACGCTCATCCCTTCAAGGAGCCCACCATGGCCCCCTTGACGAAGTGCTTCTGCACGAACGGATAGATCAGCAGCGGTGGGATCATCGCGATCACGATCAGCGAGTACTTCAGCTGCTGCTGCAGTTCCTGCATCTGCAGCAGTTTGCTGGTGTCCTGCATCTGGGACGGGTCGACCTTGGACTGGATCAGGATCTGGCGCAGCACCACCTGCAGCGGGAACAGGTGCTCGTTGGTCAGGTAGATCAGCGCGTTGAAGAACGAGTTCCACTGCCCGACCGCGTAGAACAGCAGGTTCACCGCGATGATCGGCTTGCTCAGCGGCAGGACGACCCGCCAGAAGAAGCTGAAGTCGCTACAGCCGTCCACCTTCCCCGCCTCGACCAGCTCCTCCGGGATCGTGACCATGAAGTAGGTCCGGGTGATGATCACGTTCCAGACCGCCATCGCGGTCGGCAGGATGATCGCCCAGCGCGTGTTCAGCAGTCCCAGCTGGTCGACCACCAGGTACGTCGGGATCAGGCCGCCGTTGAACATCATGGTGAATACGAACGCCCCCATGATCAGCCCCTTGCCCGGCAGCCCCTTCCGGGACAGCGGGTACGCCGCCAGCAACGTGAGGACCGTGGCCACCAGCGCCCCGGCGACCGCGTAGTACACCGAGTTGCCGAAGCTGCTGACGATCGCCTTGTAGTCGAAGATCGCCCTGTAGGCATCCAGCGTGAACCCGACCGGCCACAGCCAGACCTCGCCGGCGGACACCTTCCTGGTGTTGCTGACCGAGGCGCTGAGAACGTAGATCAGCGGGTACAGGATCGCCAGGCAGAAGAGGCCGAGCGCGGTATAGATGCAGGCCATCGCGATCTTGTCACCGCGGGTGTCCTGGATCGAAGCGCCGACCGCCAACCGCGTCTCGTCCGGCGGCAGCGTTCCGGTGCTCATCCACGTCCTCGCTTCGCTCCGGGCGCGGATGAGACACGAGACGCACTGTGCTTGATGATGAGCTCGCTCCGCTCTCTCATGCGTTGTACGTCTCGTAGGCGGCCTGCTGGAGGTCCAGGTACGGCTTCACTCCGATCTTGCTGACCCGGTCCTTGTAGTCGTTCCAGGCGCCGTCGTCGTTCGGGTCGAGCTGCCCGGTGAGGAACTTGGCGAACGACTGGTTCACCTCGCCCTTGAGGTTGGTCTTCAGCTCGGCCTCCTGCGCGGCCTGGTCCTGGTCCAGGGTGACCGGCGGGAACTGCATCTCCTGCGGCTGCTTGAGGGGGAAGAACCGCTCCTTGGTCTGCTCGTACAGCGGCTTCTCGAACGTGAGGTCGCCCGGCTGCACCCGCTCACCGAGCCGGAAGTCCTGGGAGCGGTACATCGGGTTGTCCTGGCCCCAGTTGAGGTTCTTCTGCGAGTTCCAGGTCGCGTCGAACCCGTACACCGCCTGCTTGCCGTTGATCCCGAGATCACCCTTCTTCGCCCACGCGAACTTCGGACCGCCGTACCCGCGCAGGATCGCCTCCAGCTCGTACTGCGCGTCGGCCCACTGGACGAGCAGATCCGGCTTGGCGCACTTCTTGGTGATCACCAGGTGCGACACCTCGACGCCGACGGTCAGGTAGTCCCAGGCGGCGTACTGGACGCCGTTCGGTCCCTTCAGCGGCGGACACGCCTCGTACTGACGCCAGCGGGCGTTCGGGTCCTTCTGGTCGATGTCGAGGAAGTTGCCCCAGTAGTTCGACCGGGCACCCCCGATCAGCGGTTTGCCCGGGGCGTTGCCGTAGCGCTTCAACTGGTCCCCGTCGGCGGTGAAGATGTCCCGGCTGATCAGCCCTTCGCGGTACAGGCCGTTCGCGTATTTCAGGCCCTCGCGCCACTCGTCCTTGTCGAACGCGACGTCGACCTTGCCGTCCTTGACCACCAGCCACGGTTCGCCCGGATCGTAGAGGAACGCGTTCATGAAGAACGGGTCGATGGGAGCCTCGTTGAAGCCGGCGAACGGGATCGTCTTGCCGTTGCCGGCCAGGTCCGCCTTCTTGAACGCGCGCAGTACCTCGCGGAACTCGTCGGTGGTCTTCGGCATCTCCAGACCGACCTGCTTGATCCAGTCGATGTTCAGCCACGCCCGTCCGTCGATGGCCCGGCAGTGGAAGCAGTCGTTGATGCCCGGGAACGAGTAGATCTTCTTGTCCGGCGCCTGGATCAGCTTGCGGGTCTCCGGGTAGTCCTTCATCGCCTGCTGCAGGTTCAGCGCGTAGGCGTCGATGTGCCCGCCGACGTCGGTGAAGAGTCCCTGCGCGCCGTACAGGAACAGCTGCGACCGGGTGAAGTTGACGCCCAGGAAGGCGTCCGGGATGTCGCCGGCCGCGATCATCGCGTTGACCTTGGTCATCACGTCGTCGTCGGTACCGCCGATCTGACTCCACTCGATGTGGACGCCGGTCTTCTCCTCCAGCCACTTGGTGAAGGCGTTGGTCTTCCAGTCACCGATCGTCACGTCCTGCTTGACGACGATCTTGAACGTCACCTTCTCGGTCGTGAGCGGTTTCAGCGTGCGGGCGACCGGTCCGACGTACCCCTCCGGGTACTGCACGGTGGTCAGCTTCGGGCCGAGGGTGACGCTGGGGGCGGCCTGGCCGGCGCCCGCGGCCGCGCCGCTCGCAGTGCTGGAGCCACTGCAGCCACTGAGCAGACCACCGCCGGCGGTCGCGGCGGTGAGTCCTAACGCCCCCGCGATGAGTGATCGACGACTGAGTGCCGGCGGTCGGGCATCGTCGTTCGGCATGGGTTCCTCCTAGGCGGCTGGGTCGGAACAAGCACGAAATATCCGAGAGCAATATCCGATAGGATCTCGGATCTTGCCCGGCAGAATGACAGAGAAAGACACCGTGCGGAAGACCTCGACAGCAACCGACCGAGATCGGCCGCTCACTGTCCGCATCTTGCGTGCAAACGCTTTCCGCTTACTGTCTATCGGACATCTTTCTTGCGGAAAGTAAGTGCTCCGGCCCGCTCGATAGGGTGCTGGGCATGGCGACCCCGAAGTTCATCCTCGAGCTGCGCGAGAAGATCGGGCACGACCTGCTCTGGCTCACCGGCATCACCGGCGTGGTCCTGAACGACCACGCGGAGGTCCTGCTGGTCCGGCGTGCCGACACCGGCCGCTGGGCCCTGGTCGAAGGCATCCTCGAACCGGGTGAGCAGCCGGCCCTCGGCCTGGCCCGCGAGATCCACGAGGAGACCGCGGTCGAGGTCGCCGTCGAGCGCCTCGTCAGCGTCCAGGCCCAGCCGCCGTTCAGCTACCCCAACGGCGACCAGGTCCAGTTCCTCGACCTCTGCTTCCGCTGCCGCTGGGTGCGTGGCGAACCGCGCGTGAACGACGACGAGTCGCTGGAGGTCGCCTGGTTCCCGCTGGCCGACCTGCCTCCGCTCAATCCCCGTGAACTGACGTCGATCGACAACGCCCTGTCCCCCGACCCGATGCCGTTGCTACCGGGGGTCGGGGGCTGACGCCCTAGTGCGCGGCTTCGTGCCAGGTGCGGCCGACGCCGACCGAGACGTCCAGGGGAACGGTCATCTCGACCGCGCGGCCCATGTCGCGGCGGACGAGCTCCTCGAGCGGCTCGCGTTCGCCGGGGGCGATCTCGAAGACGAGCTCGTCGTGGACCTGGAGCAGCATCCGTGACTTGAGGCCGGACTCGCGCAGCGACGCGTCGACCTTGAGCATCGCCATCTTGATCACGTCCGCGGCCGAGCCCTGGATCGGCGCGTTCAGCGCCATCCGCTCGGCCATCTCGCGGCGCTGCCGGTTGTCGCTGGTCAGGTCCGGCAGGTACCGCCGGCGGCCCAGGATCGTCTCGGTGTACCCGCTCTTGCCGGCGTCGATGACGATCGAGCGCAGGTAGTCGCGGACGCCCCCGAAGCGCTCGAAGTACTCGTCCATCAAGCCCTTCGCCTCGTCGACGCCGATCTTCAGCTGCTGACTCAGCCCGTACGCCGACAGGCCGTAGGCGAGCCCGTAGTTCATCGCCTTGATCTTGGCGCGCTGTTCCTGCGTCACCGCGGACGGCTCGACCGAGAACACCCGGGACGCCGTCACCGAGTGGAAGTCCATCCCGGAGTTGAACGCGTCGACCAGACCCTGGTCCTCGGACACGTGCGCCATGATCCGCATCTCGATCTGGCTGTAGTCGGCCGACATCAGCGACTCGTTGCCCCCGCCGACGATGAACGCCTGCCGGATCCGGCGGCCCTCCTCGGTCCGGATCGGGATGTTCTGCAGGTTCGGGTCGGTCGAGCTGAGCCGCCCGGTCGCCGCGATCGTCTGGTTGAACGTGGTGTGGATCCGGCCGTCCTTCGGGCTGATCGTCTTCAGCAGCCCCTCGACCGTCTGCCGCAGCCGGGTCGCGTCCCGGTGCGCCAGGAGGTACGCCAGGAACGGGTGCTCGGTCTTCTCGAACAGCGCCTGCAGCGAATCCGCGTCGGTGGTGTAGCCGGTCTTGGTCCGCTTGGTCTTCGGCATCTGCAGCTCGTCGAACAGCACGACCTGCAACTGCTTCGGCGAACCGAGGTTGATCTCCTTGCCGATCACGTCGTACGCCGCCGTCGCGGCCTCCCGGACTCCGGTGGCGAACCGCTCCTCCAGCTGCTCGAGATACGGCCGGTCGACCGCGATCCCGTCCCGCTCCATCCCGGCGATCACGTCGATCAGCGGGAGCTCGACGTCCGCGAGCAGCGCCGTACCGGCCTGCTTCTCGAGCTCGGCGTCGAGGGTGTCGGCCAGGTCGGCGATCGCCCGGGCGCGCAGCATCGTGTGATCCGCGGCCGGGCCGCCCTCGACGTCGTCGAAGCTGAGCTGGCCGTTGTCCGCCTCCTCGTTGCGCAGCTCGCGCTTGAGATACCGCACGGTCAGGTCGGCCAGGTCGTACGACCGCTGGTCCGGACGGGCGAGATAGGCACTCAGTTGGGTGTCCGAGCTCAGACCAGCTAGCGTCCAACCGCGCTCCAGGAAGCCGAGCAGCGGGCCCTTCGCGTCGTGCAGCGCCTTCGGCTGCTTCGGGTCTGCGAGCCAGGCCTGCCAGGCCGCGTCGTCGTCGGGCGTCAGTACGGTCGGGTCGAACCAGGCTGCCGCGCCGGAGGTGTTCGCCAGCGCCAGTCCGGTGATCTCGCCGGTGCCACGACCCCAGCTGCCCTGCACTGCGACGCCGACCCGCTCACCGGCGTTGACATGCTCCTTGAGCCAGGCGGCGACCTCCCCCGGCTTCAGCTGCACGCCCTGCAGCTCGAACCCGTGGTCGACGGTCGCGTCGACCTCCTCATGCTCGGCGACCAACCGCTCGCGCAGCACCCGGAACTCAAGGCTGTCGAACAGCGTGTGCACCTTGTCCCGGTCCCACGGCGTCCGGACCAGGTCGTCCACCACAACGTCCAGCGTCAGGTCGCGGACCAGCTCGTTGATCTGCCGGTTCCGGATCACGTCGGCCAGGTGCTCACGCAGCGACTCGCCGGCCTTGCCCTTGATCTCGTTCACCCGGTCGACCACGTCGTTCAGCGAGCCGAACTGGTTCAGCCACTTGGCCGCCGTCTTCGGCCCGACCCCGGGCACACCGGGCAGGTTGTCGCTCTGCTCCCCCACCAGCGCGGCCAGATCCGGATACAGCCGGGGCGGTACGCCGTACTTCTCCTCGACCGCGGCCGGGTCCATCCGGGCGATCTCGGACACGCCACGCTTCGGATACAGCACCGTGATGTCGTCGCTCACCAACTGGAACGCGTCCCGGTCACCGCTGCTGATCAGCACCTCGAAGCCCTGCTCGGCCGCCTGGGTGGCGAGCGTGGCGAGGATGTCGTCGGCCTCCCAGCCGTCGATCTCGGTGGTCGGGATCCGGAGCGCCTCCAGCACCTCCTTGACCAGCGAGACCTGACCCTTGAACTCGTCCGGCGACTTCGACCGGCCCGCCTTGTACTCCGCGTACTGCTCGGAGCGGAAGGTCTTGCGGGACACGTCGAACGCGACGCAGATGTGCGTCGGCTGCTCGTCGCGGAGCATGTTGATCAGCATCGAGGTGAACCCGTACACCGCGTTGGTGTGCTGCCCGGTGGTGGTGGAGAAGTTCTCCACCGGGAGCGCGTAGAACGCCCGGTACGCCAGCGAGTGCCCGTCCAGCAGCAGGATCCGCGGCCGGCCGGTGCCAGGCTGCGGGGCGTCCCCCGTGGTGCCCTTGGTCATCGTCGAGGTGTTGGTTTCTGGAGCCACGTACCGACTCTAGTGGTTCCCGCCGACAGTTCTGACACACCCGCGTAGTGTGCCCCTGTGACTGATCAAATGGACCTCGGCCCGGGGATGGGCATGGAGGGCACGCTGCTGCAGCTGATGGGAATCGTTGTCAGCGAAGCGTCCCCGGAGAAGGTGGTCGCGACGATGCCGGTCAACGGCAACACGCAGCCCTACGGCCTCCTCCACGGCGGCGCGTCCTGCGTCCTGGCCGAGAGCCTGGGCTCGATCGGCTCGGCGCTGCACGCCGCGAGCTACGACAAGGTGGCCGTCGGCGTGGACATCAACGCCACCCACCACCGTGCGGTCCGCGAGGGCAACGTGACCGGGGTCGCCACCCCGATCTACCTCGGCCGAACGACGACGTCGTACGAGGTCGTCGTCACCGACGACCGGGGCAAGCGGGTCTGCACCGCGCGGATCACGTGCCAGCTGATTCAGGCTCCGCCGGGTAGCTGACGTCGATCGGCGGCGCGGCGGCCGGCAGCGGGCGGCCGAGCTGCGCGCGGCGGGCCGCCACGGACCGTCGCGACGAGAGCAGGGCGAGCAGGTTCGGCGCGTGCTCGGCGGCGAGCCGGCGACGCACCGTGTGGGTGTTCGCGAACCGCAGCACGCCGGCCTGCCCGAGGCCCAACCGCGCAAGGAACCTGTTCGCCTCGCGGGCGATCGCGGGGGCGACCACGGCCAGATGTGCGCAGCTCTCGTGCTCGGCCCAGGCGACCGCCTCCGCGATCAGGGCCTTGCCCAGGCCGTGCCGGCGGGCGGTGTCGCTGACGTGCAGATACTCGATCGTGACCGTCAGGTCCTCGTGCAGCGGGCTGATCGCGGTGCGGCGCAAGTACGCCATGCCGTGCACCTCGCCGTCCAGCTCGCCGACCAGCAACCGGCCGAACGGGTCGTCCACATGCTTGCTGACGGCAACCTCGACGGCCGCCGCGGAAGGTGTCGCGGGCAACCGTGACGGATGCGCACCCGCGGTGGCCAGCTCGCGCCACAACGCGACCAAGGCATCGGCATCGCCTCGCTGGGCGTCCCTCACCTCGATGGCTGCTGCCACAGCGACCTCCTGGTCCGGTCCACCCCCGAGGTGAACGAGGACGGCGGATACGCTCGTCCTCGCGCAACAGTAGGCCCTCCAGGGTCCGTTGCAAAGCTGCGCAGCCCGGGCTGATCGGAGACAGGTTTGTTCATCGGAATCGGCACCGTCGTGAACGTCGCGACAGTGCTCGTCGGCTCGGTACTCGGCGTACTCATCGGGCATCGGCTGAGTCACCGGACCCGGGATCTGGTCACCGATGCGATCGGCCTGGTCACGCTGCTGATCGCGATCTCGGCAGCGCTCACGGTCGGCGATCAGGTGCTCAGCGACGCCGTCGGCGACAGCGCTCCGGTCCTGATCGTGCTCGGCGCGATGCTGATCGGCGGGATCATCGGCTCGCTGCTGCGGATCGAGCAGCGGCTGGAGGGTTTCGGTGCCTGGATCCAGCACCGCTTCGACCGGGGTGAAGGACAGAGCACCTTCGTCGAGGGATTCGTGTCGGCGTCGATGGTGTTCTGCGTCGGTCCGCTGACGTTCCTGGGCGCGTTGTCCGACGGACTCGGCCGGGGCGCGGATCAGCTGTATCTGAAGGCGGTTCTGGACGGTTTCACCTCGATCGCCTTCGCCGCGTCGTTCGGCTGGGGCGTGGCCGCCTCGGCGCTGGTCGTACTCGTCGTCCAAGGCTCGATGACCGCGGTCGGTGCGGTGCCGGGCGACGTACTCCCGGACGCGCAGGTGACCGCGCTCGGGGCGACCGGTGGCGTGATGCTGATCGGTGTCGCGCTGCGACTGCTCAAGCTCAAGCAGGTCGCGGTGGCCGATCTGCTGCCGGCGCTGATCGTCGCTCCCCTGCTTGTCCAGCTACTAGTGGCCATCCGCAGCTGAGCCCCTCTGGTGTGACACCAGAGGGGCTCAGGCAGACGAACTCAGTCCTCGCCGAGGTAGGCCTTGCGGACCTCGTCGTTGACCAGCAGATCGCGGCCAGTGCCGGACAGCACGATCTTGCCGACCTCCAGCACGTAACCGAAGTCGGCCCGCTTCAGGGCCGCCTGCGCGTTCTGCTCCACCAGCAGGATCGTGGTGCCCTGCTGCTGCAGCTCGGTGACCGTCGACATGATCCGCTTCATCATGATCGGCGACAGCCCCATCGACGGCTCGTCCAGCATCAGCAGCTTCGGCCGGCTCATCATCGCCCGGCCCATCGCCAGCATCTGCTGCTCACCACCGGAGAACGTCCCGGCCGGCTGCTTGCGCCGCTCCCCCAGGATCGGGAACAGGTCGTACGCCGCGTCCAGGTCGGTGCGCACACCCCCGGGGTCTTTACGGGCGAACGCCCCGAGCATCAGGTTCTCCTCGACCGACAGCCTCGGGAAGATCCGCCGCCCTTCCGGTGAGTGGGCCAGACCGCGGGCGACGATGTCGTGCGCCGCCACCTGGTCGATCCGCTCGCCCTGGAACAGGATCTCGCCCGACGTCGGCCGGAGCAGCCCCGAGATCGTCCGCAGCGTGGTGGTCTTGCCGGCGCCGTTGGTGCCGATCAGCGACACCACCTGCCCCTGCTCCACGCTGAAGCTGATATTCTTCACCGCGACGATCTTGCCGTAGGCAACTTCCAGGTCGCGGACCTCGAGCATCGCGGTCATGGGGCCTCCTCGCCGTCCTGCGGCTGCTGCGGTTCGACGTCCTCGACCTCGTCCTCGTCGTCCTGCTCGCCGGTGCCGATGTAGGCCTCGATCACCCGCGGGTCGGACTGCACCTCCTGCGGCGTGCCCTCGATCAGCGCCTCGCCGCGGACCAGGCAGAGCACCCGGTCGCAGAGGTTGAAGATGAACCGCATGTCGTGCTCGATCACCACGACCGACAGGCCCGAGTCCCGGATCTTGAAGATCAGGTCGCTGGCCTGCCGGGTCTCCAGCGGGTTCATACCGGCCGTCGGCTCGTCCAGCAGGACGAGCTTCGGGTCGGTGGCCAGCGCGCGCGCGATCTCGAGCCGGCGCTGGTCGCCGTACGGCATGTTCCGGGCCAGGTGGTCGGTGGACTTGCCGAGGCCGACGAAGTCGAGGAGCTCCTGGGACCGGGCAATGGTGGCAGCCTCCTCGCGGCGGAACTTCGGCCCCCGCAGGACCGAGGTGAGCGCGCCCGAGCTGGTCCGGCAGTACCGGCCGACCATCACGTTCTCCAGCGCGGTCATGTTGGCGAACAGGCGGATGTTCTGGAACGTCCGCGCCATCCCGGCCTTGACGACCGCCCGCGGCTTCGGCGGCAACGGCGTACCGGCGAACCGGACCTCGCCGCTGGTCGGCTTGTAGAGGCCGGTGAGGCAGTTGAAGAAGGTCGTCTTGCCGGCTCCGTTCGGGCCGATCAGGCCGACGATCTCGCCTTCGCGGACGGTCAGGTTGACGTCGTTGACCGCCAGCAGACCGCCGAACCGCATGGTCACGCCGGTCGCCTCCAGCACCGCGGCGCCGGACGCTCGGGCCGGAGCCGGGGTCGTTTCGGTGACGGTCATTTCGCCTCCTCGACGAACAGGTGCTCTTCGTCGATCTCGACGGCCAGCTGCTCGTCCTCTTCGTGGAACTCCAACTGGCGGCGTCTGTTCGCGACCAGACCCTCCGGGCGGAACCGCATCATCAGCACCAGCAGCAGGCCGAACAGCAGCAGCCGGTACTCGGAGAAGAACCGCAACTTCTCCGGCAGCAGCTTCAGGATCGCTGCCCCCAGCAACACACCGGCGATGGTGCCCATACCGCCGAGCACGATGGCTGCGAGCAGGAACGCCGACTCCAGGAAGATGAACTGGTCCGGGCTGACCGCGCCGTCCTGGTGGGCCTTGATGGTGCCGGCCAGGCCGGCCAGGAAGGCACCGACCGCGAACGCGAGCAGCTTCAGCCCGAACGTGTTCACACCCATCGCCTCGGCCGCCTTCTCGTCCTCCCGGATCGCCACCCAGCCCCGGCCGATCCGGCTGTTGTTCAACCGCGAGAAGACGAGGATGACGAAGCCGGTCAGTAGCAGCAGCAGGAAGTAGTAGTTCGAGAACCGGCCGAGCTCGATCCCCGCGACCGTGTGCACGTCGCCGAAATTGAAGCTGCCGATCTCCAGGTCCGGGATGCCGGGGACACCGTTCGGGCCGTTGGTCAGGTTCGGGCCGTTGTTCCCGTCCAGGTTGAACATCGAGAACCGGAAGATCTCACCGAAGCCCAGGGTCACGATGGCCAGGTAGTCACCCGAGACCCGCAGTGTCGGCGTGCCGATGATCAGACCCAAGGTCGCCGCGACACTGGCGCCGATCAGCATCACGACCAGGAAGGGCGGCTTCCACCCGATGGTGGCGAACGCCGACGTCGACATGGTGGCGGCCACGTACGCGCCGCACCCGAGGAACGCGATGTACCCGAGGTCGAGCAGGCCGGCCAGACCGACCACGATGTTCAGGCCCATCGCGGTCGCCGCGAAGACCAGCACCTGGGTGGCGATCGACATGTTCGCGTCGGAGCCACCCTGGGTGAACGGGAACAGGAAGGCGACCACGACCGCCGACAGCGTCAGCACCTTGCGCTGCCGCTGCGAGACATGGCCGACCCACGAGAACGCACCGGTCCGGAACAGTACGGCCGTGACCGCCGCGATGAAGACCAGGCAGAGGATGAACGACCAGGCGTCCTCCAGCCCGAGCGCGTACGCCGCGACGAACAGCACGGCGGCCATCAGCACCGCGATCGAGAGGATCTCGAACCAGCCCGGCAGCCTGGCTTCGCTCATGTCCCGCAACTGCCGCAACGGCAGCATCCAGGCGCTGACCAGGATCAGCGCGGCACCGACGAACGAGATGTACGCGCCGGGGTTCACGTTGATCAGGCCGTCGGAGTCGACCGAGATCGCGATCAGGACCAGCAGCATGTACAGCGTGAGAGTGAAGCCCAGTGCCCGCAGACCGGCCGTGGCATCCAGCCACGCGCCCAGCTTCGTCAGCGGGCCCTTCTCGGCCAGCAGCAGGACCAGCGCGAGCAAGGCGAGGATGATCGCCAGGATCTGCAGGCCACCCGGGTAGAAGTTGATCGACAGGTCGCCCAGGATCGTGCTGTCGTAGCTCCACGACAGGAACGAGCCCACGATGACCAGCGCCACACCGGCCAGGCCTAACGGCCAGGCGAGCGGCTTGGCTTGCGGCTGAGCCGCGGTCTCCGGCCCCGCCGGAGGCGTCCTCACATCGGTCATGCCCGGTCCACCACCCTCGCGCCGAGCAGGCCCTGCGGCCTGAACACCAGTACCAGAATCAGGATCACGAAGGCCCAGACGTCCTTCCAGGTGCTACCACCGAACTGGCCCGGGATGTACTGGGTCGCCATCGCCTCGATGACGCCGAGCACCAGACCACCGACGACGGCGCCGAACACGTTGCCGATACCACCGAGCACCGCGGCGGTGAACGCCTTCAGACCGGCCAGGAAGCCCATCCGGAAGTCGATGTTGTTGTTCTGAAGACCCTGCGAGACACCGGCGATGGCCGCGAGGACCGCACCGAGGGCGAACGCGACCACGATGATCCGGTCCACGTTGATACCCATCAGCCGGGACGTGTCCGGGTCCTGCGACACGGCCTGCATGCCGCGCCCGAGCCGGGTCCGGTTGATGAAGAACCACAGCAGGACGGAGCAGAGCGCCAGCGCGGCCATGGTGAAGATCGCGGACCGCTGGATCGTCACGCCGCCGATCTCGATCGCCGTTCCGGTGACCACATCGATCTGCGGGAACGGGATACGCTGCTTGGCGCTCGGCCAGGTGATGCTGCTGATGAGCTTCTCGAAGAGCACCCAGCCCACCACCGCGGCTACGGCTGCGGTGGCCGCGGCCGCCGCGATCGCCGGGATCTTGATCTCCGCGCGCGCCCTCCGTCGTACGGCCAGACCGGCCAGCCAGCCGATCGCCGTACCGACGACCGCGCCGACGATGACCACGCCCACCACCAGCACGGCGGTCACGTCGCTGGTGATCTGCCGTACCACTACCCAGACGGCGACGGGGCCGACCACGGCGCCGATCAGCGCGGCACGGTCGTACCACTTGGTCACCGGGTGGTTCAGCTCGGCCTTCGACACCCGCGTGCCGACGTAGTAGCCGATGCCCAGCGCCATGGCGGCGAAGGCGAACAACGTCCAGCCCGGGCGCTCGTAGAACAGCCGCACGAACTCCTGCAGGAACACCGAGATACCGATCGCGGTGATCAGCGGTGCGAGTCGTGGCGCGTTCCGCAGGGGACGGTACGCGACACGTTCCATCGCCACGGCCGTGCCGACCGACGCGATCATCGCGCCGATGATCATGATCGGCAGGATCCAGACGCTGGTCTCGCCGTCGAAGAACAACAGGTACGTCGTCAGTGCGCCGAACGCACCGATCATGAAGACCTCGCCGTGGGCGAAGTTGATCAGCTGCACGATGCCGTAGACGACGGTGTAACCGACCGCGATCAGGGCGTACAGCGACCCCAGGGTCAGTCCGTTCACGAGCTGCTGGAAGAACTGGTCCACGTCGACCTCCCATCTGCCTCAGTTATGACACGCCACGGGGGTGGGAGGATCGCTCCCACCCCCGAAGCATGGGGTCGACTCTGCTTACTTGGCCTCGAAGTCCTTAGTCTCGACCGTCGCCCACTTGCCGTCGGCAACCTTGTAGACGGTGAGCACCTTGGACGTGGTGTCGCCGTACTGGTCGAACGCCACCTTACCGGTCACGCCGTCGAAGGAAACCTTGCTCATGGCATCGACCGTGGCCTGGCGGGCCGACTCGACGTCCTTGGCGTCCTTCAGCGAGGTCTTCAGCGCGGTGATGATCGCGTTGGCCGCGTCGTAGGAGTAGCCGCCGTACGCCGCGTACGGGTCCTTGTAGCCGGCCGCGTTGTAGTCCGCGACGAACTTCTTCGCCGACTCCAGAGCGTCCACCGGCGCGCCGACCGAGGTAGCGAGGTCGTTGGTGCTGGTCTTGCCGGCCAGGGTGATGTACTTCGGGTCGTAGATGCCGTCGCCGCCCATCAGCGGAACGTTCAGACCGGCGGCCTTCATCTGCTGCGAGAGCGGACCGGCCTGCGGGTACTCACCACCGTAGTAGATCGCCTGCGGAGCGGACGGCTTGATCGCCGAGATGACGGCCTGGTAGTTCGAGTCGTCCGGGTTGATGGTCTGGGCCGCGACGACCTGACCACCCAGCTTCTTGAACTCCTCGGTGAAGGTGCCGACCAGGCCCTGGCCGTACGCCTTCTTGTCGTGGATCGTGGCGACCTTGGTGATCTTCGCCGTCTCGTACAGGTAACGAGCCGCGAACGGACCCTGGACCGCGTCGGTCGTGCAGGTGCGGAAGTACGTCGGGTACGGCCGCTTCGGGTCGGTCTGCCAGTTCGCGCCCTGGGTCAGGCCCGGACCGGTGTTGGCCGGCGAGACCTGGACGATGTTCTTCGGTGCGAGCACCGGCTGGACCTGCTGGCTGACGCTGGTGTTCAGCGTGCCGACCACGCCGATGACGTCCGCGTCACCGGCGAGCGCGGTGGCCGCGTTCTTACCCGGGTCCGGCTTCGCCTCGTCGTCCTTCGGCACGACCTCGAGCTTCCAGCCCGGGATCGCGTTGGAGTCGTTGGCCTGCTTCACGGCCAGTTCGACCGAGTGCTGGATGCCCAGTCCCAGCGCCGACAAGTCTCCTGACAGAGGCGCGATCACGCCGATCTTGGCAGTCTTCGTCGAACCTCCGGAGTCCCCCCCGGAGTCGTCGCCACTGCGTGAGCCGCAGGCAGTCAGGGCCAACGACGCAACGATCAGCGACGCGCCGACCCTTACTACGGAACGCTGGTGCACTGTTCCTCCCATGTCTGGATAGTCCGGGAAACCCGGACTCCCGCGTTTCCCGCGAGCACCGGCAGGTTAGACCTCAGCAAGCTCTCTCGGCGATGTCACGGAGCGTGTGTTGTGAGGTCGTTACAGCGGTAAGCAGCATGAGTATCAGTGATTGCTGTACGCGCGCTCAGCTCGATGAGCGGAGAGTGATTCAGTCACTACCGCCAGCCTCGTCAACAACCAACTCCGCGACCTGCCGCATGGAAACTCTTTTGTCCATGGCGGTTTTCTGGATCCACCGGAACGAGTCCGGCTCGGACAGGCCGAACTTCGTCTGCAGGATCGACTTGGCCCGGTCGACCAGCTTGCGGGTCTCCAGCCGCTCGGCCAGATCGGCGACCTCACGCTCCAGCTCGGCGAGCTCGACGTACCGGGACGCGGCGATCTCGATCGCGGGCAGCAGGTCGGCCTTGGAGAACGGTTTCACCAGGTATGCCATGGCGCCGGCGTCGCGGGCCCGCTCGACCAGCTCGCGCTGCGAGAACGCGGTCAGCATCAGCACCGGGGCGATCCGGTCGCCGGCGATCTTCTCCGCCGCGCTGAGCCCGTCCAGCTTCGGCATCTTCACGTCGAGGATGACCAGATCCGGCCGATGCTCGGTCGCCAGCCGGATGGCCTCTTCCCCGTCCCCCGCCTGCCCGACGACGTCGTACCCCTCCTCGGCCAGCATCTCGGCCAGATCCATCCGGATCAAAGCCTCGTCCTCAGCGATCACCACACGCTTAGCAGTCACACCGCACACCTTATCGACCCCTCGTCAGCTCTTCGGACCCACAAAGGCATCCAGCGCGGCGACCCCCTCCTTCCGGCTCACCGCGACGACGTTCCGCCGCGGTCTCCGCCACGGAATCCCGAGCAGATCCAGCGCCTCGGTGAGGATCCCGATGATGTCTTCGGACTCGTTCGAGAACATGTACCGCACGTAGTAGTACCGCTGCTCCCTCCCGGGCTTGCTCGCCCAGTTGACGAACCGGCACCCGTCCGAATGGAAGAGCCCGCGCAGAAGCTGTTCGGGGTACTTGGCAACAATCTCCCGCTGCCAGTCCGCCAACTCGATCTTCCGCAGATGCTTCAGCCCGGGACCATGCTGCGGAAACAGACACGGCCAGTGCTTCCATCGTGCCTCGATCCGGATCATGCCTTGCCCGTTCCGGAGGCACGGGCTCGCGGTCGGCTTCACCAATCTGATCGTGGCCGCGATCTCCTGGTTCAGCTCCGGATACTTCAGATCGTTGGCGATCTGCAGGCAGAAGACCCCACGCCTCGCCTGGGCGATGTGCCCGTCACCGAGATACCACCCCAGCAACAGCGCGTACGCCGTCCCGTCCAACGCAGCCCCATCACACCGTGGACACGGCGTTCCCTGAAAGCCCGTCCCTCGCGGCAGCCCTCGGCGCTGGTACAGCCGCCGCCATCGCCGGATCGTCTTGATCGCCACGCCGTGGATCTCGGCGTTCACCCGATCGCTGACGCCTTCGTCCGACATCCGCAACGCGGAGTCCACTGTCTCCTGCGACCTGAAGTGAGCCATGCCCCATGCTCACGCCGGCCACCGACAGATTGTGCCGGGTGTGGGATTCGAACCCACACGCCCTTGCGAGCAACGGATTTTGAGTCCGTCGTGTCTGCCATTCCACCAACCCGGCAAGGTTGCAGGAGAACTGTATCCGCTCAGAGGCCTGCTGCGCTCATCGGGCCCGGCGGATCGCGGGGTGTGTTGCGGACACCAGATCCACCACGCTGTGTGATCGATCGCCCGAGCGGGACACCAGCACCGTCCCGTCCACCTCCTCCCGTGTGCCCGAACGGGAAGCCCGGACCTGCCCGTCGTACCGTGAAGGGTCAGGGTGAGAGGAGTGGGGCGTGTTTGTTGGGGCTCATGTGATTTTGTACAGCGGGGATGCGGGGGCTGATCGGGGGTTTATTGCGGATGTGCTGGGGTTCCGTATGTGGATGCGGGGGCGGGGTGGTTGATCTTTCGGTTGCCGCCGGCGGAGGTTGCCGTGCATCCGAGTGATGGGGACGAGCGGCACGAGTTCTATCTGATGTGTGAGGACATCGAGGCGCTCTTCGACAAGCTGGCCGATGCCGGGGTCGACGTCTCGCGCGACATCACCGAGGAGCGCTGGGGCCGGCTCGCCAGCATCCCTCTGCCCAGCGGCGCCCGCCTGAGCGTCTACCAGCCGCTGCACCCGGTCGCCTACAACCTGCCCGAATGACGAAAGGCGGACAGCCGGATCGGCTGTCCGCCTCACATCAGGTGGTTTACGGGTTGGGGCTGCGGTACGCCGGGGCTATGCCTTCGATGGCGTCGCCCATGCGGTGGACTCGGAGGGCGTTGGTGGAGCCGGGGAGGCTGGGTGGGGAGCCGGCGACGATGACTACGAGGTCGCCCTTGTTGACCTTGCCGAGTTCGAGGAGGCGCTGGTCTACCTGGCGGACCATTTCGTCGGTGTGGTCGACGGTGGGGACGATGTGCGTCTCGATTCCCCAGACGACGCTCAGCCAGGAGCTGACCGACGGGACCGGCGTGAACGCGAGCACCGGGATCTCGGTTCGGTACCGGGCCAGGCGGAGCGCGGTGTCACCGGACTGGGTGAAGGCCACCAGGTACTTCGCCTCGAGCCGCTCGGCCACGTCCGCGGCGGCCCGGGCGATCACGCCACCCTTGGTCCGCGGCTCCCAGTCGATCTCGGCCACCCGGCCGAGGCCGTGCTCCTCGGTCGACTCCACGATCCGGGACATCGTCTTGACGGTCTCGATCGGGAACCGGCCGACACTGGTCTCACCGGACAGCATGACCGCGTCGGCACCGTCGAGTACGGCGTTCGCGACGTCGGACGCCTCGGCCCGGGTCGGCCGCGGCGCGGAGATCATCGACTCCAGCATCTGGGTGGCGACGATCACCGGCTTCGCGTTCAGCCGGGCCTGGTCGATGATCAGCTTCTGGACCAGCGGGACCTCCTCGAGCGGGAGCTCCACGCCGAGGTCGCCGCGGGCCACCATGAACCCGTCGAAGGCCTCGATGATCTCGTCCAGGTTGGCGACCGCCTGCGGCTTCTCGATCTTGGCGACGACCGGGATCCGCAGACCCTCCTCGTCCATGATCTTGTGCACCAGCTGGATGTCGGACGCGTCGCGCACGAACGACAGCGCGATCATGTCGGCCGGCAGGTGCAGCGCCCAGCGCAGGTCCTCGGCGTCCTTCTCCGACATCGCCGGCACGCTGACCGCGACACCCGGCAGGTTGATGCCCTTGTGGTTCGACACCGGTCCGCCGACGGTGACCCGGCAGACCACGTCGGTCTCGGTCACCTCCTCGGCGACCAGCGCGATCCGGCCGTCGTCGATGAGCAGCTGGTCGCCCGGCTTCACGTCACCGGGCAGGCCGTCGTACGTCGTACCGCAGATGGTCACGTCACCCGGCACCTCCCGGGTGGTGATGGTGAAGCGTTCGCCGTAGGTCAGGGTGGCCTTGCCTTCGGCGAACTCCGCCAGCCGGATCTTCGGACCCTGCAGGTCGACGAGGATCCCGACGTTCTGGCCGGTCTCGGCCGCTGCGGTGCGGATCCGCTGATAGATCCGCTCATGCTCGGCATGGGCGCCGTGACTCAGGTTGAGTCTTGCGACGTCCATACCTGCTTGGACGAGTTCCAGGATGCGCTCAGGGGCGGCCGTAGCCGGGCCGAGCGTACAAACGATCTTTGCGCGACGCACGTCACAAAACCCTACTCCTACAAACCACTGCGCCCGCTGGTCCGCCCCCCTTACTGGACAGTTAACAGCTGATGACAAGAGGGGACGAAGCCTGAATCGTCAAGAAGGCAAGGGGGTGTAGGCCCCGACCGTGATGGCGCCGGTCAGTTCGGCGGTGACCGTCTGCAGGCCGATCGGCTGCCCCTTCTGGTACGTGATGAGGGTGACCTCACCCGGCCGCCGCAACGTGTAGCCGAGGGCGAACGCGTACGCCGCTCCCCCGGTCGTGCCGTTCGTGTACGTCGTGACCGGCCGATCGTCGACCACCTTGCTCTCCGGGCCGACCTGACGGTGCAGATGACCCGACAGCAGCAAGGTCGCGCAGCCCCGGGCGGCGGTGTCCGCGAACGACGACGGGTCGTGGACCACGAAGGTCGAGATCCGCTTGTCGTCAGGCTGGTCGCAGGCGACGTCCGCCAGCCGCTTCGACTGCTCGGAGGTGGTCTCGTCGCCGGGCTGGTCCGCACTGCCCAGGCCGGTCTTGGTCGGATCGCTGTCGCCGAGGAACCGAATGCCCTCGACATCGACCGGCTTGCTGTCCAGCACCGTGAAACCGTTCTTGCGCATGGCGTTCTCGACGTGGCCACCGGCGTCGTGGTTGCCCGCCACGGCGACCACCTTGAAGTCCTTGAAGTGCTGGCGCAACGAGTTGATGCTGAACACCTCCCAGGCCTGGCCCGACGAGGTGTCGTCCCCGGCGTCGATCAGGAGCTTCGCGCCGGCCGCCTTGGCCACCTCTGCGGCGAAACCGTCGATGCCGATGTTGTCGTGCCGGTCGCTGACCTGGATGGCGACCTTCTGGCCTTCGCCGGGCTGATGGATCTCGCCGGCGACGTCCCCGACCCGGTCCTTCAGCTGACCGTAGAACCGGGTGGATCGCTGGTACGTCTCGACCGCCGTACGGATCACCCCGACCCCACCCGTGGTGGAGAACCCGGCCGCGACCTCGACCCCCTGCAGCCGCTCGTCCAGGGGGATCTCGGGCAGCAACTCGGCGAGTGGGCGCCACGCCGTCGGCGGTACGTCGGCCGGCCGCATCCGGGCCGGGCCGAAGATCGACGCGATCGTGATCAGCATCGCGACCAGGACGACGATCGCGCGGTGCTCGACGCGTCGTTCGTGCCGGTGCACCAGGTGCCACAACTCGCGGCGCCGCCGGGCGCCGATCACGGCCCAGAGGGTCGCCGCGACCACGACCACGAGCAGACCGGAACCGGCGCCGGCCAGGAAGTCGTCGACCGCCATGTCCCGCACCACCTGCTGGATCCGCGCGATCTCACCGTCGGGCTGGGAGGCGATCAGGGCGTCGCGGTTGATCAGATCGGTGAGGTTGTCGGCGTCGGTCTCCTGCACATCGATGTTGACGCCGAGGCCGAACGGATTGTGGGCGGCGATCCGCAGCCGGGGCAGGACGGCGCCGAGGTCGACAGTGGCGTGCCCGTCGAAGGTCGGTGACACGGTCGCCGCGTGGGCGCCGATCGTGACCCGCTCGGAGTCGTTGGCGAACGCGAACAGACCGACCGCGGCCGAGATGACCAGCCAGAGCAGGCTGAGTGCGGCCCACGGCGCGATCGCACGGAGCCGGGCTCGGGTCACCAGGCGCGTAGCCACACTCCCAACCTATCGGGATGCACCACCTTGAGCACCGGCCGACCACACAACGTCACGGATTCCGGTTGGTGGGTGCTCAAGGTGGTACTGGTTCAGACCGCCAGCGGGCGGGCGGTCGGGGGGATGGGGGTGGGGAGGGTGGATGAGCCGGTGAGGAGGGTGTCCACGCCGTTGGCGCAGGACCGGCCCTCGGCGATGGCCCAGACGATCAGGGACTGGCCGCGACCGGCGTCGCCGCAGGCGAAGACACCTTCGACCGAGGTCTGGTACGTCTTGTCCCGCTTCACGTTGCCGCGCTCGTCCAGCTCGACGCCGAGCTGCTCGAGGAAGCCCTCGCGCTCCGGGCCGAGGAAGCCCATCGCGAGCAGCACCAGCTGCGCCGGGATGGTCCGCTCGGTGCCCTCGACCGGCACGAACCTGCCGTCCTTGAACTCCACCTCGACCAGGTTCAGCCCCGAAACGTTGCCTTCGGCATCCGCCTCGAAGTTGACGGTGGAGACCGAGTAGACCCGCTCGCCACCCTCCTCGTGCGCCGAGGCGACCCGGTAGATCATCGGGTACGTCGGCCACGGCTGGCCGGCCGGGCGGTCGTCACCCGGTCGCGGCATGATCTCGAGCTGAGTCACCGAGCGGGCACCCTGCCGGTGCGCCGTACCGAGGCAGTCGGCCCCGGTGTCGCCGCCGCCGATGATCACCACGTCCTTGCCAGTGGCAACGATCTGGTCCTCGACCAGCTTGCCGAGCGAGGCCCGGTTCGACTGCGGCAGGTACTCCATCGCCTGGTGGATCCCGCCGTGCTCGCGGCCCGGCACCGGCAGATCGCGGGCCGCGGTGGCCCCGGTGGCGATCACGACCGCGTCGTACCGCTGCTTGAGCTGGGTCCCGGTCACGTCCACGCCGACGTTCACGCCGGAGCGGAAGACCGTGCCCTCTTCCTTCATCTGCTGGATCCGGCGGTCGACCTGCTCCTTCTCCATCTTGAACTCGGGAATGCCGTACCGCAGCAGGCCGCCGGGCGCGTCGGCGCGCTCGTACACCGCGACGGTGTGACCCGCGCGGGTCAGCTGCTGCGCGGCGGCCAGACCGGCCGGGCCGGAACCGACGACCGCGATCGTCTTGCCGGTCAGCCACTCCGGCGGCTGCGGCCGGACGTCACCGGACTCCCAGGCCTTGTCGATGATCGCGACCTCGACGTTCTTGATCGTCACCGGGTCCTGGTTGATCCCGAGTACGCACGAGGTCTCGCACGGCGCCGGGCAGAGCCGGCCGGTGAACTCCGGGAAGTTGTTGGTCGCGTGCAGCCGTTCGATCGCACTGGACCAGTCGTCGCGCCAGACCAGGTCGTTCCACTCCGGGATCAGGTTGCCCAGCGGGCAGCCGTTGTGGCAGAACGGGATGCCGCAGTCCATGCAGCGACCGGCCTGCTTGGTGATGATCGGCAGCAGTGCCTTGCCGGGCCCACCGGGGTAGACCTCTTTCCAGTCCTGCACCCGCTCGTCGACCGGCCGCCGCTCGGCGACCTCCCGCTGGGTGGTCAGGAATCCCTTCGGGTCAGCCATCAGATGGCCTCCATCATCGCTCGCGTGGTGGCGTCCTCGTCCAGCCCGTCCCGCTCGGCGGCCGCCTTGGCCGCCAGCACCCGGGCGTAGTCGCGAGGCATCACCGTGGTGATCCTGGTGGCCGCCTCGGGCCAGTCGGCGAGCAGCTTGGCCGCCCGTTCCGAACCGGTCTCCTCGTGGTGCCGGCGGACCAGGTCGTGCAGCAGTTCGGACTCGTCCTCGGTCGCCGGGTGCAGATCCACCAGCTCCGGGTTCACCAAGGTGTGGTCCAGGTCGAGCACGTGGGCCACGCCGCCCGACATGCCCGCCGCGAAGTTCCGGCCGACGGCGCCGAGTACGACGACGCGCCCACCGGTCATGTACTCACAGGCGTGGTCGCCGACCGACTCGACGACCGCGGTGGCACCGGAGTTCCGGACGCAGAACCGTTGCCCGACGCCACCACTGATGAACAGTTCACCGGACGTCGCGCCGTACGCGATGACGTTGCCGGCGATGATCTGGTCGGCCGCGTCGAACCGCGCGTGGCGGTCCGGACGGATCACCACGCGACCACCGGACAGCCCCTTGCCGACGTAGTCGTTGGCGTCACCCTCGAGCCGCAGCGTGACGCCGTTCGGGACGAAGGCGGCGAACGAGTTGCCCGCCGATCCGGTGAAGGTCAGGTCGATCGTGCCGTCGGCCAGCCCGGCCGCCCGGTACCGCTTGGTGATCTCGTGACCGAGCATCGTGCCGACGGTCCGGTTGACGTTGCGGATCGCCAACTGCGCCCGTACCGGCTCGCCGCTTTCCAACGCGGGCTCGCAGATCCGGATCAGCTCGTTGTCGAGCGCCTTGTCGAGGCCGTGGTCCTGGCCGACGACCTGGTGACGCGACGCGCCCTCGGGCAGCGCCGGCACATGCAGGATCGGCGACAGGTCGAGCCCGTCGGCCTTCCAGTGGTCGACCGCGCGCTGGATGTCCAGCACCTCGGCGTGCCCGATCGCCTCGTCCAGCGACCGGAAGCCGAGCTCGGCCAGATACTCGCGGACTTCCTCGGCGATGAACTCGAAGAAGTTCACCACGAACTCGGGCTTGCCCGAGAACCGCCCGCGCAGCACCGGGTTCTGGGTCGCGACGCCGACCGGGCAGGTGTCCAAGTGGCAGACCCGCATCATGATGCAGCCCGACACCACGAGCGGCGCAGTGGCGAAGCCGTACTCCTCCGCACCGAGCAGCGCCGCGATGACCACGTCCCGGCCGGTCTTCAGCTGGCCATCGGTCTGTACGACGATGCGGTCGCGCAATCCGTTCAGCAGCAGGGTTTGCTGGGTCTCGGCCAGTCCGAGCTCCCAGGGACCACCGGCGTGCTTCAGCGACGTCAGCGGCGCCGCACCGGTACCACCGTCGTGACCGGAGATCAGTACGACGTCCGCGTGGGCCTTCGAGACACCGGCGGCGATCGTACCGACGCCGACCTCGGAGACGAGCTTCACGTGGATGCGCGCCTGCGGGTTGGCGTTCTTCAGATCGTGGATCAGCTGGGCCAGGTCCTCGATCGAGTAGATGTCGTGGTGCGGCGGCGGCGAGATCAGGCCGACGCCCGGCGTCGAGTGCCGGGTGTTCGCCACCCACGGGTAGACCTTGTTGCCGGGCAGCTGGCCACCCTCGCCCGGCTTGGCACCCTGCGCCATCTTGATCTGGATGTCGTCGGAGTTCGTCAGGTACTCCGAGGTGACACCGAAGCGCCCGGACGCGACCTGCTTGATCGAGCTCCGCCGCGCCGGGTCGTGCAGACGGTCGGAGTCCTCGCCGCCCTCACCGGTGTTCGACTTGCCGCCGAGCTGGTTCATCGCGATCGCCAGCGTGGTGTGCGCCTCGGCACTGATCGAGCCATAGCTCATCGCACCCGTGGAGAACCGCTTGACGATCGCGCTGACCGGCTCGACCTCGTCGACGGAGATCGGCCCGCGGTCGCTCTTGAAGCCGAACAACCCGCGCAGCGTCATCAGCCGCTCGGACTGCTCGTCCACGCGAGCGGTGTACTGCTTGAAGATGTCGTAGCGCCCGGTCCGGGTGCTGTGCTGCAGCCGGAACACGGTGTCCGGGTCGAACAGGTGCGGCTCACCCTCACGCCGCCACTGGTACTCCCCGCCGATCTCGAGCTTGCGGTGCGCGGGCAGGATCCCGTCGGCCGGATACGCGCGCAGGTGCCGGCGGCGTACCTCCTCGGCGATCGTGTCCAAGCCGACGCCGCCGAGCCTCGACGACGTACCGGTGAAGTAGATGTCGACCAGGAACGGGGACAGCCCGTTCGCCTCGAAGATCTGGGCGCCGGTGTACGACGCGACCGTCGAGACACCCATCTTCGACATGACCTTGAGCACGCCCTTGCCGAGCGACTTCACCACGTTGCGGACCGCCTGCTCGGGGTCGATGCCCGGCAGGTAGGTGCCGCGGCGGCACAGGTCCTCGACCGACTCCAGCGCGAGGTACGGGTTGATCGCGGCGGCGCCGTACCCCATCAGGAGCGCGACGTGGTGGACCTCGCGGACGTCACCTGCCTCGACCACCAGACCGACCTGGGTGCGGGTCTTCTCCCTCACCAGGTGGTGATGAACCGCGGCGGTCAGCAGCAGCGACGGGATCGGCGCGCTGTCGGCGTTGGAGTGCCGGTCGGACAGCACCAGGATCCGGGCGCCCTCCTTGATCGCCGCGTCGGCCTCGGCGCAGATCTCCGCGAGCCGTGCCCGCAAAGCCTCTCCGCCGCCTTCGACGTCGTACACGCCGCGCAGGACCGTGGTGGCCAGGCCCGGCATGTCGCCGTCGAGGTTGATGTGCCGCAGCTTGGCGAGCTCGTCGTTGGTGATCACCGGGAACGGGATCACCACCTGTCGGCAGGACGCCGGGCTCGGGTTGAGCAGGTTCGACTCCGGGCCGAGGCTCGACGACAGCGACGTCACGAGCTCCTCGCGGATCGCGTCCAGCGGCGGGTTGGTGACCTGGGCGAACAGCTGCGCGAAGTAGTCGAACAACAGCCGCGGCCGGTCGCTCAGCACGGCGATCGGCGTGTCGGTGCCCATCGAGCCGATCGGCTCGGCACCGGCCTTCGCCATCGGGGTCAGGATGACCCGCAGCTCCTCCTCGGTATACCCGAACACCTGCTGGCGCCGCGTCACCGACGCGTGGCTGTGGACGACGTGCTCACGCTCGTGCAGGTCCTCGAACCGGATCAGGCCGGCATGCAGCCACTCGTCGTACGGATGCTCGGTGGCGAGCGCGTTCTTCACCTCGGAGTCGGTGATGATCCGGTGCGCGTCGACGTCGACCAGGAAGATCCGGCCCGGCTCGAGCCGGCCCTTCTCGGTGACGGTGGCCGGGTCGATGTCGAGAACGCCCGCCTCGGACGCGAGCACGACGAGACCGTCATCAGTCACCCAGTACCGCGATGGCCTAAGGCCGTTGCGGTCGAGCACCGCGCCGACCTTGGTGCCGTCGGAGAAGACCACCGAGGCCGGGCCGTCCCACGGCTCCATCAGCGTCGAGTGGAACTCGTAGAAGGCGCGCCGCTTCGGATCCATCGTGGTGGCGTTCTCCCACGCCTCCGGGATCATCATCAGCATCGCGTGCGGCAGTGAGCGGCCGCCCAGGTGGAGGAGCTCGAGGACCTCGTCGAAGGAGGCCGAGTCGGAGGCGCTCGGCGTACAGATCGGGTAGAGCTGCTCGAGGTCGCCGGGGATCAGGTCGCTGGACAGCAGCGCCTCGCGGGCGCGCATCCAGTTCCGGTTGCCCTGGACGGTGTTGATCTCACCGTTGTGGGCGATGTACCGGTACGGGTGGGCCAGCGGCCAGGACGGGAACGTGTTGGTGGAGAACCGGGAGTGCACGATGCCGATCGCCGAGGCGAAGTCGGGGTCGGTCAGCTCGGGGAAGAACTTGTCCAGCTGGTCGGTGGTCAGCATCCCCTTGTAGGTGATGGTCCGGCCGGACAGCGACGGGAAGTAGGTCTCGGTCTCCTTCTCGACCCGCTTCCGCAGCCGGAACGCCATCCGCTCCAGCGCCAGGCCGAGCACCCGGCCGGCCTTCGCGGCGACGAAGAGCTGCTTGAACGTCGGCATCACCGAGCGTGCGGTCGCGCCGAGCAGGTCCGGGCTGGTCGGGACGTCCCGCCAGCCGAGGACGGTCAGGTTCTCCTCGGCCGCGAGCTCCTCGATCCGGTCGATCGCCTTGGCCGCGTCGTCGGCCTCGGCGGGCAGGAACGCGATGCCGGCGGCGTAGCTGTGCTTGGCCGGCAGCTCGAACTCGCACACCTTGCGGTAGAACGCGTCCGGGATCTGGATCAGGATGCCGGCGCCGTCGCCGGAGTCCGGTTCGGCACCCGAGGCGCCGCGATGCTCGAGGTTGCGCAGGGCGGTCAAAGCCTTGGCCACGATGTCGTGGCTCGGTTCACCGGTCAGGGTCGCGACGAAAGCGACACCACAAGCATCGTGCTCGTGCTGCCCGTCGTAGAGTCCCTCGCTCGGGAATGGGGGGCGACCAAACATTCAGGGGCTCCCGTCGTCCTACGGTCAACAACTGGCCGCGGGACAACATTGGCCCAAGCCGGGAGTCCCGAGACTACCTCATGACGCCCGACAGATGGACGCTCGTCCCACCGTCACAACGCCCTGATAACCCACAGTAAGCAAGCGCTCACTACCAGCCCTAATCTTCCCAGCAACCCCGCCCCGCAACCACCCATGCCCCCTGAAATTCACCTGCTGAGACGCCTGCCTCCTGGTAAGCCACACGTATGCCCTGGCAGCCCTCCCCCGACTGGCAACCGCTGACCGCCGGCACTGGCCAAGCCACCGGCGGCGTATGGCTGACACCCGACGAGCAGGTGGTCAAACGCCTCGTCCCCGGCATCCAGGACCCCCGCCACCACGCCTACTGGGAACGCCAGGCGCTGGTCGCCGAGTCTGGCGTCGTCGCCACGACGCCAGGCCTCCGCTCGCCGGCGTGTCTGGCCGTCGAACGCGATCCCACGGGCATCACCCTCCGGATGGCGTACGTACCACCGGCACCGTGGACTCCAGTCGCTCTGGCTGCTGCTCTGGGCCGGTTTGCGCGGTCTTCGGTGACGGAGCCGTCGTGGGTTGCCAGGGACGTACCGCGAACGCCGTCGCATGGAGACGCGCATCCGATCAACCTGATCGGCCGCGACAGCGACGACGTACTCGCCATCGACTGGGAACAGTTCGGCCTTGCCCCGACGGGCTTCGACCTGGCCTGCCTCTTGCTAGCCGGGAACACCCCACTCGACGACCTCTTGGCAGCCCACGCCGGCAACACAGACGTCGTACGGCGTGGAGTCACCCTGATCGCGGCCTACACCACGGTCTCTCGCGCCGCCTGGTCCCTGACCCAGCCAACCCCCGGCAACCACGTCAACCAGTTCCTGATGCTGTCAAACGTGGTGGAGGAAGCCGCCGGCCACATCGCATAGGCGTGCTGCGTACGGACGAACGGGTAGTGGTCGTCAGATGCCGCCCGACACCGGCTAACACAGGCGAGCCAGACGCCGCAGCGCTCGACCACTACCCGTCCATCGGTACGGCGCAACGGTGGTTCGGGGACCCCGGCCGCTGGAGTCGTCAGGCTCCGCGGGCTGCCAGCCATGCCTGGTGGAAGGTCTGATAGGTCGGGTAGCGGGTGGTGGTGGCTTCTTGGAGGACGGCGTAGAGCGGGGGCGGGGGTTCGGGGAGGAGGACGAGGGCGGTGCGGGCTAGGACGTAGGCCGTGGTGCGGGTGTCGATGGGGGCGCCGAGGGAGTGTTGTTCGGGGGCCATGAAGCGGGTGGAGCCGAACATGCGGCCCATGGTGTTGCGGAAGGGACCGCGGCGGTAGGTGTCGAGATCGATGACGGTGAGTTGGCGCGCGCCGAAGTCGTAGAGGAGCGCACCGTCGTAGAAGTCGCCCTCGACCCAGCCTGCGGCGTCGAGCTTCGTGTGCAGGTCGTAGAGCTCGTCGAGGGCGGCGAGGATCTCGCTCGGCGGGAGGGCGCGGAAGCGTTGGTGAGCGCTGGCGGGGTGGTCGCGGTCGTTGCCCAGGTGTTCGCCGTCGCGCCAGTCGTAGACGAGGAGCGGGCCGGACGAGGACTCGATCACGGCATGCAGGGTGGGCAGCGTGGCGTGGGTGACGGACTCGGCGAGCTCCACGGCGTTGCGGAGGAGGGCGACTCGGCCGTCGAAGTCGAGGTACGGCGTGCTGTCCATGGGGTCGCCCGCGGTCTTGACGAAGTACTTGTGGTCGGGGGTTTGGACGCCGTACGCGACGTTGCCGGAGTCCTGGGTGTCGAAGCGGGCGAAGATGGTGCCCAGGTGGTTGAGGTAGGTGGCCGGGAGTACGACGATCTCGCCAGGGAACACGGGAGGAATCTATGACACTGAACGACTTTCCGCGGTACCAATTGACGTTCGGGCCTAGCCCGGTGCACTTGCTCGAGCGGCTGAGTGCCGAGCTTGGTGGGGCGCGGGTTTGGGCCAAGCGGGAGGACTGCAACTCCGGGTTGGCGTACGGCGGGAACAAGACGCGGAAGCTGGAGTACCTGATCCCGGACGCGCTGGCGCAGGGGGCCGACACGCTGGTGTCGATCGGTGGGTATCAGTCCAACCACACCCGGCAGGTCGCGGCGGTCGCGGCGAAGGTCGGGTTGAAGGCCGTGCTGGTGCAGGAGAACTGGGTCGACTGGCCGGACGCGCTGAACGACCGGGTCGGCAACATCCTGCTGAGCCGGATCATGGGTGCCGAGGTCCGGCTCGATCCGGCCGGGTTCGGGATCGGGTTCAAGGACAGCTGGAAGGAAGCCCTCGCGGACGTCGAGCGGCGCGGAGGTACGCCGTACGCGATCCCGGCGGGAGCCTCGGACCACCGGCTCGGCGGGCTCGGGTTCGCCAACTGGGCCTACGAGGTCGAGCAGCAGGAGCGCGAGCTCGGCGTCTTCTTCGACACGATCGTCGTCTGCGCGGTGACCGGGTCGACGCAGGCCGGGATGATCGCCGGGTTCGCCGGCCAGGACCGGCCGCGGCGGGTGATCGGCATCGACGCGAGCGCGAAGCTGCAGGAGACCCGCGACCAGGTCGAGCGGATCGCGCGCGCCACCGCGGAGCTGATCGACCTCGGCCGGGACCTGCGCGACGACGAGATCACCGTGCTCGAGGGCTGGGCCGGTGACCGGTACGGCATCCCGGTGCAGTCCACGCTGGACGCGATCCGGCTCACCGGTCGGCTCGAGGGGATGATCATCGACCCGGTCTACGAGGGGAAGTCGATGGCCGGCCTGATCGACCTGATCCGGAACGGCGACATCCCGAAGGACTCCAACGTCCTCTACGCGCACCTCGGCGGCCAGCCCGCGCTCAACGCCTACAGCGGGCTGTTCAAGGCCTAGATTCCGGGTCCGACCAGCGTTCCGACGAAGTAGGTGAGGCCCGCGGCCAGGCCGCCGAGGATCAGCTGGCGGAGGCCGGAGTACCACCAGGACCGGCTGGTCACCCTCGACACGACCGCGCCGCAGACGAAGAGGGCGGTCAGCGACAGGATCAGGGCCGGTACGACGCTGCCCGCACCGAGCAGGTACGGCGCCAGCGGGATGAACGCGCCGACCGCGAAGCAGACGAACGACGACGCGGCCGCGAGCAACGGGTTCGGCAGGTCGTGCGGATCGATGCCGAGCTCCTCGCGGACGTGTTCCTCCAGCGCCTGGTCCGGGTCGGTGTGGAACTGCTTGGCGACCTTGCTGGCCAGGTCCGGGTCGAGGCCCTTGGCGCGGTAGGTCTCGGCGAGCTCGATCTCCTCGTCGATCGGGTGCCGCTGGATCTCCTTGCGCTCCACCTCGATCTCGGCCCGGGCGAGCTCACGCTGCGAGGCGACCGAGGTGTACTCCCCGGCCGCCATCGAGAACGCGCCGGCGGCCAGGCCGGCCAGCCCGGCGAGCACGATCACCTGCGAGCCGGACGTCGTACCGCCGTCCATGCCCGCGATCAGGGCGAAGTTCGAGACCAGGCCGTCCATGGCGCCGAAGACGGCCGGTCGCAGCCAGCCGCCGTTCACATCACGGTGGGTGTGATCTCCGTGGTGCTCGGCAGAAACCTCGGGAAGGTCAGTCACGAGACCCATCTGATTCAGAACCGTTGGTCGCCTCGACCTTTGGTTTGTCCGGTACGGCGTCCGTCGTTTCAGTATCAGCTGATTCGTCGGTGCTTGCCTGCTCGTCGTCCGCCGTTTCCGGCGTCGCCGCGTCCGCGGTGGGCTTGCCGGCGGCGGGGCCGGTGGTGAGGTCTTCCTGGCCGGGGTACTTGCGGGCGCTGATGATGAAGGCGACGACGGCGAGGACGAACAGGATGAGGGCGGTCCACACGTTCAGGCGGAGGCCGAGGAAGTGGTTGACCGTGTCGATGCGCAGGTTCTCGATCCAGGCGCGGCCCGCGGTGTAGCCGGCCACGTAGAGGAAGAACGCGCGGCCGTGGCCCAGCTTGTAGCGGCGGTCGACCAGGATGACCAGCACGACCACGCCGAGGTTCCAGATCGCTTCGTACAGGAAGGTCGGGTGGAACGTGGCGAAGTCGGCGAACCCGTCCGGCCGGTGCTCGGGGGCGATCTCCAGGCCCCACGGCCTGGTCGTCGGCTTGCCGAACAGCTCCTGGTTGAAGTAGTTGCCGAACCGCCCGAACACCTGTGCCAGCGCGATCCCCGGCGCCATCGCGTCCGCGACCGCCAGGAACGGCACCTTGGCGCGCCGGCAGGCGATCCAGGCGCCGAGCGCGCCGAAGCCGACGGCACCCCAGATGCCCAGTCCGCCGTGCCAGATCTTCAGTGCGTCGATCGGGTGCCGGCCCGCGCCGAAGTACAGCTCGGCGTCGGTGATGACGTGGTAGATCCGCGCCCCGACCAGCCCGAACGGGATGGCCCAGAACATGATGTCGGCCAGCACGGTCGGCGAGCCGCCGCGGGCGACCCAGCGGCGGCGGCCGAGCCAGTAACCGATGAAGATACCGGCCAGGATGCACAGCGCGTACGCGCGGATCGGCAGGCCGAGGACGTGCCAGACACCCTGGCTCGGGCTGGGGATGAACGCCGGAACCATCACGGCGGGAATCAGACTAGACATGGCAACCAGGAACGCTACTCGACCCGTCCCAGCACGGCCAGAAACTCATGGTCACGATGGGGACTCGGTGCGTCAGCTCGCGATCGCATCCACGGCCTTCTGCAGGCCGTCGGCGGTGAGCTGGTCGGCTCCCAGTTGCTTGTCGTTGACGTAGACGGTCGGCGTCCCGGTCACGCCGCGGTCGTCCGAGGCCTTCGAGACGGTGTCCAGCCAACCGGCGTACGTGTTGTCCTGCAGCGCCTGCTGGAACTTCGCGTCGCCGATGCCCAGCTGCTTTCCCAGCTCGATCAGCTGGTCGGTGGTCCACGACTTGGAGAAGTCGCCGTACATCTCGTCGGCGTAGGTGAGCGCCTTGCCGTTCGCGGCCGCGGCGGCGAACGCGTTGGCCAGCCGCGGTGAGGCGTCCGGGTTGACGAAGGCGAGCGGCCAGTAGGTCAGCGTCGCCGTACCGTCCTCGACCAGCTTGTCGATGGTCGCGCCGGTCGACTCCTCGAACTCCGCGCAGTGCGGGCAGCGGAAGTCCAGGTACAGGTCGATGTGCGCCTTGGCGCCGGCCTTGCCGACGGTGACGCCCTTGCCGGACGTCCCCGGTCCGGTGATCACGGCCGGCTCCATCTTCCCGGTCGAGGTCACCTCGACCTTGGAGTGCCCGCGCCAGTACTGCACCCCGACGCCGCCGCCGAGAGCGAGCACCAGGACGATCACCACGATGATCCCGGGTGTGATCCGTCGCTTCGGCTGCTGCACCAGCGGATTCACGGGGGCTTTGGTCTTGCTCACGACGCGGTGACTCCTGACGGGCTGTGCGAATCGGACTCGAGGGCGAACTTACTGGTGGGCTGCCACCACAACCAGGCTGCCAGGGCCAGCAAGCCGACGTCCCGCAGGATCTCCTGCAGGTACTTCGTCTGCCCCGGGGCGACCTGGCCACCGCCGCCGAAGCAGCCGCAGTCGATCGCCAGGCCGCGGACCCAGGCGGAGGCCACCGCGGCGATGAACACGACCATGAAAACACCCGCGGCCACCGCCGCGGCGCGGACACCGAAACCGACGATCAACAGCAATCCGATCGCGATCTCCAGGAACGGCAGCCCCCAGCCGACCGGCGCCGCCAGCGACGACGGCAGCAGTTCGTACGCGCGGACCGCCTGAGCAGCCGTCTCCGGATCGGTCACCTTCAGCGCGCCGGCCACCAGCATCACACCGCCCAGCACCAGTCGCGCTCCCAGCGAGACCCATTCGAACCAGGGTCGAACCGTCACTGGTTGTCCTCCACCAGCTTCCCGAAGTCGTGGGCCAGGTCGCCGATGGCGGCGTTCGACAACCAGAGCACGTTCGCCTTGTCGTTCTTGCCGAAGCCGATCACCTGCGCACCGTGGCCGACCTCGTACCCACCGGAAGGAAGCTTCTGCATCCCCTCCACCGGTACGCCGACAGCCTTCGCGATGTCCTTGATCGACGTCAGCGAACCGGTCAGCCCGACGAACGACGGGTCGAACCGGTCCAGGTACTTACGAATCACCGGGCCGGTGTCCCGGGACGGGTCGGTGGTGATGAACAGCAACTGCACCTGGTCCCGCACCGGCTCGTCCAGCTTGGTCAGCGCGGACGCCACGTCGGCCATCACTGTCGGGCACACGTCCGGGCAGTTCGTGTAACCGAAGAACACCAGCGTGACCGGCTTCTTGGTCGAGGTGACCAGGTTGAACGGGTTCCCGCCGGTGTCGGTCAGGGTGGCCGCGGGCAACGAGTACGGACGGTCCAGCGTCGCACCGCGCAGACCGTTCGGGTTCTGCGTGGTGCGGATGATCGCACCGCCGGGGTTGTCCGCCTTCTCTTTGCCGCCACTGCAGCCCGCGAGGGCGAGCAGAGCCACCGCGGCCAGGAGAAGGGCCGCGTTTCGGGTTCGACTCACGGCGTGTCTAACGACCGGCGGCGGCGCTGGGTTCCCTGCGGACGCCTTCGGCGAGGCTTTCGGTGAGCTTTCGCACACCGGCCGGGCCGCCGTCTTCGAGTGCCTTGACGAGTGCCGCGCCGACGATCGCCGCGTCCGCGAACGCTGCCACACCGGCCGCCTGGTCCGCGTTCGAGATTCCGAGGCCGACGCCGATCGGCAGGCCGGTCACCGCTTTCGCCCGGGCCACCAGCGGCGCCGCGAGATCCGACGGCTTGTCCCGCGCACCGGTGACTCCCATCACAGCGGTCGCGTACACGAAACCGCGGCAGGCAGCCGTGGTCATCGCGATCCGCTCGTCGGTCGACGACGGCGAGACCAGGAAGACCTTGTCCAGGTCGTTCTTGTCGGCGGCCGCGATCCACTCCGCGCCCTCGTCCGGGATCAGGTCGGGCGTGATCAGCCCCGCTCCCCCGACGCCGGCGAAGTCCGCTGCGAACCGGTCCACGCCGTACCGCTCGACCGGGTTCCAGTACGTCATCACGAGCACCGGGACATCGGAGTACGCCGCGACCTTCTCGATCGTGCTCAGGACGTCGCGGGTCCGCAGCCCACCGGCCCGGGCCACCTCGGTGGCGCGCTGGATGGTGATGCCGTCCATCACCGGGTCGCTGTACGGCAGGCCGACCTCGACCACGTCGACGCCACCGTCGATCAGCGCCTTGATCCCGTCCACGCCACCGTCGTACGTCGGGAAGCCCGCCGGCAGGTACCCGACCAGGGCGCCGCGGCCCGCGTCGTTCGCCTTCCGGATCGCGGCCCCGGCCTTGCCCAGGGCAACCAATTCACTCACCAGCGGTCTCCGAGTCGATCAGGCCGAACCACGAGACGGCCGTGTCCATGTCCTTGTCCCCGCGACCGGACAGGTTCACCAGAATGGTTGCCTCCGGCCCCAATTCCCTGGCGATGTCGACCGCGCCGGCGACCGCGTGCGCGGACTCGATCGCGGGGATGATCCCCTCGGTCCGCGACAGCAGCTTGAACGCCTCCATCGCCTCGGCGTCGGTGATCGGCCGGTACGACGCGCGCCCGGTCTCGGCCAGCCACGCGTGCTCGGGACCGACACCGGGGTAGTCCAGGCCGGCCGAGATCGAGTGCGACTCGATCGTCTGACCGTCCTCGTCCTGCAGCAGGAACGACCGCGCACCATGCAGTACGCCGACCTGCCCGGCGGTGATCGTGGCCGCGTGCCGGCCGGTCTCGAACCCGTCGCCGCCCGGCTCGATGCCGTACAGCTTCACGTCCGCGTCCGGGATGAACGCGGTGAACAGGCCGATCGCGTTCGACCCACCGCCGACCGAGGCGACCGCGGCGTCCGGGAGCTTGCCCAGCAACGCGAGCGACTGCTCCCGGGCCTCGTCGCCGATGCCACGGACGAAGTCACGCACCATCGCGGGGAAGGGATGCGAACCGGCCGCCGTACCGAGGATGTAGTGCGTCTGGTCCACGCTGGCGACCCAGTCCCGCAGGGCCTCGTTGATCGCGTCCTTCAGCGTCCGGCTGCCGGTCTTGACCGAGATCACCTCGGCGCCGAGCAGCTTCATCCGCGCCACGTTCAGCGCCTGCCGCTCGGTGTCGACCTCGCCCATGTAGACCACGCACTCGAGGTCCAGGTAGGCGCACGCGGTCGCGGTCGCGACGCCGTGCTGGCCGGCGCCGGTCTCGGCGATCACGCGGGTCTTGCCCATCCGCTTGGTCAGCAGCGCCTGGCCGATCGCGTTGCGGATCTTGTGTGCGCCGGTGTGGTTGAGGTCCTCGCGCTTCAGCAGGATCCGGGCACCGGCGACATCGGACAGCCGGGTCGCGTCGTAGAGCAGGCTCGGAGCACCGATGTACTCGCGCAGCATCCGCTCGAACTCACCGGTGAACTCCGGGTCGGCCATGGCTTCGTGCCAGGCCGTGGTGAGCTCGTCGAGCGGCGCGATCAGCGCCTCCGGCATGAACCTGCCGCCGAAACGGCCGAAGTGCCCGAGCTGGTCGGGCAGCACAGTTGTCATCCGTACAAGCCTTCCAAATACCCCACGCCGCCGGCGCGGGGGTGTGGTGCCCCGGGCCGGCTGACGGCGCGGGGTGCTACCGGGCCTGCTGGATGGCGGGGTGCGATCCGGCGGCGACGAGGTCGGCGACCGAGGCGCGCGGATCGCGGCCGGTCACCAGGGTTTCACCGACGAGGACGACATCGGCCCCGGCGCGCGCGAACTCGATTACATCATGCGGCCCGCGGACTCCGGACTCCGCCACCCGGACCAGGTGGGACGGGATCGTCGGAGCGACCCGGGCGAAGGTGGTCCGGTCGACCTCGAGGGTCTTAAGGTTCCGGTTGTTCACGCCGATCAGCTGAGCTCCGGCGTCCACCGCACGCCGGGTCTCCTCCTCGTCGTGCACCTCGACCAGCGGGCACAGGCCGATCGAGTGCGCCCGCTCGATCAGCGAGACCAATGCCTCCTGCTCCAGCGCCGCGGCGATCAGCAGCACCATGTCGGCGCCGGCCGCACGGGCCTCCCAGAGCTGGTACGACGAGACGATGAAGTCCTTGCGCAGCACGGGGACGTCGACCCGGCCCCGGACCGCACGCAGGTCGTCCAGGCTGCCGTTGAACCGGCGCCGCTCGGTCAGCACCGAGATCGCGGCCGCGCCACCGCCTTCGTACTCACCGGCCAGCGCGGCCGGGTCGGTGATCTCGGCCAGATCGCCCTTGGACGGACTGGACCGCTTCACCTCGGCGATGATCGCGATCCCGTCACCGCGGAACACCGGCATCGGGTCCTTGGCATCGGGCTTGCGCTGGGCCTCCTGCTTCAGATCGTCCAGGCTGACCCGCGCCTGGCGCTCCGCGAGGTCCTCCCGGACCCCCGCGAGAATGTCGTCAAGCACAGTCATGTCCGTCCGCCCCTCAGTGGTCGCCGTGGGCCGGGACCCCGAAGCCCAGCAGCTGCATGACCTTGCCGGTCAGCGCCCCCAGTACGGCGATCGCGACCGAGATCCAGAACAACACCCAGTTCGGGCCGAGCACCATCGCGATCGCGCCGACCGTGAACGCGATCAGCACGATGGTCACCGCGGTCCAGGCCGCCGGGCTGTTGCCGTGCAGATCGTGGGGAGCCTCCTCGCTCACCCGCGGCGCTGCTTGGTCCGCCCCTTGATCAGCCACCGTATTGTCCATGATTGGCGCCACTCCTCGTCGTCGTCCCGTCCTATTGTGGCGGTAGCCCGCCGCGATCAGAGAGTCGGGTCCTCCCCGGCGTCGATCGCCTTCCACTGATCGGCTCCTTCATCCGACGCTGCCGCGGCTGGATCACGCTCGTACCGCGCCGTCGGCCGGCGCCACCTTCCCGCTGTCAGCAAAGCGATCAGGCCTGCCGCGACCAAGGCCAGTCCCCCGGCCAGCGCGAACCAAGGCGCCGGCCCACCGTCCAGCGTGACCCGATCGGTGACCGCCTGGCTCAGCTCCGGCCGGATCCGGCTCAGCTCGTCCACGTCCGGTCGCACCCGCAGCGCAACGCCGATCGCGGCGGCGCCCATCAGCAGCACGAGAGCGGCCAGCACGCGACGCAATACGGTCCCGGCCAGTTTCGTTACGACGATCGCGACCACCGACGCCAGTGCGAGGGTCACCGGTGCCTTGGTGACGGTGTAGCCGTTGAAGTCCACGACCGGCCGTCCGCTGCCCGGACCGGCCGACGACCACGTCAGGTACGCCGACAACCCGAGCAGAACCAGCGCCACCAGCGCGAGGAGGTCGACCAGCCGTTGTGGCCTCATACGTCCCTCATACGTCACTGAACGTTCCCGCGACCGCGATCGCATTCAGCACGGCGGCCGCCTTGGTCCGGCACTCCGCGTCCTCGGCGGCCGGGTCGGAGTCGGCAACGATTCCCGCACCGGCCTGCACGTACGCCGTGGAGCCGCGCAGCACCGCGGTCCGGATGGCGATCGCGGTGTCGGCGTCACCGGCGAAGTCCAGGTAGCCGACGACTCCGCCGTACACCCCGCGGCGCGTCACCTCGAGCTTGTCGATGATCTCCATCGCCCGCGGCTTCGGTGCCCCGGACAACGTTCCGGCCGGGAACGCGGCGGTGAGCGCGTCGAACGCGGTCTTGCCGGCCGCGAGCTGCCCGGTGACGGTCGATTCCAGGTGCATCACGTGGCTGTAGCGGCGGACGTCCATGAAGTCGACCACCTCGACCGTGCCCGGCGCGCAGACCCGGCCGACGTCGTTGCGGCCGAGGTCGACCAGCATCAGGTGCTCGGCGCGCTCCTTGGCGTCGGCGCGCAACTCTGCCTCGAGCGCGTGGTCCTCCTCCGGCGTCGCGCCGCGGCGGCGGGTGCCGGCGATCGGGTGCAGGATCACCTTGTTGTCGGTGACCTTGACCAGCGCCTCGGGACTCGAGCCGACGATGTCGAAGCCGTCCAGGCGGACCAGGTACATGTACGGGCTCGGGTTGGAGCGACGCAGCACCCGGTAGATGTCGAGCGCGGACGCCGTGGTCTGCAGCTCGAACCGCTGGGACACGACGATCTGGAACGCCTCGCCGGCCCGGATCTCCTCCTTGGCGTGCTCGACCGCCTCCCGGTACTCCGCGCTCGACCGCTGCCGGTACGGGTCCGGCTCCGCGGTCCGATTCGCGCGGACGACGTACGACGGGGTCGGCTGGGCGAGGTCCGCCTCCATCGCGTCGAGCCGGCGGACGGCGTCGGCGTACGCCTCGTCGACGCGCTCGTCGGAGTCGTCCCAGTTGACCGCGTTCGCGATCAGCCAGATCTCGCCGGTCTCGTGGTCGAGGGCGGCCAGGTCGGTGGCGAACAGGAAGGTGAGCTCGGGCAGGCCGAGGTCGTCGGTCGTTGTGTCCGGCAACCGTTCCAGCCGGCGGACGGCGTCGTACCCGAGGAAGCCGACCATGCCGCCGGTGAGCGGGGGCAGGTCCGGCAGCCGGGGCGTGTGCAGGATCTCCACGGTCTCGCGGAGCACCCGCAGCGGGTCACCGCTCTGTGGCAGACCCACGGGCGGGTGGCCGGTCCAGAGCGCCTCGCCGTCGCGCTCGGTCAGCGTCGCGGCGGAGCGGACGCCGATGAACGAGTAGCGCGACCAGACGCCGCCGTTCTCCGCCGACTCGAGCAGGAAGGTGCCCTCACGCTCGGCCGCGAGCTTGCCGTAGACCCCGATCGGCGTCTCCGCGTCAGCCAGCAGCCGCCGCGTCACCGGGATGACCCGGCGGTCCTTCGCATACTCACGAAAGGTCTCGATGGCCGGGTTCGTGGTCATGGGGCCTCCCGGCCTGGACTGAGGAGCGCAGGGAGCGCAGCGACTGGAGTGACGAGGGAAGGCCGGGAGCCAAGGCCCCATGACCCTGCCGGCGCCGAAGGCCCG
>NZ_JBEZYF010000061.1:0-54384 GCF_040638415.1 Kribbella sp. NPDC026596 | reverse complement strand
CGGCAGAGCCATCACGGCCTGCTCGGCGGCCAGCAGGGTCTGCACGGTCTCCTGGGCACAGGCCTTGTTCACGCCGATGCCACCGCGAGCGCCGCGCTTGATCCAGCCCGCGACGTAGTGCCCGGGCCGGCCGACGACGGCGCCCCGGACGTTCGGCACGATGCCGCGGTCCGGGTCGAACGGCAGCCCGTCGACCGGCCGGCCCTCGAACCCGATCGCGGTGAAGAGGTTGCCCGCAGCAATCGTCTCGCCGCTGTCGAGCTCCAGCCCTGCGGCACTCCACCGGACCGGACTGGCCTCGAACCGCAGCTCAGCGCCCGGGAAGGCCGACATCTCCTGCAACGCGGAGGCGCTGTACGCCGCGTCGTCGCGACCCCGTCGACCGAGCAGCAGCACCTCACGGATCCCGCTTCTCGCGAGCGTACGGCGTACGACGTCCGGGAGATCCATCTTGGCCAGGCGGCGTTCGTCGCTGAGCAGGATCCGGGCCAGGTCGAGCGCGACGTTACCGGTGCCGACAACGACCGCCCGCGGACCGGTCAGCTCGATCGGCAGCATGGCACCCGGCCGACCGTTGTACCAGGCAACGAAGTCCTTCGCGGTGCAGGCGGTCTCTTCACCGGGGATCGCCAGCAGGCGGCTCTGATACGCACCGACCGCGTGGACCACCGCGTCGTACTCGGCTCCGGCGTCGGCTGCGTCCGTACCCGGGCGCCAGTGGACCCGTGGATGCTCGGCGATCCGCTCGAAGGTGGAGATGATCTGCTTGGTCTGCGGATGATCCGGGGCGACCCCGAAGCGAACCAGCCCGCCGACGCGATCGAGCCGATCTACCAAGGTGACCTCGGCCGAACTCCGCAACAGCAGCTCACGCGTCGCGTACATCCCGGCCGGCCCGGCGCCGGCTACGAGAACGCGCCGCGGCCCACCGCCCCAGGTCTGGTACGCCGACGGATGCCAGGCGTCGAGGTCCGTCCCGTCGAGCGGCTCCCGATCGGCGAAGTACGCCGCGTTCCGCTCGACGTCCGCGGCCGTGGCGCGGTCCGCGGGTTGCGCCGCGTCGACCGGGCAGATGTCGGCGCACGCGCCACAGTCGATACAGGTCCGCGGATCGATGAACAGCCCCGCGCCGGTCCCGAACCCGGGCTCCCCCGGCGACGGATGAATGCAGTTCATCGGGCACACCGCAACGCAGCTGGCCTCCGAGCAGCACTCGCCCGAGATCGCGTAGCTCACAGCAGTCCGGTACGCCGGTACACCCTGGACGCCGCCGGGGTCAGCAGGCCGAGCGAGCCCAGGAAGTCCATCAGGTTCGCGCAACTCGTCCGCAGCAGCGACCGGTGATGCTCGTTGTGCCGCGCCTCGCGGACCGCCCGGTCGACGTCGAGACCCACGTTCGCGTAGACCTCCCGCCCGACCATGCTCGACACGATCATGTCGGCCGCGATCGCGATCACCAGCGCGCTGACCCACCGCCGGCCGCGGCCCGCACCGGCCAGCCGTTCACGCGTCTCCTCGCGGGCGAACACCATGTGCCGCGACTCCTCCACCACGTGAATGTGGTTCACCTGCCGCACCAGCGGTTCCACCCGCCGATCCCGCATCCAGTCGCGCTGCATGACGTCGAGGACTTCCTCGGCCACCAGGATCGCGGCGTACGCCGACTCGCCGGTGGCGACCGCCTTGAACACCCGGCCCAGCTGACGCGCCAGCCACCGCGGCCGGTACGACGGCTCGACCATCCGGGCGGACGCCCGGGCGAACATGATCGAGTGCCGGCACTCGTCGGCGATCTCGGTCAGCGCCCACTGGAACTCGGCACTGGCGGCCGGCTTGTCGTAGACATCGCGCAGGATCAGCTGCTGCAGGATCAGCTCGAACCAGATCCCGGTCGTCGCCACCGACGCGGCCTCGTGCCGCGTCAGCTCCCGGCGCTGCGCCTCGCTCAGCCCGTCCCAGTACGGCGTGCTGTAGAGCGTGCTCCACTCCGGACTCAGGCCGTAGCCGTCACCGATCGGAGCGTCCCAGTCGATCTCGGTCTCCGGGTCCCGCGACAGCCGCGCCGAGGACCCGAGCAACCGTTGCGCCGTCTCGTCCATGCCGCTCACCTCCACGCGATATGACATCTCCTATGTAACATAGGTGATGTCGTCTATGGAAGCAAGCAGTCTCAGACCCCGCCGCGCACGAAGCTGAACAAGGTTCGGCCCGGGACCAGTGCTTGCGGTTCGCCGGCGTACCGGTGGACGCCAACCCCGAAACCCGCGTCCGGATCCGATACCCACACACGCTCGAAGCCGCGGGCTTCGAACCACTCGCAGATGACCGGCACCAGATCGGGCTCGCCGCGATGACGGGTCCAGATGACGGTGGCGCCAGTACGGCACAGCTGCGGGCAGGTGTCGATCGTGCGTTCGATGTCCTCGTCGGAGATGTTGCCGAACACCCCGCACACCAGGACCACGTCGGCCGGCACCAGGCCGTCGTACTGATCGACCTGCGCGGCGTCCCCGGTCACGATCTCCACCTGCGGCAGACCGCGCGCCCTCTCCTGGGCAAACGCCGTGTTCCGCGGATCCAGCTCGACCAGCCTCGCATGGACGTCGTCGCGGCGCGGATGATCCGGCAGCACGTCGAGCACGTCACGCCCTTGCCCAGCACACAGGCTGATCAGTCGCACCTGACCAGGCGGACAGCGATCCAGGCCCGCGCGTACCTGGTCCTGCACTGCGGCCAGCCGGCGCGCCAGCCCCGACCCGGCCTCGTCGTACTCGTCATGCCATCGTCGCCAGTCCATAGCCAGAACCTAGCCACCGGCGCCGACACTCCGCGCCCATCTGTAATCTCTCGGTGACGGAGAGGCAGGAACTTCCGGGCCTGATCAACAGTTGTCCTTGATGGGTGTCGAGCACGTTCGGCATGCCTGAGAATGTGCGAGGGAGAGTCATGAGTAGGCGTGTCGAGCAGAAGGCCCAGGCCCGCGAGCGGATCGCGGCGCAGCTTGCTGCCCAGCAGCGAGCCGAGCGACGCCGACGGCTTCTGCTTGCGGTCGGTGCCGTGGTGCTGGTCATCGTCATCGTCGGCGGCCTGATCACCATCAGGCTGGTCGGTGGCGGCAAGAAGGACACGACCGCGGCGTCGGGTTCGGCCGATGCCCAGATCATGACCGCGCTGACGTCGATCCCGGACTCGACGTTCGCCGCCGTCGGCTCCGAGAGCGTGCAGGCCGCGCCGTCCGCGATCGACGCCCCGGCGCTGACCGCCGACGGCAAGCCGAAGGTGCTCTACATCGGCGCCGAGTTCTGCCCGTACTGCGCGGCCGAGCGGTGGCCGGTGTCGGTCGCCCTGTCCCGGTTCGGGACGTTCAGCAACCTCGGTACGACGCACTCGTCGGCGAACGACGTGTTCCCGAACACGCCGACCCTGTCCTTCCACGGCGCCACCTACACCAGTCAGTACCTGAGCTTCACCGGTGTCGAGACCACCACGAACCAACAGGTCAACGGCCAGTACGAGCCGCTCGACACCCCGACGGCCGAGGACCAGAAGACCTTCGACACCTACAACCAGCCGCCGTACGTGAAGACCGGTGGCTCGATCCCGTTCATCGCCCTCGGCGGCAAGTTCGTCTCGTCGGGTGCGACGTACAGCCCGGAGGTGCTGGCCGGGAAGACCCAGGCCGAGGTCGCTGACGCGCTCAAGGACCCGTCGAGCCCGATCGCGAAGGCCGTCATCGCCTCCGCGAACGTCTACACCGCCGCGATCTGCAAGCTCACCAACAACCAGCCGGCGAACGTGTGCTCCAGTGCCCCCGTGACCGCCGCGGCCGCGAAGCTCGGGAAGAGCTGAGCGTGAGCAACACCGCACAACGCTCCGACCAGAAGTCGACCGGGCTGGGGTGGATCCCCTGGACCACGCTGGCCCTGTCGATCGCCGGTCTCGCGGTCGCGTCGTACCTGACCTATGAGCACTTCACCGCCGCGTCGACGCTGGCCTGCCCAGACACCGGTGTCGTGAACTGTGTGAAGGTCACGACGAGCGAGTACTCCAAGCTCTTCGGCATCCCGGTCGCCCTGCTCGGCCTGGGCTTCTTCGCCGCCATGACGGTGCTCTCGCTGCCACCGATGTGGCGCACGCCCTCCCCCTGGCCCGGTCGGCTCCGCCTGGCCGCCGTACTGGTCGGCGTCGTCTTCGTCTGCTACCTGATCTGGGCCGAGCTGTTCCAGATCGACGCCATCTGCCTGTGGTGCACCGTCGTCCACGCCCTCACGCTCCTGCTGTTCGCCCTCGTCCTCATCCGGCAGGCACTCATCCCACCAACCCCCTGATTTCACAGTCCCCGAACCGGGGTACCGGTGCAGCATGCGATGGCTTCGGCTGCAGATGGGCATGTACGTCCTGCTCACGGCCTACCTCGTGCAGAAGGGCTCGGCGGAGTCCCGGCCGCTCGAGGGGTCGGCGCCGCAGGACGCGGATCCCCGTGAGCACCGCAACGATCGCAACGCGCCCTGGCCGGTACGACGGGGCGGCGATTGTCGGTGGATCGGTCTACCTCCGCCAGCGCCGCTCGGCGCAGTCCAAGCCGGTGCACGCGCCGCACGCCGAGACGGGTGATTGAGGTATGAGCTTCGACGGAGCGACGCGGTGGGTGCCGGCGGACGGCGGGATGCGGAAGGTGCGGTCGGCTTTGCCGGACTGTCGTGGCTGCGACTTGTATCAGGACGCCGAGCAGGTGGTGGCCGGCGAGGGGCCGGTGCGCGCTCGGATGATGCTGGTGGGTGAAACTCCCGGTGACCATGAGGACAAGGAAGGCCATGTGTTCGTCGGTCCGGCCGGGCGGCTTCTCGACAAGGCGTTGGCCGAAGCCGGGATCGATCGGTCGCAGGTGTACCTCACCAACGCGGTGAAGCACTTCCGCTTCGAACGGCAAGGCAAGCGCCGGATCCACAAGACGCCGGCCGTCGGCCACATCGTTGCCTGCCACCCCTGGCTCGATCGCGAGCTCGAGATCGTGAAACCCAAGCTGGTGGTCATCCTCGGCGCTGTCGCCGCCAGGTCCCTCCTCGGTACCGGCTTCAAGGTCACCGAGCATCGTGGTGAGGCTGTCGAGCTCCCCGACGGCCGGACAGCGGTCGCCACCGTGCATCCCTCAGCGGTGGTCCGCTCGCAGGAGTTCCGCCGCGACTTCGATCACTTCGTCAAGGACCTGCGCGCGGCAGTCGACCTGCTCCCCTGACCACGGGTGTCGCCCCCACGCGGACGCGACGTGGGGGCGAATCGAACCGGTAGAGAGATCAGGTGAAGATGCTGACGCCTCCAGGGCCGACCAGCAGTCCGATCACGATCAGGGCAGCGCCCCACAGCAACTGACCGCGGACGAGCGAAACGATCCCGGCAATCACGAGGATCGCCGCGATGATCCACAGAATGAGACCCATGGTCCTTCCCATCTGACGAGCCGGGCGAACACCCGGCGGCTGTTTTCCCCGTGCGCCGCCTCCGGTGCCCGCCTGGAAACGCTGACAAACCATCGCGGTGTGAGGGGTGCATGGACGGAGGCGGGATGGGCACTCGGGAGGGGAAGCGAGTGATCGGAGAGATCGTGAAGATCGGGTACTTTCTGTCCAGTGAGGAGTACACGCCGGCGGAGTTGATCGAGCAGGCGCAGCTGGCTGAGGATGCCGGGTTCGACGGGCTCTGGATCAGTGACCACTTCCATCCGTGGAACCACGAGCAAGGCCAGAGCGCCTTCGTCTGGTCCTCGATCGGGGCGATCTCGCAGGTCTGTGAGCTCCCGGTGACGACCGCGGTCACCTGCCCGACGGTGCGGATCCATCCCGCGATCATCGCGCAGGCCGCGGCGACCAGCGCCGTACTGCTGAACGGGCGGTTCCGGCTCGGGATCGGCACCGGCGAGGCGCTCAACGAGCACGTGCTCGGATCGGTCTGGCCGACGGTCGACGTCCGGCTGGAGATGGTCGAGGAAGCGGTGGAGATCATGCGCCGGTTGTGGACTGAGGAGGGGTTCGTCTCACACCACGGCAAGCACTACACGGTCGACACCGCACGCATCTACACGCGGCCGGACCAGCCGCTGCCGATCTACATGTCCGGATTCGGGCCAGAGGCAACCGATGTCGCGGCCCGGATCGCGGACGGGTACATCACCACCACTCCCGACGCCGACCTGTTGCAGCGATACCGGGACAACGGCGGCGGGAGCAAGCCGGCCCAGGCCGGCTTCAAGGTCAGCTATGCACCGACCGAAGCGGAAGGTGTCGAGCAGGCCCACCGGATCTGGGGCAACTCCGGCCTGCCCGGGGAGCTGTCGCAGGTCCTCCCCTCACCACGACACTTCGAGCAGGCCAGCCAGCTCGTCACCAAGGAGTCGACCGCCCAGTCCGTCACCTGCGGCCCCAAGGCCGATGCCCACGTCGACGCCTTCACGCCGTACGTCGAGGCCGGCTTCGACGAGATCTACGTCGCTAATATGGGACCGCACTCGATCGACATGATGAACCTCTACCGCACCGAGGTCCTCCCCGAACTCCGCCGCAAGATCCCCAGCTAGAAAAGAAGTCCTGCCATGGGTCAGTACGAAGCCTGGACCACAGTCGACGTCGACCCGAACGTCCTCTTCGACCGTTTGTCCGACCTGGATCGCCTCCCCGATCTCCTGCCCTGGATGACCGAGCTCCACCGCATCGCGCCGCGACCGGTGGAAGCTCAGGGTCCCGAAGTACGGCGTCCCCATCAGGCCCGTGCACGAGGTGGTCGACGTCGCCGCGGGCGACCTCGGTCACCGGGACGCGTGGATCGACGTACTCGACGAGGATCGGGTGCTGAGGTGGGGGGCGCCGGGACCGCACGAGTACCACGGTGAGCTGTTGGTCGACTTCGTCGCGGACGAGACGTCCAAGCTGACCGTCCGGGTGCACACCAACCAGGCCGCCGACGTCGACGAAGAGCTCGAGCAGGCACTCGCCCGCATCAAGTCGCTCATCGAGCAGGAGACCCACCACCCCACCGGCGAACCCGAGGCGTGAGCCGGCGGGATCAGTCCGCGGTGATCTCCACGCAGCACTCGCCGCCCTTCGGGTCCAGCACGGCGTGAACGGTGGTCGCCCGCAGACCCGACAGCATGCCGGTGAGGAAGGCGTGGTTGAGTCCGCAGACGGCGTCCGGTTGCGACTCGGCCAACGGGTGGAACGGACAACTGTGCAGCCGGACGCAGCCCGGACGCGGGCGGGTCGGCTCGAAACCCACACTCGCCAGGGTTGCCTCCGACACCGTCAACGCCCGCTCGGCGCTGAGGCGGCCTGGACGGGAGCGCGCCCGCTCCTCCGCGCCGACGCGTTCGCCGTGCCGGAACGCCGCCCGGCGAGCTGCCTCCAACCCGCCGCTGCCACCGTCCGGGGCCTCCGCGTCACCATCCGCGTTGTCGTCCTGGCTGAGGATGCCGTCGAGCAGGATCTCGGCGAGCAGGTCCGGCCGGCGCGGCGGGATGGACACCTGCAACTCGGTCTCGGCCGGCTCGTACATCTTCGGCGCCCGCCCGACCTTGCGAATCCCGCCGGACCGCTCGTAGTGGGTTCGCAGCAGGCCCGCGTCCACGAGCCGCTCCAGGTGGAAGGCCGCCAGCTTGCGCGAGATGCCCACCTCGGCCGCCGCCTCGTCCCGGCTGATCGCCCGGCCCCCGCGCCGGCAGAAGTCGAACATCCGGCGCCGGGTGTCGTCACTCAGCACCGACACCGCCCGGATCGTCGCCTCCGCACCGCTTCCCCGTGACCTCACCGTCTCACCATAACGGTCAAGAACATTGGCGAAAAGCGCTGCCGCCACCGTTGAACTCTTGACCATTGCTGAGGAATAAGACCAAACTCGATTAGTCAAATAGGGAGGCCCGGTGTCGGATCGGTCGGCTGCGGCGAAGCGTCCGGTGAGCGCGTTGCTCACCGGCCCGTACGGTCATCCGTTCCACCCGGTCCTGGTCACGATCCCGATCGGCTCCTGGGTGGCGAGCTTCGTGTTCGACGTCGGGTCGCGGATCACCGACGCGGACTTCCTCGCGCGGGCGTCGGTCTGGCTGATCGTGATCGGCATCATCGGCGCGCTCGCGGCCGCGAGCGTCGGGTTGCTCGACTTCTTCGCCATCCCGTCGGGCACCGCCGCGTTCCGCACCGGGGTCGTCCACCTGATCCTCAACGTCACGATCACCATCGCGTACGCCGTGAACGCGCTGTGGCGGCGTGGATCCGACGCGGACCAGGTGCCGGTGGGACCGATCGTCTTGTCGGCCGTCAGTCTGGGAGCCCTGACATTGTCGGGCTATCTCGGGGGCAAGCTGGCGTTCCGGTACGGGGTCCGGGTCGCGACGGACGAGGAGCAAGCCGAAGGTTTCGAGCCTAGGAGCTGAGATGGGTATCGCGGCACTTGTCACCTGGCTGATCACCGCGCTCGGCGGTTTCTACCTGCTGTACACGTGGATCAGCAACGGCGGCCCGAAGAAGCCGAGCGCGAGCCACTTCCCGCCCGCACTGATCTTCGGGCACTTCGCGCTGGCCGCGCTCGGCCTGGTCCTGTGGATCATCTACGTGGTCGTCGACAGCGATGTCCTGGCCTGGATCGCGTTCGTCCTCCTCGTGCCGGTGGCCCTGCTCGGCTTCACGATGCTGGCTCGCTGGCTGCCGACGTACCGCGCGCGGACGGCGGCAGCCAATGCGTCGACGACGAGCGCTGGTTCGGCTGGTGGGCCTGCCGCCGGTGACGTGCCGGCCGAGCGTCACTTCCCGGTCGCGGTTGTCGGGGGCCATGGCCTGTTCGCTGTCGTCACCGTGGTCCTGGTCCTGCTGACGGCCCTAGAAGTCGGCGGGAGCTGACGTCAGTTCGCCGACCGGCAACCCTGCCTTGACGGTGTTTCCCGCCGGTGCGAGCGGGCAGGTCCAGTCCGGGCTGTAGGCGCAGGAGGGGTTGTAGGCGAAGTTCAGGTCGACCACGAGCCAGCCGGCCCGGAGATCGCCGCCGAGGTCAGCACCCTTCACCGTGTCGAGGAGATACCGACCACCGCCGTACGTGCGTTCGCCGGCCAGCGAATCCTTGACCGGCACGAACAGACCGCCGCCGTACGACTCGAGCCACCACACGTCCAGATCGCCCACCGCGGGAAGATGCAGGACTCCGACGCGGGTGAACGGGATCACGCCGTCCGTTGCCGAAGGAACCTCCCACAGCACCTTCTCCACATCCGGATCAACGGCGACCTCGAACCGCAGTTCGGGCTGATAGACCCCGATCTCGGCTCCCCCGTAGATCGAGCGATCCTCCGCGGGCACGGGCGACGCCGGATGGGTCGTGAGCAACTCATTGCGTCCGACCCGCCACAGCTCATGTGCTTGCGCCGGGTCGCTCTCCGTCCGCACGGACTGATAGAGCGCGAACACCCGCCGCCGCCAGTCGGCTACCGCCAGCTCAGACACTCCGCCGAACTCAGTCACGCTCTCTCCTCTCTTCATCAGCGGATCGCCTGGCCGGACTTCGCCCAGTTGTCGTGCAAGCGATCGACGTAGGACTGGGCTTGAGCGCCGGCCTTCGTTCCCTTGGCAAAGATGCGCATGTTTCCCGCGCCCGCGTTGTAGCCCAGGGCTAGCAACTCGTCCTTGCTGTACCGGTCACTTCGCTTGTCCGGCAGCCGCTTGGCCAGGTCATGCAGGTGCCACGCCGCGGCCTGGATGGCCAGCCCCGGATCGTCCGGGAGTTGCTCCCACTTCCGCTTGGCGAAGTCGCGTCCGCGCTTCGTGTCGTCGAAGGCGGCCCGATGCATGTTCGCGATTCCGAACGCCGGGTTCGAGTCGATCCGCGCCCACGAGCGCTCGAACTCCGGGTCGTGCGGCTTGTACGACTCGTTGTACAAGATTGCCATCAGCAACTGTGGACTGACCCCGGCCTGTTGCGCGTACCGGCGTACCTGCGGGGCGAAGTGGGCTGGGTCGTAGTCGTCGTACCACGGCTTCGGGGTGGTCGACGTACTCGGCCGAGGGGTAGGCGTTGGCGTCGGCTTCGCGGTCGCTGTGGACTGTGCTGCGTCCACGGCCTTGGGGTGGTCGTCGGTGCGCGCGGCCCATGCGCCTACGACCACCACTCCCAGCGCGACCCACCACCAACGCTTCGCCACCCGCACCTCTCCAACGTACTGACCCGCGCTCCGAGACCAAGTCATTCTCGGCCGGCACGACCCGCTCAGCGGTCCAGACACGGCGAAGGATCGTGAGCGCAATGACCACTGCAACGGGCACCAGTGCAGCACAGATAGTGATGGTCGCCGCCACCGTCGAGACCAGTCCTGAGGTGGGTTGACCTGATCCAGCGGGGGTAATGGGCTGTCCGGCCAGCGGACTGACGCTAGTATGGGAGGGCACCGACCTGGGCAGCGTCGATTCGCCGCGGATTTCGCCGGCCACTCTTCCGACGGTCCGCCGGACATCCCGGACGGCGTCTCGTCGACGGCATCACGCCGTACGGTGCGCGTTTCACCCATGGCCGCCGTGTCATGTCCGTTCACAGGAGGATTCCTTGGCCCGACGAGGCCAGCGCCAGCCCGGCGCTACCCGACAGGCTGCCCGCCGCCGGCGGCCGGCCGATGATGCCGACGGCCTCATCCAGGTGCTCGCACGCGCCGTGCGGGAGGTCGAGGCCGCGGTCGAGCGCGGCGCCGTCCGGCCCTCGGTGCGGACGAAGTTCCAGGTGGTCGCGCTGCTGGTGCGCGAGGAGCGTTCCCGGGTGAACCGCGACGCGTCCGCCAGTGACACCTATCGGTCCGAGCAACTGCGGCGGCTCGACGGCATCGCGACGATTCTGGCGAAGACCGCTGCTCGCGACACCTCGTTGCTCGGCCTGCTGGCCGAGGACGCGGTGATCTCCGAGGCGGCCACGTCGCTCAAGCGCGAGATGCTGCTCGCCGCCGGCCTGGAGCCACCCCGCGAGGAGGCCGCGCCCCGCCAGCCAGCCACTCCGGCCGACCCGCCGGCCCGCCGAGTCGTGCCGCAGACCGTGGTCTCGCGACAGCTGGCCAACCCCTTCCTCGCGCCAGACTTCAGCGCCGCTCCGTCACGTCCGCCCCGCCCGGGGCGGCTCGCCAGCTGGGAGCTGATCGGGCCGCTGCTCCGGTCGTTCGAGCGTGCCTCCGCCTCGGCCAGCAAGTCCCTGCCCGAGCCGATCTCCCTGCACGCGGCCAACGGCCTGGAGCTGATGCCACACCAGGCGCGGCTGATCGCCTCCGCTGCGGCCGGCCACCGGACGTTCCTACTGGCCGACGAGCCCGGCCTCGGAAAGACGGCTCAGGCCCTGCTGGCCGCACGGGCCGCGAACGCGTACCCGCTGCTCGTCGTCGTACCGAACGTCGTGAAGACCAACTGGGCTCGCGAGTCCGGCCTGTGGACGCCGAAGAAGGTCGCCACCGTGGTCCAGGGCGACGGCGAGACGGTGGACGGGTTCGCCGACATCGTCATCGTCAACTACGAGGTGCTCGACCGGCACGTCGGCTGGCTCGGCGACCTCGGCTTCCGCGGCATGGTGGTCGACGAGGCGCACTTCATCAAGAACAAGAAGTCCCAGCGCTCGCGAAACGTCCTGCAGTTGTCCGAGCGGATCCGGACCCGAACCCCGCGTCCGCTGCTGATGGCCCTCACCGGTACGCCGCTGATCAACGACATCGAGGACTTCACGGCGATCTGGGAGTTCCTCGGCTGGATCGACGAGGCCGGCCCGCGGGCCGAGCTGATGGAGTCGCTCGAGGAGACCGACCTGACGCCGGCCGATCCCGCCTTCTCGGCGGCCGCCCGAGCCTGCGTGATCGACCTCGGCATCGTCCGGCGCCGCAAGGTCGACGTGGCCGCCGACATCCCCGCCCGCCGGATCGCCGACCTGCCCGTCGAGCTCGACGGCGCCGTCGGCCGCTCGATCCGCGACGCCGAGCGCGAGCTCGCCGAACGCCTCGTCTCCCGGTACCACAGCGCGCTCGAGACGCGGACCGCCGGCAGCGTCGTGGACGGCATCGACCACGACCTCGTGCGCCGGGTCGCCGGGTGGGAGCGCGCGGATCAGGACAACGCCAAGACCGGCGAGAACGTGTTCACGCTGGTCCGCCGGATCGGCCGGGCGAAGGCCGGTCTGGCCGCCGACTACGCCGCCCAACTCGTGCACAGCGTCGGCAAGGTCGTCTTCTTCGCCAGGCACATCGAGGTGATGGACACCGCCGAGGAGCTCTTCACCGAGCGCGGCATCCGCTTCTCCTCGATCCGCGGTGACCAAACCGCCCGAAAGCGTCAGCAGAACATCGACGCGTTCATGAACGACCCGGACGTCTCCATCGCGGTCTGCTCGCTGCTGACCGCCGGTGTGGGCCTGAACCTCCAGGTCGCGAGCAACGTCGTCCTGGCCGAGCTCTCCTGGACCAACGCCGAACAGACGCAGGCCATCGACAGGGTCCACCGGATCGGCCAGGACGACCCGGTCACCGCCTGGCGCATCATCGCGGCCCAGACCATCGACACGAAGATCGCCGAACTGATCGACGCCAAGGCCGGGCTGGCAGCCCGCGCCCTGGACGGGTCCGACGACGAGCTCTCCGCGTCCGCCGACATGCAACTCGAGGCTTTGGTCGCACTCCTGACCAACGCTCTCTCGGCGTAGCTTCGGTAGTCGTCGTACGGCGGCGACTACCGAAGCTCGCGCACGACCATCTCGACCAGCGCGTCCACGTCCGCCTCGACCATCGGCTCACCGGTCATGCCCATTCGGTGCAGCAGCGTTCCGACCACGACGTCGATGACGAACAGGACCCGGTTCTCCGGCTCGCCCAGCGCCTCCTGGAACGCGATCCGGTAGGGATCCTGCAACCGCGTCGACAGGACCTCGCGCAGGGCGGGATCGCCGACGGCATCGGTGAACACACCGGCGAACGCCGCGCCGATCCCCGGTTCACCGATCTTCGCCGCAATCCAGCGGACGGCTGCGGCCAGCTTCTCCTTCCGGTCCGCGCCCGCCAGCGGCGCCGGACCGAACGCGTCGATCAGGCACGCGGTGATCAGCTCGCCCTTGGACGGCCACCGACGGTAGATCGTCGTCTTCGCGATCCCGGCCGCGGCGGCGATCCGGTCGACGGTCGCCCGCGCGTACCCGAGCTCGTCCACTGTCCGCAGCGTCGCCGCGAAGACCTCGGCGTCGACGCCGGCACGCGGGCGTCCGGGCGGTCTGGTCGGTGTCGTTGCTCGGGCCATCATCACACCATAGCGAGTTATGCTACTTTTGGTATCGATACTTCTAGTAGCGAAATCAAGAGCCGAGGAGCACGATGGGCACCACGACGACCGGACCGCAGCAACCGCCACTGGGCATCCGGCTGATGCACGCCCTGCGCAAGGAACCGGACTGGCTGGCGATGCCGCCCGAGGCGCTGGCCGCCTTCCGCGAGGCCGAGAACCGCAAGCGCGGCTCCAGACTGGCGCGAGTGATCACCGGGTTCCCGGACCGCGGCGCCACCATGAACTGGCAGGAGTTGGACCTCCCCAATCGTGCTCTCCGCGTCCGCGTCTACCGACCATCAGGCAACGCTGCGGCCAGGCTGCCGCTCGTACTGCATGTGCACGGCGGCGGATTCGTCGGTACGGCGGTGCAGTGCGACTGGGTCAACAGTCATCTCGCCGCTCGACTGCCCGCCGTCGTGGTCTCCGTCGAGCACCGGCTCGTCGACCCGGAGACTCCCCTGTCCGCCGCGATCGACGACGGCTGGGACGCGCTGGACCACGTACTGAACCACGCCGCGGAGTGGGGCATCGACCCGGACCGGACCGCGGTCTTCGGCGAGAGCGCCGGTTCGATGGTCACCGCGCTGGCCGCGATCCGAGCCAGGCACTCCGGGCTCCGCCTGCGTGCGCAGGTGCTGGTCAATCCCTGCGTCGACCTGACCTCGACCGCCTTCGACTACCCGTCGATGACCGAGTACGCCGACAGCCCGACCCTCACCGTCAAGCAGATGGAATTCTTCCGCCGGTTGGCCGTCCCGGACGGATCGGATCCGCGCACAGTGTCACCGCTGTACGCCGATGACCTGAGCGGACTCGCTCCGGCGCTCGTCGTGGTGCCGACGCTGGACCCGGTGGCCGACCATGGACGTACGTACGCCGCCCGGCTCCGCGATGCGGGCACACCGGTCGAGCTGGTCGAACACCCCGGCGCCGGCCACGCCTTCCTCAGCATGCCAGGCGTCGTACCGCAGGCCCGGGAGGCCCGGACGCAGATCGCCGACTTCCTCCAGGAACGGCTCGCGCAGTGACCGGGCGGCGGCGGAAAGCGCTTGCTATCGTGACGAGGTGATCTACGAGCTGAACCATGTCGGTGGCCGCGTCCGAGATCTTGAAGCCAGCCTGGAGTTCTACTCCGGGCTTGGTGCCGAAGTGGTCGATCGGCTGTTCATGCCGAACAGCCGCGTCCATCGGGTGCACATCCAGCTCGGCACCGGCCTGGTCGAGCTCCTGTACCACGAGGATCCCGACCCGGATGCGACATACGGCCTGAACCATGTCGGCTTCATGACCGACGACCTCGACGCGGACTACGCCCGGCTGATCGCGCTGGGGTACGCCGAGCTCTCATCGCCGAAGGTCGCCGGCAGCGGCCAGGGCAGGCTCGCGTTCCTCGCCGACCCCAGCGGCACCCGCATCGAACTCCTGCAGCGCTCGGAGGAGTTCCGCATCCCGCCGATCACGGCCGGCCCTGTCCGCCAGCTCAGCTCCATCGGGCTGGACTCGCCCGATCTCGACGCCGCCGTCGAGTTCTACGGCACCCACTTGGGCATGCCCAGCGACCCTTCGGCGGACTCCCCCACCTTCCGGATCGGCCCCGACGCGGTCAAGCTCTCCAGCTCCTTGCCCCCAGCAACGACCCCGATCAACCATCTCGTCCTCACCACCACCAGTCCGCAGCCGGATACCCACGACCCCGACGGCCTCCGCGTGACCTTCGTCAAGGCTTGATGCGGCCTGTCTCGTAGGCCCACATCGCGATCTCGACGCGGTTCCGGGCGCCGACTTTGCCCATCACGCTGGTCAGGTGCGTCTTCACGGTACTCAGGCTGATGTGGAGGTCCCCCGCGATCTCGGCGTTGGTCCGGCCGGTGGCCGCGGCGATCAGGACCTGCTCCTCGCGGGTGGTGAGCGGGTCGATCGGCTGGACCGGCGTACGCCCGGCGGGTGGGTCGGAGAAGGCGGCCAGCAGGCGGGCCGTGATCCGGGGTGCGATCAGTGCGTCACCGTTGGCGGCAGCGTGGATCGCCTGGACCAGGAGGTCGGGACCGGCATCCTTCAGCAGGAATCCACGGGCGCCCGCCTTCAGCGCGCCGTACACGTACTCGTCGAGGTCGAACGTGGTGATCACCACGATCGCCGGCGCATCCTCCGCCCCCGCGCCGGCGAGCTCGCGGGTCGCCTCGATCCCATCCATGACGGGCATCCTGATGTCGAACAGACACACCTCGGGCCGAAGCCGGCGGGCGAGCTCGACCGCCTCGCGCCCGTCGGCTGCCTGACCGACCACCTCGATTCCGGGCTGCGCCTCGAGGATCATCGCCAGTCCGGTCCGGACGAGATCCTGATCGTCGGCGACGAGAACCCGGATCGTCATCGGCCGGCCGCCGTTCTCGGCAGCACCACGTCGACGGTCCAGCCGCGCTCCGCGCCGGGGCCTGCGGCGAACGAACCGCCGAGCAGCATCGCGCGCTCGGTCATCCCCACCAATCCGTAGCCGAGTGGGTTCCGTGGCACCGACGTGGCTTCCCCGTCGTCACGGATGGTCAGCCGTACGGCGTCGCCGTCCGAGGTCACACTGACATCGATCCGCGTGACCTGGCGGGCATGGCGTACGGCGTTCGTGATCGACTCCTGCGCGATGCGATAGATCGCCGCGCCGACCGCCGGTCCGAACTCCTCGATCTCACCCGACACCTCGACCTCGACCCGCGGGCGGTCCCCGACGCTCCGGGCGAGCCGCTCCAGGTCCGCGACTCCCGGTTGCGGGGCGAGCTCCGCCGCCGAAGCGTCGCGCAGTACACCGACCATGGTCCGCATCTCGGACAGAGTACGGGTGCCCTCTGCCTCGATGACGGCGAGGGCCTCGACCGCGGCCTCCGGGCGGGTGGCGGCGACCGCTCGGCCGGCTTGCGCCCGGATGACGATGGCCGACACGTGATGAGCGACTGTGTCATGCAGCTCACGGGCCAACTGCTCACGCTCGCGGAGCCGCACCTGGTCCAGCTCGCGGATCCGGGCCGTCGACCGGTAGCGGACCGCGGCGGCCAGGGTCGCCGGGAAGAGCAGGAACATGCTGCCGAAGACGGCTTCGACGTAACTGGTGAAGTCGGCGATATTGCCCAGCACCAACGCAACGCCAATGATCACGAGCCCGATGCCGATCTCGCGGCCGGATCCCCAGCGCACCAGGGAGTACGGCAGCAAGACCACGCAGATCATCGTGTACAGGCCGAAGGGTCCGCTGCCGCTGACCAGGACTCCGATGTCGACCACGATCAGCGCACCGAACACGGCGGCCACCACGGCGAGCGGAAACGTACGCCGCCAGAGGAGTGCAAAGGCGACAGCTATCGCCAGCACCACTGCGGCTGGTCTCCACACCAGGTCATCGCGGAGCACGCCTTCGAGGATGCCCGCCGTCAGCAGGCCGGAGACGAGCACCCAGTCGCGCCACACCCGCCGGGGCGGTTGCGGCGCGCGCGGCTCGGCAAGCAGCGACCGTACGGCGTTTCTCACCATGCCCACAGCGTAGGGACTCCGCGCCGCCCGCGGATCGGCTCAAAGTACGGGGCGCGACTCGGCTGATCGGCCGACGAAAGTCCGGCTCTTCGTCCGAGGTGCCAGCCGGTCCGGCGCGGCGACGATGAACGGAACTCTCGCCTGAAGGAGATCAATCATGAGATCAAAGCTGGACCGGATTGGCCGGTACGCCGCTCGCCGGCCGTGGGTGGTGATCGGGGCCTGGCTCGTGGTGGCGGCACTCGTGGTCGCGGCGTCCGGCGCCTTCGGCAAGAAACTCGAGGAGTCGTTCGGAGCACCCGGCGTCGACTCGCAGTCCGCGACTGATCTCCTGTCGGCGGCCGGAGCGGATCAGGCCGGCCTGACAGCGCAGATCGTCGTCACTCCGCTCGACGACGCGGCGACGTTCGCCTCGCCCGAACTGCGAGCTGAGCTGACCCGGGTACGGTCGACGGCGGCCGCGCTGCCGCACGTGCTCGGTGCCGGCGAACCGGTCATCTCGCCGGACGGCCGGGTCGGTCTCATCCGCCTGCAGTACCCGGTGCTCGACGACCTGGATCCGGGCGATCTGGACCAGCTCAAGTCGTTCGGCGCTGAGGCCGCGGCGGGATCCCCGCTGCGGATCGAGCTCGGCGGTGACCTGTTCAACGCGTTCGAGGAGGGCCAGGCCGGCCTCGGTGAGGCGATCGGCCTGATCGCCGCGATGATCGTCCTGCTGGTCGCCTTCGGGTCGATCATCGCGATGGGCGTGCCGATCGCAATCGCGGTGTTCGGGCTCGCGCTGAGTATCAGTTCGCTGTCCCTGGTCACGTATCTGATCGAGCTGCCCAGCTGGGCGCCGGTGCTCGGCAGCATGATCGGCCTCGGGGTGGGCATCGACTACGCGCTGATCATCGTCACCCGGCATCGCGAGTTCCTGGCCCGCGGGCTGAGTGTCGAGGAGTCGGCCGGGCAGGCCGTCGCCACCGCGGGTCAGGCTGTGCTCTTCGCCGGTGGCACGGTGGTGATCGCGATCCTCGGTCTGGTCGTGGCCGGCGTACCGTTCATGACCGCCGGTGGCATTGCGATCTCGATCATCGTGCTCACGATGGTGCTCGCGTCGCTCACCTTGCTGCCGGCCTTCCTGGGACTGGCCGGCCACTGGATCAACCGTCTGCGGGTACGGCGGGTGCGGTCCACACCCGGTTCGGGTTGGCAGCGCTGGGCGGGTCACGTGTCCAGGCATGCCGTCGCGTATGCGATCGGCGCCACTGTCCTGCTGCTGGCACTCGCCGCACCGGTGCTCGCGCTCCGGGTCGGCACTCCCGACGAAGGTGCGCTCCCTGTGCAGCGGACAGAACGCCGGGCCTACGACCTCGTCGCCGCGGGCTTCGGTCCCGGTAGCAACGGTCCGCTGGTGATCGCCGTCGACATCTCGGCGGATCCGAGTGTCGTCCAGCCGCTGGCTGACGCGGTTGCGGCCGATCCGGGCATCGCCTCGGTCGCCCGTCCCGAGGTAAAGCTCGCGGCCGGCATCGCAACGCTGATCGCCGTACCGACGACCGGCCCACAGGACGATGCCACGATGACCACGGTCAAGCGGCTCCGTGCGGAGGTGTTCCCGTCGGTACTGCGGCAGAGTCCGGCGAAGGCGCACGTCGGTGGGCAGACGGCGGTCCTGGCGGATGTCGGGGAGAAGGTCAACGATCGGCTCGCGCTGTTCATCGGCGCGGTGATCCTGCTGTCCGTCCTGTTGCTGACGGTGGTCTTCCGCTCGATCGTCGTACCGCTCAAGGCCGCGCTGATGAACCTCCTGAGCATCGGTGCGTCGTTCGGCGTCCTGGTGATGGTCTTCCAGTGGGGCTGGGGTTCCGGCCTGATCGGGCTGGAGTCGACGATCCCGATCCTGCCGTTCATCCCGATGTTCATGTTCGCCGTGCTGTTCGGTCTCTCGATGGACTACGAGGTCTTCCTGCTGTCGCGGATCCGGGAGACCTACGTCCGGACCGGCGACACCGCCGCCTCGACGATCCACGGCATCGCCACGACCGGCCGGGTCATCACCTCGGCGGCCCTGATCATGATCTCGGTCTTCACGAGCTTCGCGCTCACCGACGATCCGACCGCCAAGATGTTCGGCCTGGGTCTGGCCGTGGCTGTCCTGATCGACGCCACCATCGTCCGCTTGGCCCTGGTGCCGGCGCTGATGACCCTCCTGGGTGCGGCGAACTGGTGGCTCCCGGCTTGGCTCAAGCGTGCCGGTCAGACCGAGAGGACCTTGGGCGCGCCCGGGGTGAGCCAGGTCAGCGCGTCGCGGACGTCGGCTGAGGCTCGGGAGAAGGCCTCCTCGATGGTGTCGCGGCCTTGGGTGAAGTGACTCCAGCCCTCGTAGTGGACGGGGATCACGGTGTGCGGTTCGAGCAGTTCGCAGAGTTCGACGCCATCGGGACCGGACATCGTGTACTTGAGCGGCCCGGTGACGTTGAACTGCACGGCTCCGAGGTGAAGCACCACCGTCCCCACGTCGATCCGGCTGCCGACCTCGCGCACCCCGTCGTACAGGACTGTGTCGCCGGAGATCCACAGGGCACCGTGTTGCTGGCCCGGCCATCGCAACGCGAAACCGGTGACCTCGCCGGTGATCGGGCGACTCAGTGGCGGACCGTGGCGGCAAGGCGTCGCGGTGATCTCCACAGTGGGGAGGCCGGCCTTCTCGAGCGACTGAACCGACCAGGGAGCCAGGCCGACCGCGTCACCACCGAGCCGGCGTGCTCCGGCGACCGTCGTCACGACCGTACGAGCGCTGGACAACAGCGCGCGACCGGCGTCGTCGAGGTTGTCGGCGTGATGGTCGTGGGTGAGGAGTACGGCGTCGATCCGCGGCAGGGCCGAGACCGGAATACTCGGTCCGGCCACCTTGGTCGACGCCGTACCCCAGCCGAACGAGTACCGACGGCCGGGCGGGTCGAAGGTTGGGTCCGTGAGCAGGCACCAACCCTCGACCTCGATCAGCGTCGTCGGACCGCCGATGTGGGTGATCCGGACGTCGGTCACGGCTTGCTGGTCACCGCGTGGGCCAGCGCCCAGTCGAGGACCTCGTCCGCGATCTTCTCCCAGCCTGCCTGCGCGGGCAGCAGGTGTGCGTATCCGTCGTACAGCTTCACCTCGGTGACCGTGTCGGACTTGTAGTGCTTCGCGTTGGAGCGTTGCACGTCCGGCGGCATGATGTGGTCCTCCGAGCCGGAGACGAACAACAGCGGCACCCGGTCGTCGTTGTGGTAGTCGACCCAGGTGTCCTGGTGCCCGGGCTGGAAGTTCGCGAGCACGCTCCCCCACAGGATCCCGCCGTTCGCCGGGATCGCGTACCGCTCGTACAGCGCCTGCGACTCCTCGTCGGTGAAGGTGTTGGTGAACGCGTACTTGAACTCCTCCAGCGACAACGGGATCGCCTTGTGCCGGTTCGCCGGGCTCTTCAGCACCGGGAAGGTCGACTTCACCTGGGACAGCGGTACGACGCGGACACCCTCCGTCGGCGCCGAGTTCATCGCGACGCCGGCCGCGCCGAATCCGTGGTCGAGCAGGATCTGGGTGAACGCGCCACCGGCGGAGTGGCCGATGATGATCGGCGGCGACGGCAGTTCGCGGATCACCGCCTCGAGGTGCGCGATGATCTGCGGCACGGTCAGCTTGAGGATCGGGGTCGGGTCGGCGTTCAGCGACTCGACCTCCACCTCGAACCCCGGGTACCCGGGCGCGAGCACGCGGAAGCCGCGCTGCTCGTAGTGCGTCACCCAGTGTTCCCAGCTTCGCGGTGTCATCCAGAAGCCGTGCACCAGGACAATCGTGTCGGGAGCAGCCATGATCAGAATCCCCTCCGGTCAAGGATCAGGCACCGTGGCGCAAGCCTAGCCAGCCGAATCCGGCCGACATAGGATCTGACTGCACGATCCCGGGCTGCCGGTGCACAGTCCGCCTACCTTGGAGTGGAGGCAGGCGATGGCGGTCATTCTCGACACAGCCGCGCTCCCGCCCCACGATCGCGCCGAGGCGTTCTACACGGCGATGATGTCCGCGAGTGTCCCCGCGCGCGTCGAGCACGAGGACCGGCGCGGTGATGTCCATGCCCGGATGGACTTCTGGCAACTCGGCGTACCGAACCTGTTCCGCAACGAGGGATCCGGCATCCGGCTGGTCCGCACCACCAAACACGTCCGGCTCGCCGCACCCGAGCGGTTGGCGCTCGCCGTCCAGGTGAGCGGGGTCGGCGCGTTCGGCCAGGGCACGCACCAACAACGGGTGCACACCGGTGAACTGATGCTGGTGGACCTGACTTCGCCGTACGAATTCGCGTGGAGCGGTCGCGGTGCATCACTGGCTTTCCAGATCGACTACAGCGATCTGGGCCTGAGTGTCGAGACCGTGCGAGCCGCGGCCACGCGCCTGCCCAGCAGCCCGCTGTACGACCTCGTGCTGACTCACTTGAGCGAGCTGCCGCCGGTCAGTGACGCCCTGCAAGGCACCCGCTCCGCACCGATGCTCGGCGCCGCCACTACCCAGTTGGTACGGGCGCTGCTCGCATCGGCGGCCGATGACGACAAGCACCAGCGCCCGGCGATGACCGACGTACTCTTCACCCGCATCACCTGGTACGTGCGCCAGCACCTCGGCGATCCGCACCTCACGCCGGCTCGGGTCGCGGCGGAGCATTACATCTCACTGAGGTACCTCTACAAGCTCTTTGCCGGCCACGACCTGAGCTTCGAGCAGTGGCTCATCTCCGAGCGACTCGAGGCCGCGCGGCGCCAGCTCGCCTCCCCCGCGAGCCGCCACCACTCCATCGCCACCGTCGCCGCGCACTGGGGCTTCAACGACCCCAGCCACTTCGCCCGCCGCTTCCGCCATGCCTACGGCCTGTCCCCCAGCGACTGGCGTCGGTCACGAGGCGAGTAGACCGCCCTCCGGCGCCGACGTGTGGGCGAGGCGAACGGAGTTCCGCAGCGCGTTGACGACGTACGCCGGCACCCGCAGACCTTGCCGCTGTGCCCACAGCAGCTCCTTCTCGACCCGCCCGATCTGCTCGGCGTAACGAAGGATCCCCTTGTCGCCCTCAGCGGTGATGCCGAGCCGCTGCATCACGACGCCGAACTCTCCGCGTTGCCTCTTGTTGTAGGCGCCGACCACTTCGAAGCTCTGCTTGCGCAGCGTCCTGACCAGCCACTTCTGCCACGGCGCCAACTCGGCCCACAACGCTCGGGCAGCGATCTTGTAGTAAGCGAAGTGACCTGGCTCCTGCCGGCGGATCGGGCCGACGATGGTCAGCGCGATCGCTCGTTCGCCGAGTGCCATAAGCCCTTGATAAAGCTTGTTGTAGGCAAGGATCGCCGACTGCTCCGTCGCCACTCCGGTGAGGTAGTAGAGCATCCGGCTGACATCCTGCACCGCGCTCACTTTCCCGAGGGCACCTAGCAACCGCAGCCGGATGTCGATCGTGGTCAGATCCGGGGTCGCCTGCGGCAGTCCGGCCTGCAACTGCAACTCGTCCAGGATCAGACCGTGGTGCGTCTCCTGCGGAAGCCAGACGTCGGAGTAGAACGTCCGGTCGATCGGCGGCGGATCCGGCAGCAGGAGGTTGAGCTCGATCACGTTGCGTTCGACCTCGAGCTCGACCCTCGACATGTAGTTGAGGACCGGGCCGAACTTCTCGCCGAGCACCTGAGGTCGTGCCATCGAGTAGTCAGCGCTGTCCAGCGGAATCGGCGGATGCTCGTCGGCCATCCGCTCGACATGCTCGGCCAGACGCGCCTCCACCGTCGACGCCCGGCGCAACCCCCGACCAGTACGCCGCCGCAACCACGCACCAAGGCCAGTCACGAGTCGTGTCACCCACCCCTCCAGGTATCTGGTCAGTTCGACCGGTCACCAATCATCCGACCCGAAGTAAGGCCAACCTTACCTGGGATCCCCTCGTCAATGCTTCCGAGTCAACGATGCAGTATCGCGTGCCTGGGTAGCCTTGCGCTTGTGAAAATCGGCTGGGGGCATCTGGGTGACGGTCTGACGCCAATCCGGTGCTCCCCGGCGACTATTCGGATCCCGATGTCATCCGGATAGGCGACGACTACTGGATGATCGACCCTGACGTGAGGTTCAGGCGGTGCGGGGTACGACGGTGTAGCCGCGGTTGCGGATTGCTTCGAAGCTCTCGGCACGGAGTTCGGGGGTCGGGAAGGTCGCGACCACCTGCTTGGTGTCGAGGTCGATGCCCGACACCTGGACTTCGCAGCCAGCGCGCGCCACAACACGCACGCATCCCCGGCAACCTCCCGACGACCGCCAACCCGAGCTCCCCGGTCTAGAAATCATTCCCCCACCCCGCGGTCACAGCGCGTGTCTCTCCCCACCGGCCTAGGGCGGGTGGGGAGAGAGCGATCAGGGGTCCGCGTCGACGAGCTGAAGTGAGATGAGGACGACGCCTAGGTCGCGGACTTTGGTCAGTAGGCCGTGGAGTTCGGACTGGTCTGTGATGGGGCCGCGGAGGGTGGTGGTTCCGTCGGGGTCGTGGGTGAGGGCGAGGCCGCCGAACCAGGTCGACCAGTGGGGGTCGAGGTCGCCCTGGAGGCGGAGTTCGTAGCAGCGGGGGTCGTTCGGCATGGTCAGGACGCATCCACGGTGACGGGTTGGCCGGCCGGCTGCGGGGTGCTGCTGCGGGCGGTGCGCCAGAGGGAGTAGCCGAGGCCGATCATGGCGATGCCGTTCGGGAAGGCCAGCAGGCGGTAGAAGGCGTCCGGCATCACGGCGAGGGCGACCGAGACGACACCACCGACGGCGAGCAGCGCGGTGGCCCAGCGGGCGAGCACCCGCGCACGGTAGAGCGCGATGCCGAACAGGAGGCCGCCGGCGAGATAGGCGAAGCCCTGGACCTGCCAGACGGTTTGCAGTGCACCGAGGTCACCGGTGGCCTTGTGACCAGTGAACAGCGCGATGATGTCGTTCACGTAGCCGGCGTTGGTGTCGGCAATCGCAGGCAGAACGTACGCGGCGATGGCGGTGGTGCTCATGATGGAGAGGTAGCCGACGCTGAGCACCAGGTAGCCGATGAGTCCGAGGACTCCGTTGCGGCGGACCTGGCTCAGGTACATGCCGGTGATGCCGGCCAGTGCCAGCGCGGCCATCAGGACCTTCAGGGAGTTCCGCAGTACGACCTCGGTCGTGGTGATGGAGGCGATGTCCAGGTGCGGGTGGTTGATCTGGACGCCGATGAAGATGAGGCCCGCGGCGACCGCGGCACCGCCGGCGGCCCGGGTGAGGGTGGTGGGTGTGATGGTCATGTCCGGCTCCTGGTCCTGGTGGTCCGCGGCCGGTGCCGCGGGATATTCGGAACGTACGGCGCCGTGTGGTGACCCGGCGTCACCACATGGTGTGACTGACGATGTGATCGCTAGAGCAGGCCGAGTTCGTGGCCGCGGCGCACGGCGGCGGCGCGGGTGTTCACGTCGAGCTTGGTGAAGATGCGCTTGCTGTGGGTGCGCAGCGTGTTCAGGGAGACGAAGAGCTGACGGGCGATCTCAGGACCGGTGAGCTCGCTGTCGAGCAGTCGCAGTACGTCGAGCTCCCGCTCGCTGAGCGGATCGGCCAGAGCTCCGCGGCCGGACGGAGCGGCACCTTTGAGGAGTCGACGAGCGTGCCGGCGCAGTACGTCGTACTCGCTGTCCGAGGCCTCGTGCAACAGGGCCAGCATCGGAGCGCCTTCGTCGAGGAACAGACGGGCGTAGCCATCGGGTTCTGGTGCTTGGGACAGAGCGTCGTTCAACTCAGCGAGGGCCTCCGACCGGTGTCCGAGCGCGTGATGGGCGAGTGCTCGGAGCATGCCGATCTCCAGCAGACTGCCGGCCCGGGTCCGGTCAGCGGCGGCCTGGAGCCGATCCAATAGCGCCAGCACCTCGGCTGCGCTCTGGTGACCGGCGAGCCGGAGCCGCACGAGGGTGAGGTGCTCGTACTCGCGCAGGAACGAAACGTCATCGGTGATCGCGTGGTCATCCGCCCACTCCTGCGCCGCGATGAGGTCTCCCGCCGCGATGTCCACGCGAGCTCGCAGTGCGCCGATCGGGCGGACGTCGGGATAGGAGCCGGGCCGGTACAGCGCCGCCGCCTGGTCAAGCAGTTGCCTGGCCGAGGCGTAGTCGCCGGTCGCAGTGCGAACCTGCGCCATGGCGACGTACCAGCGGTGCCGGTTCTCGGTGATCGAGCCACGCTCGCCGAGCACCTGCGCGGTCTCGAGATGTGCCTCCGCACCGACGAGGTCATCCAATTCACGGTCGCGCTCGGCAAGTCCCACATGCAGGTCGGCGGTCGCCCGCGGGTACGGCTCGCCTGCCCCGGTCGCCGTCGCCAGTCCCTGCTCGTACAACCGGCGCGCCCGGCCCGGACGCCCCGCGCTGAGCCACATGTCGCCGAGCACCACTGTGCTGTCCAGCTCGTCGACCAGGTTCCCCGCCGCATGCAGGCTGCGAACCGCGTCCGAGAACGTGGACAACGCCTCCTGGACGTCACCGGCCGCCCAGGCGGCCAGGCCGAGAAACCCTGCCGCTGCGCCCCGCACGAAGTGATCGTCGGCTCCGGCGAGATCCAGCGCGCGCCGAGCGTGGAGCACGGTCGCCAGTACGTCGCCTCTCGCTTGCGCCAGCGCCGCACGGTAGACCCACAAGGTCGCCGGTGCGGTCCGCAGATCCTCGGTGTCGGCCCACCTCGCCGCGAGCGTCGGGTCCTGAGCGCCGGCAGCCAGCGCCGCCTCCGCATCATCGAGCCGGCGCTCCATCCCGTCCAGATCACCAGCCATCATGCGGGACCAACCCGACATGATGCTGAGGACCGGGCTCCGCTTCACCACGTCGTCCGGCAGTGACCGCGACCAGCTCAGCAGGAGGTTGTCCTGCCGAGCACGCCGCATCTCGGGCAACGCCTCTTCCACGAGGTAGGCGGCGCGGTCGTGGTCACCCGCGGCAAGCGCGTGTCGTACGGCGTCCGCGACGAGCTGATGTGATGCGTACCAGGCACTCGCCGCCCGATGCAGTGCCGGGAGCTGCTCCGGGTGCTCGGCCATCAGACGAGCACGCAGGACATCGCCGAACAGGTGGTGGTACCGGTACCAGGACCGCTCGGCGTCCAGCGGGACCAGGAACACGTTGCCGCGATCCAGGTCCGCCAGCATCTGAGCGCCGTACGACCCACCAGTGACCGCGTCGCACAAGGGACCGGTCAAGCGGTCGAGGATCGAGGTCCGGAGCAGGAAGTCCCGCACCTCCGAGCCTTGCCGGGTCAGGACCTCGTCCACCAGGTAGTCGATGACGAAGCGGTTGCTGCCGGTGAAGGCCTCGACGAACTCGGCAACGTCGGAGACTCCTCGCAGCGAGAGCGCAGCGAGTTGGAGGCCCGCGATCCAGCCCTCGGTCCGTCCCTCCAGCGCCTGTACGTCGGCCTCGGCCAGGTGCAGGCCCATCGCCTCATTGAGGAACTCCCGCGCCTCCGCCGGTGCGAAGCGCAGGTCCGTGGCCCGTACCTCCGTCAGTTGCCCTCGGCTCCGCAGCCGCGACAGCGGAAGCGGCGGGTCCGAGCGCGTGGCGATCAGCAGGTGAAACTGATCCGGCCCGTGGTCGAGGAGGAAGGTCATCGCCTGATGCACCTCGGGCGACTCGATCACGTGGTAGTCGTCGAGCACGAGCAGCCGACTGGTGTCGGGCCCGGCGCGCACGAGTTCGTTGACGACCGTGGTCAGTGCGGCGGCGCTGGGCTCCAACGCCGTCGGGTCCAGGTCCAGACCGGTGCCGGCCAGCGCTGCCCACAGGTGGGCCAGGAATCGCGACAGGTCGTTGTCGCCTTCATCGAGAGACAACCACCCCACCCGCTCCTGGCCCGCCGCCCAGTCGCTGAGGAGCGTGGTCTTGCCGAAGCCGGCCGGCGCGGAGACAAGTGTGAGCCGGTGCTCGCGGTTCAGAGTGGCATCCAACCGGCCGGCCAGCCGTGGCCGCGCAACCAGCTCGGTCCGCCGGGCCGGCGGGAACAGCTTGGTGGCGAGCACTGCAGTCGACACGTGCGGATCATAAAGCCCAGCGACCGCGAAAGGCGCCCGCTCGCACCCGTGCCGCCCCCTGGTCAGCGGCCGCCAGGGTGCTGGATCCAGCGGGCGGCTGCTTCGTAGGTGTCTGAGGGGGTGGTGTTGAAGGCGATGGCGGCGTTGGGGGCGTGGTGGCGGATGAGGTTGATGATTTGTTCGAAGAGGTTCAGTTGGTCTTCGGCTCGGCGGATGCCGCCGCCGACCACGACGCATTCCCAGGTGTGAGCTGCGACGGCGGCGGCGATGACTGCCGGGATGTCGTCGCTGCCGTCGAGGCCGACCAGGCACATCTCGACACCGAGGCCGTGCTCGGCGAAGTTGGCGCGTCCCACCTCGATGGCGTCGGCCACCGGCTGGGGGTCCCACGGGCCTGGAACCCGGAACGGATCGAGGCCGATCACCAGGACTCGGGGTGCGGGCGCCGTCATGTCCATGGGTGGACCCTACGACGGCATCCTCGGGTGAGACATGATGTGTGCGTGGTGGGCCTCTCCGACATTGCCGCGCTCGCTCGTGAGCGGCTCGGGTACGACGCGTTGCGCCCAGGGCAGGCCGAGTCCGTCCAGGCGGTGCTCGACGGGCAGGACACGCTCGCCGTCCTCGCCACCGGGACCGGCAAGACCGCGATCTACCAGCTCGCCGGACTGGCGTTGGGTGGCGTCACCATCGTGGTCAGTCCGCTGGTAGCGCTGCAGCGGGACCAACTGCGGGCCTTGTCCGAACACCCCGCCGGCGTCGAAGTCGCCGAGTTGAACGCAAGCGATCACGCCGGTCGACGGATTGCCCATGACATGTTGGCGAACAACCGGCCCGGTTTCGTGCTCATGTCACCCGAGCAGCTCACGCATTCCGACGTACTCGATCTGCTCGCGGCGTCCCGCCCGCGACTAGTGGCCGTGGACGAGGCCCACCTGGTGAGCGAGTGGGGACAGGACTTCCGGCCCGACTACCTGCGGCTCGCCGCCGCCATCGGCGCGATGGGTCGGCCACCGATCCTCGCCCTGACCGCCACCGCCGCGCCACCGGTGCGCAAGGAGATCGTTCACCGGTTGGAGATGCGCAGCCCGGCCGTGGTCGTCGGCGGCTTCGATCGGCCGAACCTCAACCTCGCCGTGTTCACCTTCGCCGACGACGAGACCAAGAACCGCCGGCTGCTCAGCCATGTCCGGTCCTCCCGCGGCCCGGGCATCGTGTACGTCGGTACCCATCGGCACGCCGAGGACCTGGCATCAGACCTCGAGATCGCCGGCGTGTCCGCACAGGCGTACCACGCCGGTCTGTCGGCCAAGCAACGCCGCGAGGTCCAGGACGGTTTCCTCGCCGACCGGTACCGGGTCGTCGTCGCCACCATCGCCTTCGGGATGGGCATCGACAAACCGGACATCCGCTGGGTCAGTCACGCCGAGGCACCGGGCTCGATCGACGCGTACTACCAGGAGCTCGGCCGCGCCGGCCGCGACGGTGAACCGGCCGACATCGAGCTGTTCTTCCGTCATGCCAACCTCGGACTCAACCGGTTCTTCGCCTCAGGCGGGGTGACCGACGAGGATCTCCTCGCGGTCGCCACCGCACTCCACGACCACCGTCCGGCGGACATCGCCGAACTGACCGCGGCGAGCGGCCTCAGTGCGGCCCGCGTCGAACGAGCGCTGGGCCGGCTGACCGACGCCCGAGTGGTTGCCATCGGCCACCGTTTCCACCTGGCCCCCAGAGTCGGCGTCGACCGGGCGGTCGCCGCAGCCTCGGCCGTCGAGCACGATCGTCGCGAGATCGCCCGCTCCCGGGTCGAGATGATGGCCCTGTACGCCGAGTACGGCGGCTGCCGCCGCGAGTGGCTGCTCAGCTACTTCGGCGAGCAGTACTACGGCCCGTGCGGCAACTGCGACAACGATCTGGCCGGCCGAACGGCGGCACCACCCGAAGAGGAGCCCTTCCCGGTCGGCAGCCGGGTCACCCACCACACCTTCGGCCCCGGCCTGGTCGAACACTATGACGGCACCACGATGACCGTCCTCTTCGACCGCGTCGGCTACAAGGAACTCCGCACCGCGCTCATGACCCACAACCACCTGCTCGAAGCCGAGAAGCTCTAGACGATGAACCGGTCGCCGAGCCGGACGAGTCTCAGCCAACGGGTCCCGTACGGCTCGAGGTCCAGCTCGATCAAACCGTTCTCCGCGACGTTCGTCGTACCGTCGCGCAACAGGTCGACCGCGCGTACACCGACTCCCGAGCCGGCCACCGCAAGTGTCACGCTCGCGGGCTCGTCGGCGAAGTTGTGTACGGCGATCATCGTGCCGTTCTCGTGGTCGGCGCGATGCGCGAACACGGACTTCGCCCCGTGCTCGAGAACGGTGTACGTGCCCCACGAGAGTTCAGGACACTCGCGATAGCGCCGGATCAGCAGCCTCATCCAGTTCAGCAGCGAATCCGGATCGCGCCGTTGAGCCGCGACGTTGACGTGGTCCGGACCGAACTCTCCTTCGACGACCGGGGTGGCCAACTGATCGGGGTCGGCGGTCGAGAAGCCGCCGTTCACATCGGCCGTCCACTGCATCGGCGTACGGACGGCGTACCGTCCTTCGACGGCCAGGTTCTCCCCCATGCCGATCTCCTCGCCGTAGAAGAGCACCGGCGTACCCGGGAGCGAGAACAGCAGGCTGTAGACCATCTTCAGCCGAGCCGGATCGTTGCCCAGCATCGGCGGCAACCGGCGCCGCAACCCGCGTCCGTAGAGCTGCATGCTCTCCTCCGGCCCGAACGCGTCGAAGACCTCCTGGCGCTCGTCGTCGGACAGCTTGTCCAGGGTCAGCTCGTCGTGGTTGCGGACGAACGTACCCCACTGCGCCTCCTCCGGCGGGTCCGGCCGCTGACGCAACGCGTTGACGAGCTCGGTCGGGTCATGACGCGCCAGCGACAGGTAGAACCGCTGCATCCCGATGAAGTCGAAACACATCGTCAGCTCGTCGCCGTCCTCGTCGCCGAAGAAGCGCCGAGTGTCTGGGTAGGACAGGTTGACCTCGCCGAGCAGCATCGCCGACCCCTGCCGCCGATCCAGGAACGCGCGGAGATCACGCAGATAGTCGTGCGGGTCCGGCAACTCGGCCGCGTCGAGGGCTCCGGCGGTGTCCAGCAGGAACGGTACGGCGTCCACCCGGAAACCGGACAACCCCAGCCGGGACCAGAACCCGATCACCCGCTCGATCTCCTCACGCACCTCGGTGTTCGCGATGTCGAGATCGGGCTGATGCTTGTAGAACCGGTGCAGGTAGTACTGCCCCGCCTCCTCGTCGTACTGCCACAAGCTCGTCTCCTGATCGGGGAAGACGATGCCCTTGTCCGCGTCCGCCGGTTTCTCGTCCCGCCACACGTACCAGCCCCGGTACTGCGACTCCCGCGAAGCCCGCGCACTCTGGAACCACGGGTGCTGATCGGAGGTGTGGTTCACCACCAGATCGGCGATCACCCGGATGCCACGGTCCTGGGCGAGCGTGATCAGCTCGACCAGGTCACCGTGCGTCCCCAGCCGCGGATCGACCCCGTAGAAGTCGGTGATGTCGTAGCCGTCGTCCCGGTCCGGCGTCGGATAGAACGGCATCAGCCACAGACACGTCACCCCCAGCTCAGCCAGATGATCGATCCGCTGGCTCACACCACGCAGGTCACCACGCCCGTCACCGTCGGTGTCGAAGAACGTCTCGACATCGAGGCAATAGATCACCGCGTTCTTCCACCAGACATCCGCAGTCTCAGTCAGCCGCATGCCTCCCCGTGCCCCGGCCACGTGCTGTCTACACCCGCGTGACCCGGGTACCGGGGTTCGGAGTCGACTGGAAGGTGGAGAGCGTGACGGAGCACGAGCAGGTCGTAGTGGTGACCGGAGCCACCGGTGGGATCGGCAGGGCGACCGCGATCGCCTTCGCGAAGCGGGGCGCGAAAGTGGCATTGCTGGCCCGTGGCGAGGAGGGTCTGCACGGCGCCGTACGCGACGTGGAGGCCGCCGGCGGTACGGCGCTGCCGATCGCGGTCGACGTGGCCGACTACGACCAGGTCGAGGCCGCCGCGGCGCGCGTCGAGGCCGAGCTCGGGCCGATCGACGTCTGGGCCAACGTCGCGTTCAGCTCGGTGTTCGCGCCCTTCCTGGAGATCGAACCGCGGGAGTTCAAGCGGGCCACCGAGGTGACGTACCTCGGGTACGTGTACGGCACGCGCGCGGCACTCGATCGGATGAAACCGCGTGACCGTGGGGCGATCGTCCAGGTCGGATCGGCTCTGGCGTACCGCGGGATCCCGCTGCAATCGGCGTACTGCGGTGCGAAACATGCGATCCAGGGATTCCACGACTCGTTGCGCTGTGAACTCCTGCACGACAAGTCCAACGTGCACGTCACCATGGTGCAGATGCCGGCCGTGAACACGCCGCAGTTCTCGTGGGTGCTGTCCAAGCTGCCCAAGCACCCACAGCCGGTCCCCCCGATCTATCAGCCGGAGGTCGCCGCCGATGCGGTCGTGTTCGCCGCGGATCATCCCCGGCGCCGCGAGTACTGGATCGGTGGGCCGACGATGGGCACGCTGCTGGCGAACAAGTTCGCACCCGGCCTCCTCGACCGCTACCTGGCGCGGACCGGATACACCTCGCAGCAGACCGACCTGCCCGATGACGACGCCGCAAATCTCTGGGAACCCGCCGACGGCGACGACGGCCACGACTACGGCGCGCACGGCGCGTTCGACGACCGCGCGACCTCACGCAGCTACGAGGCCTGGACCTCGAAACACCGCGTCCTGGTCGGCGCCCTCGCCACCGCCACAGCAGCCGCCACCGCAGCCCTGGGCCTCCGCGCGGCCCGCAAGCCGTGAGTGCTGTACCGGGGAGGGAAAAGCGCACTACTGTCCGACGGATGGAGCGAAGTGAGGCGGCTCAGACCCGCGTGCAGGGTGATCGGCGCTCACTGTTCGACCGGTTCGTGCAGACGGCCTACCTGCGGGTCAGCCAGGCGCCGTTCTTCTTCCTCTGCGCCGGCATCGTCATTGCCTGGCTGGCGAGTCTGCCGCTCTGGGTCGATCTGAAGTCCTGGCAGGTCGCGATTCACACCGTGGCCAGCGTCGTCACGCTGCTCCTCCTGGTCCTGCTGGAGAACGCCGCCCGCCGGGCAGAGGAAGCGTCCCAGGAGAAGCTCAACGTGATCGCCGAAGCGCTGGCCGCGTTGATGAAGTCGCACTCGCGGACAGACCCGGAACTCGACGAGGCCACCCAGAAACTCCGCGATGCCATCGGCCTCGAAGGCCGGCACTGACCTGGCACAAAGAAAGGCAAGGAGAAATCAACTCCTTGCCATACCCAACATATAGCGCACCGGGGGACTTGCCGCAAGGCCCGGTTCGTGCTGGAGAATCACCCGCCGAAGCAGAAATCAGGCTGGAATCGGGGGCTTCATGATTGACGTGATCATTGCCGGCGCCGGACCGATCGGCATGATGCTGGCCAGCGAGTTGCGGCTGCACGGCGTACCGGTGCTCGTCGTGGAGAAGGACCCGGAGCCGAGTCCGGTCGTCCGCTCACTCGGCCTGCATGCGCGCACCATCGAGGTGCTGGATCAGCGCGGTCTGCTGGAGCGGTTCCTCGCGGTCGCCACGCAGTACCCGATCGGTGGATTCGCGGGCATCCGTAAGCCGCCTCCCACCGGGCTGGACACCGCGCACGGGTACATCCTCGGCATCCCGCAGCCCACGACCGACCGCCTGCTGACCGAGCACGCCGTCGAACTGGGCACCGAGATCCGGCGCGGCTGCGAGCTGGTCGGGCTGAGCCAGGACGACGAAGGCGTGACCGTCGAACTGGCCGACGGTACGCAGTTGCGCTCGCGCTATCTCGTCGGCTGCGACGGCGGCCGCAGTACGGCGCGCAAGCTGCTCGGCGTCGACTTCCCGGGCGAGCCCAGCAGTGCCGACACGCTCCTGGGAGAGATGTCGTTGACCGCGTCGCAGGAGACGCTGGACGCGGCGAATACCGAGATCCGCAAGACCCAACTGCGGTTCGGCACCATGCCTCTCGGAGATGGGGTGTACCGCGTCGGCGTACCCGCCGCGAATGTGGCCGAGGACCGCTCGGCCCCGCCGAGTTTCGACGAGTTCCGCCAGCAGTTGCGGGAGATCGCGGGCAGCGACTTCGGCGCGCACTCGCCGCGCTGGCTGTCCCGCTTCGGCGATGCCACCCGGCTCGCCGAGCGCTACCGGACCGGCCGGGTGCTGCTGGCCGGCGACGCGGCGCACATCCACCCGCCGGCCGGCGGCCAGGGACTCAACCTCGGCGTCCAGGACGCGTTCAACCTCGGCTGGAAACTGGTTGCCGAGATCAACGGATGGGCACCTGACGGGCTGCTCGACACGTATCACACCGAACGGCACCCGGTGGCGGCCGCCGTACTGAACAACACGCGTGCGCAGATGGAGCTGATGTCCCTGGAGCCGGGTCCGCAGGCCGTACGCCAGTTGCTGTCGGAGCTGATGGACTTCGAGGACGTGAACCGGTACCTGATCGAGAAGGTCATCGCGATCGGGATCCGCTACGACTTCGGCGAGGGCCACGAACTACTCGGCCGGCGGCTGCGCGACGTGGAGCTGAAGCAGGGCCACCTCTACGGCCTGATGCACGACGGCCGCGGCGTACTGCTCGACCAAACCGGCCGCCTCTCGGTGGCGGGCTGGGCGGACCGTGTCGATCATCTCGTCGACACCAGCGAGGAACTCGACGTCCCCGCGGTGCTTCTCCGACCGGACGGCCACGTGGCCTGGGTCGGCGACGACCAGCAAGACCTGCTCAGCCATCTCCCCCGGTGGTTCGGCGCTCCCATCGGCTGAACGCCATGCGAACCTGGGTTGCATGCCAATCCAGGTTCGCCCGGCCGCGGTCTTCGAGGACGTTCGCGCGGTCATCGGCCCGAAGTCGCCGACGGCCAACGTCTGCTGGTGCCTGAGCTACCGGATCCCGTCCAAGCAGAACAACGAACTCCGCGGACCGGCCCGGGGCGAGTACGTCGCCGAGCTCTGCCGTGCGGATCTGGCCCCCGGAGTCCTCGCGTACGACGGCGACACACCGGTCGGCTGGGCAGCGGTCGCACCACGGTCGGACACCACCTTTGCCCGCAACCGCAAGATCCCGCACGTCGACGACCTGCCGGTGTGGTCCCTGTGGTGCATCCGCGTCCGCCCGGGCCACCGCGGGCAAGGCATCTCCCACGCCCTCATCACCGGCGCCGTCGAGTTCGCCCGCGACCACGGCGCCCCAGCCATCGAGGCCTACCCTCTGGACAACGGCAACGCCAAGGTCGACCTCACCATGGCGTACGCCGGCCTCCGCAAGAACTTCGAGCGAGCCGGCTTCACCAAAGCCGCGGACACCACCTCAACCCTCTCCGGTCACCCCCGGATCCTCATGCGCCTGGACCTTCGGTGACAGCCAGTGGGGTGAAGATCATCCGGAACAGGTGAGGACGCTCCGCTGTCGAGGCGCCACCGTTGACCAGAAGCGTTTTCGCGCTCCGAGAAAGGACGCTGCAATGAGTTTCTGGGACATTGTCTGGTTCATCATCATCAGCTTCGTTTTCGTCGCCTACCTGATGATGCTGTTCTCGATCATCATGGACCTGTTCCGCGACTCCGAGACCTCAGGATGGGTCAAGGCCATCTGGCTTGTCGCCCTGCTCTTCGTCCCCCTGCTCACCGCGCTGGTCTACGTCATCGTCCGCGGCAAGGGCATGACGGAGCGGACGCTGGCCGGCCACGCCGCCGCCCAGCGGCAGCAGGAGGACTACATCAAGTCGGTCGCGAGCTCGTCCTCCCCGAGTCCGGCCGACCAGATCGCCCAGGCCAGCGCACTGCTCGAGAAGGGCACCATCTCGCAGGCCGAGTTCGACACCCTCAAGGCGAAGGCACTGGCGGTCTGATCATCGCCATCCCGCGGGGCTAGGCCGTCGGCTCGACTTCATCCGGAGTCGGCCGACGGTCCACGCGGACCATCCGGAACGAGTTCACCAGCCCGGCAAGGCCGGCCAGCAGCGGAATGGCCAGCGCCACTTGCAGAGCGATCGGTCGCGCGGTCGAGTTGATGTCGAGGATCTCCGCCCGGGTGTCCGGCGGCTGCGTGGCGAGCTGCTTCTCGAGCTCGGTGTTACTCATCACCTGCGCATCCTCTTCCAGCGCCTGGGCGACCTGCTGCTGCTCGGTGGGGTTGAGCACCGTGCTCGACTCCGCCAGGTTCGTGAAGGCGAACGACAGCGTGGCCAGCATGATGGCTCCGCCGAAGGCCAGCCCGAACGACAGCCCGAACGAACCCGCGGCCGAGTTGACCCCGGCCGCCTCGCTGACACGCTCCTCGGAGATCGGCCCCAGCGTGTAGTTGTTGAGCTGCGAGACCAGCAGGCCGAGACCCAGTCCCATGAGGATCAGCGGCGCGACGAGGGCCCAGCCGGAGTCGGCCCGCGGAACGATCGGGATCAGCCCGAGCACTCCCAGGGTCAGGAGCGCGAATCCCCATCGGATGATGCTGCTCGGCCGTCGTCCGCCTGCCTTCTTCTCCGCGAGGATCGCCATCCCGAACATGCTCAGCGAGAGCGGCGCCATGGACAGGCCGGCCTCCATCGCGTTGTACTCCAGAACCATCTGCAGGTAGATCGGCAGGGCGATCATGGTGCCGCCCAGCGCGATCTGCTGGAGCGTCTGCTGCGAGATACCCAGCCGGTAGACAGCGGAGCGGAACAGGTCCGGGTCGAGCAGGGTCGGCTCACCCCGGCGCTTGCGCCGGACCAGCCACCAGATGAACGTCGCGAGCGCGATCAGGCCGAGGCCGATGATGAGGCCGACGTATTCGCCGCCTTCCTGCCACACCAGGATACCCAGCACGACGCCGCCCATCCCGATCACCGAGAGGACGGCACCGACCACGTCGACCCGCCGGGATCCCGTGTACGGCGCGTCATGGATCAGGCCCTGGCCGATGAGCACGACCGCGATCACCACGACCTCGAGCAGGAACGCCACCCGCCAGGACAGGTACGTCGTGATGAAGCCCCCGAGCAGCGGTCCGACCGCCGCGGCCAGCGCCGCGGACGCGCCGACCAGCGCGTACGCCTTCACCTGCGCCGCTCCCTCGAAGTTGCCGTGGATCAGTGACTGCATGGCGGGCAGCAGCAGCGAAGCCCCGAGGCCGCCGATCAGGGCCCAGAAGACGATGATCGCGGTCAGGCTCTGGGCCAGGGTCATCGCCAGGGCACCGATCGCGTAGCCGACCAGGCCCAGCAGGTAGGCGCGCTTGCGCCCGATCAGGTCACCGACCTTGCTTCCGATCAGGATGAAGGCCGCAGACACCAGCGCCTCGAGCGCGATCGCGGACTGGACGCCGCTCACCGTGGTGTCGAGATCCCGGACCACCGAGCTGATCGAGACGTTCATCAGCGACGTGTCGACGACGAGCACGAACATCGCCATCGCCAGCAGGATGGCGAGCCGTGGGCTGGCCGTCGCCCCGGCCGGTGCCTTGCTCGCCTCCTCGGTCATCTCACACGCCCGCGGGCACCACGACATCGGTCGGCGTAACGCGCCGGATGCTCAGGATCATCAAGCCCGCGCCCTGCAGCCGCGCGGCCAGCTCCGCGATCCCCTGATCGTCGCGGACCCGCAGCCGAAAGGCGCCGGATGTCTCGTACTGAGCCCGCGGGCCCGCGCAGAAGGCGAGAACGGCCGGCCTCAGCTCCCCCTGGATGACGACCTGGTACGACGGCTCGCGGCACTCACTTGGTGACATCGTCCCCCCTCCCTGCCGGATCGATGTCGATCCGCTCTGTCGATGCCGAGGCAGGGTCCAGGACCCGGCGAACCTCGACGACCTCGATGCCCAAGGCCCGAAGCCGGGCCAGCAGGCCGTAGAGGGCTGACTGGTCCGGGATCCTGTAAACGATGGTGTTCACCTGGTCGACCGCGAGTGTCTCGGCGCCCATGTCTCGAAGGTCTTGTTCGGGTACGGCGCCCGCAACGCGGATCTCGTACGTCACGTCGACCATCGAACCCACTCCGTTCCGAACGTGTGCGTTCGACGCTTCCAAACGTCACCCGCCCGCGGCTTCATCCCTGCGGGGTGAACTGCCCGGCACGCTGATCAAAGGGGGTCGCTGAGTCTCGAAATGTCCGGGTTTCGGACGGGAAACGCTGGTGTTACAAGCAGTTCCGTGGTTTCTTCAAAGGGTGCGGCTCGCCACGCACCGCCCCGCCAGCGCCCAGTGATGCCGCACGTCGCTAGGAGGGGGCAATGCCGAGCGATCAGCACGCAGGGGTGGAGAACAGATCTCGTCATTCACCGGACGCACCATTCGAAGGTCGACTGAGTTCCCCGGCCAGGACCTCGGCGATCCCACCAGGAACAGTGCCACGGCCGCGTCTTGTCGACCGCGTGAGCCTGGGGGTGCAGGGGCCACTCACGCTGGTCAGTGCGCCGGCGGGTTTCGGCAAGACGATGCTGCTGGAGTCGTGGGCGGCGCAGTACCAGGGACCGGCCCTGGTCAGGCGCATCGCCCTGGACACCGGCAGCGGTCAGTCGACAGCCGTGCTGGACCCCGTCCACACCATCCTGCGTCGCCACGACCACGACGTTCTGGTGCTCGTGGTGGACTGCGGCGACGTCATGATGACGCCGGAGTTCGGGCAGAGCCTCCATCGCCTCATCCGCGAGGGTGCCGGTCAGGTCCGGGTCGTTCTGGTGACACGATCCGACCCTCCGCTCCCCCTGCACGTCTACCGGTTGGCGGGCACCATCGCCGAGATCCGGGCCGTCGAGCTCGCCTTCACGACCGACGAGGCCGCGGAGCTGATGCGCGAGCACAAACTCGACCTGACGGCCACGCAGGTCGACGAGCTCCTGGGCAGGACCGACGGCTGGCCGGCGGGCCTGATGTTCGCGGCCATGAACCTGGCCGGCAAGACCGACTCGGAGCGGGTCATCCGGGAGTTCCGCGGCGACGCCGGCAACGTGGCAGCGTACCTGATGACCGAGGTGCTCGACGCGCAGCCCCCGGCACTGCGCAGGTTCCTGCTCCTGACCTGCATCGTCGACGTGATCCGCCCGGGGCTGGCCGAAGCCCTCACCGGGCGAGCTTGTGACCTTCGGTCGTTGCAGTTCCTCTCCCACGGCAACTCGTTCATCCAGCCGGTGCCGGGGACCGCGGACTGCTACACCTACCAGCCGCTGTTCCGCGAGTTCCTGCGCGCCCAACTGTTGTTCGAGAGGCCTATCGTCGCTCCCGCGCTGGGCCGCGCCGCCGCCGCCTGGTTCGCCCAGAACGATCAGCCGCTGGAAGCGATCCACCACGCCATCTACGCCGGTGACTGGTGGCACGCCGCCCAGTACCTGGTCGAGGGGTTCGACGTGGCGGGTCTTCTCGTCGGACGCCGGCGTCGGCAGCTGACAACGATGTTCGCCGACTTCCCGGACGATCTGGACGGCTCCGAGGCCTCGGTGGTCAGAGCCGCCCGGGCGCTCGCCGCGTTCGACGTCGACCGCTGTATGTCGGAGCTCGGCAAGGCCAGGGAGTGGCTGGACAACGAGGAACCCGCTCGGACACCGGCGGCCGAGCTGGCCGTCACCGTGCTGCAAGCCGTCTGCGCCAGCCTCGGGGAGAACATCGAGGACGGACTGGTCGACGTCCTGATCGCGGAGGCCGAGCTGAGAGCCGCGTCGGCGGAGTCGGCGAGCAGGCATCCGGAACCGAGACTGCTGGTGGCCGGCTGCAAGGGCCGGGTGCTGCTCCGGCGCGGGGACTTCCCGGCGGCCATCACCGCCTTCACGGAGGGGATCGCCATCGCGGAAGAGGCCGGTGCCCACGAGGCCCTGGCCGACTTCCTCGGGATGGCCGCACTGGTCGAGGCGGTGTGGGGACATCTGCGGCGAGCCGGGGAGGTCGTCGCCCACGCGACGGCGCTGGCGGAGTCGGGGGCGCAACCGGAGCTTCCGCAGTCCGCGATCGTGGCCAAGGCCTGGGTGCACACCGATCAGGGCGATCTGCCGCTCGCCGAGGACCTCGTGCGGCGCGCCGCGGACGCCGCTCCCACCCACGACGCGCGAGTTCTCGCTGCCGCCCTTGCCCTCGTCCGGGCAAGGCTGCTGAGGGCCGGCGGCGACACCGATCTCGCCGCCGCGGAGCTGCGGGCCGCGAGCAACAGTTACGGCGCCCGGAGCGGCTGGCTCGGCCAGGCGCTGATCGTCGACGAGGCGAAGATGCTCGTGGCACAACACCTGCCGCAGGAGGCCATCGCGGTGATCGAGCAGTCCGAAGGGCGCGATCAGGTCGGATCGCTGCTGGTGCTGCACCGTGCGGCCGCCGAAGCCGGCGAACGCCTGCCCGGTCAGCCACCCCCGGCCGCGGATCGGGCCGTCCCACTCGAAACCCAGGTGGAGAGCTGGCTGGTCCAGGCCGCCGAGTCGATCAGCTCCGGGGACACCAGCCGCAGCGGGCTCTGTCTCGAACGCGCCCTCAGGCTGGCGGCCCCCGAGCAGTTCCGTCGGCCCTTCACCGAGGCGCCACCGTCGCTGCGCAAGATGCTGCACCCGGCCGGTGAGCTGATGAGACATCACCCGTGGCTGCGCGCACCAAGTCGGCAGCCTCGCGACCGTGCCGCCGATCGCTGGGCGATGTCGCGGACCGACTTGGTCATCACCACCTCGTTGACCAGCAAGGAGCACGAGGTCCTCGAGTACCTCGCCGAACTGCTGACCACCGAGGAGATCGCCGGCACCATGTACGTCTCGGTCAACACGGTGCGCAGCCACGTGCGGAGCATCCTTCGCAAGCTGGGCGCATCGCGCCGCAACGAGGCGGTCCGGCGGGCATGGGAGCTGGGGCTGCTCCCCGCACGTCCGGAGGCCTGGCCCGACGACGTCAGTACGCACCGGCCTTCGGCCGCACCTCACGACCATGGAGGGTGAGCGCCCAGATCACCAAGATGTCGACGGCGATCATGATAGTGGCCCAAAACGGGGACGCGGCCAGAAAGGCCGCGTTCACCATGATGCTCACGACGGCGAGGATCACGCCGACGACCCGGGCCCACACCTGGCCGAGCAGAACACAGAATCCGGCCACGAGGACGATCGTCCCGAAGATCAGGTGCGTCCAACCCCAGGTGGTGAAGTCGATATGGATGGCGAGACCATTCGCCGGGACCGCGTAGTACCCGTCGTTGAACAGCGCGACGAGTCCCTGGAAGGCGTGGAAGCAGCCGAGAACGATCATCATCACGCCGGCGAAGACGATCGGGCCGACCCAGCCCTTCGCCGAAGTGCGCCGTACGCCGGTCTGTTGATCTGAGATACCCACATAACCATGCTCGGTCCGGCGTGCCCGCAGTCACCTCATCCTTGGCGGGGTAAAGCGCCAGGCTGCTGGGTTGTCACCCGTCCGCCGGTGTCGTGGGAGATCCCGGTGCGCTGTCCGAGTTGTTCGAGATAGGCGACGAGCACGCGGTGCAGCTCGTCCGCGCCGCGGATCTGCTGCTCCGGGATGACCAGGTCGGGCGGAGCCAGCAGCAGGGCCCTGCCCTGCCATCCACCGAGTCCGCCATGACAGCCCACCAGTCCTTCGAACGCCGACACCTCGCCGGTGTCCTGGTCGACCGAGCTGTTCACGTACAGATCAGGTGCCTCGGGCATCGACACCGCCCTGAGCAGGTCCGCCGACGCCAGCGGGCCGAACGGCTCCAGCGGGTCGTCGCCGGTCACCTTCGCGTCGGACAGCCGGTGGATGCCCGACGGCCCGACCACCAGCGGTCCGTGCTCGGTGCTCATCACACCGACGAAGCTGATCCCGTCGTGGTTCACCAGCCCGGGGATGAGCGCCGGCCAGCGTTCGTTGATCTCCTCCATCGTCAGCCGCTGCTCCTCGGCGGCGTACACCAGGCCGAGATTGCCCGACCCGAGGACGACCAGGTCTGAACTCGTGGTGACCGTTGGCGGCGCGGAGTGGCGCTGCACCCGGACCGCCGCACCGTGGGCAACTCGTCCCCTGCTGCTGTCACCGCCGGACAGGTCGGCCAGGAGACCGTTCAGCCGGCCCCAGCCCTCGACCGCCTGCTCGACGGCTTCGACGCGCGCCGCGGTCAGTTGCGAGCAGAGCGCGGCGAGGTCGATCCCGTACCGATCGGCGAAGATCGCGCCCTGGGACTGCCCGTGGTCGGACAGGATGACGAGCCGGTACGGCCGCGGTGCCGACGCCGCGACCTCCTCCAGGCACGCCAGTACGTGATCGAGTCGATCGAGCGCGGCCAGCGACTCCGGCCGCAGCGAGCCGGCGTGATGGGCCACCTCGTCGTAATCCACATAGTCGACGTACACGGCACGGGTGCCACGGATCATCTCCTCCGCGACCAGTGCGGTGTTGAGATCCCGCAGTACGACGTTCGTGACGGCGCGCATGCCCGCGAAGAGCCAGCCGCGGTGACCGCGCGGACGAACGTCGCGGCGACGTTGCCGCCGGGCCTCGAACCGTTCCCGGCCGATCTCCGCGACCGCTCCGAACAGGCTGCCCGCGAATCCGTCCGGCCTGGCCAGATACCAGGCGACGCGGCGACGCGTACCGGCCGAACCACGACTCAGCTCGAGCTTGCTCATCGTCAGCAGCGACCGCTCGGCGTCGCCGCTGAACAGGTTGGAGATACTCACACCGCCGTCGGCCAGCAGACCGCGGCCGTTGGTGGCGCGGCGCTCGATCTCCGCGGCGTCGGGACCCCGATTGCTCACCAGCACCCGTCCGAGCGCGCGGTCGTACCACCGGAACGCGGGCACGCCGTCGATGCGACCGTGCAGGATCCCCAGCTGGCTCGCGGGCGTGGTGGGCGGCAGCACCGGGGTCCACTCCACCAGGCGATAGCCGCCGTCGCGGATCCAGCGCCCTGCGGTGGGCAAGGTGGCGGCCATGAGTTGCCAGCGCAGGACGGGGAACGGTACGCCGTCGAACTGGACGAAGATCACGCCTGGAACCTCGGGGTCGTCCACCGGCTTACGCCGTCGCCTGGTCCGGCGTACGAGCGCCGCCGTGAAGGCTTCCGGCGTACCAGAGGTGCCTAGCCAGGCCACGATCGTCGCCGCGCCGGCCGCGATCCAGGCCGCGGCGAGAACGACCCAGAACGAGCTCGCCTCGACGCCCGGGATCAGCGAGAGCGCCACGGCCAGGATCACAGCCTGTCCGAGCACCGCCAGCAGGAGCACCGCAAGCCATCCGATGGCCGCACTCGCGACGACGAGCAACGGGCGTACCAAAGCACCGACCACCAGCGTGACAGCGGCCGCGGCGAGCAACTGTTGGAACGACGAGAACCGCAGCCCGGACAACACGGCATCCGCGAGAGCCAGCGCCAGGACCGAGGTGATGTAGGTGGCGACGACCCGGCCGACGTCGCCAGGACGGACCAATGGTGTGCGGTTGTGGGCCATCTGTATCTACCCCTCCTGCCGGGTCTTCGTGACTAGTGCGTCAAGGCGGCCTTGAGCCCGACGATCACCAGACCCAGGAACAGGTTGATGACGGCTGTCGCAACCAGACGGCCCCCGGTCGCGCCGGCCCGGATGGCGACGTACATCGCCCACCCCAGTTGCGAGCCGACGGCCACGGCGAGCGCGAGCCAGGCCGCACCGGCGTCCGACATCCCGAGCAGCACGCCGACGCCGACCGCCACCGCGGGAGGTACGGCGGCCTGCACGATCGGCCAGTCCCGCCGTGCGGCCACGCGGAACTGCTTCGCGGACCGGAGCGCTCCTGCCGATGGCTCTCCGACCAGATGGGCATAGACGTGGGACAGCCAGAACACCAGGCCGGTCGCGAGGAGCAACACGATCAATTCGGCGGGGTGTGGCGGCTCTTCCCCGGGACCCGTGCCGGCGACAACCGACGCCGCCAGCAGCGATCCGTAGATCGCCCCCGCGTAGTCGGACGGCAACCGCTCCTGGTCCGCTCTGGCCGAGTCGACCATCGGCCCGTCAGGCATCACTCGCTCGTGCCTGCGTGATCGACCAGATGACCCAGATGCTCAGCGCGATCACCAACAGCGACCAGAACGGCTGCTTGGGAATGAAGAAGAAGTAGTCGATCGCGACCAGCCCGGCAAGGATGATCCCGACCCAGTCCGCCCAGGCCGCGTTGGTGAACAGGCCGATCCCGACCGCCACGGCCGCGACGCCCAGTACCAGGTGGACCCACCCCCACGCGGTGGGATCGAGGTCGAACGCGTACCGCGGAGTGGCGGAAACGGAGCCCTCGTCGATGATCGACGCGAGCCCGGCGACGATCGAGAACACACCGATCGTGGACATCAGCATCGCGGCGAACGCGACACCGCCCACCGCGCCGCTTGGGACGTCCCGCTGCTCGTCCAGGTCGTCGTAGGTCATCGTGCCCACCTTCTCCGGTCATCCCCCTACCCGGACGACGATGCCCCCCGATCCCTCGCTCCGCATCGTCCGGCCAGGGTGAGATGCCGGTGCCGCTTCGCATCTAGGCTCACTACAGGCGGAGACGCTCGATCGCGGAAGGAGACGGGCGTGAGCGCTGGGCATCGCGTGAGCGCACGCCCCGTGCTGCGGTGGCTGCGAGCGATCCGTCCGGAGCGACGGAACCTGCGCGCCGACGTGATCGCCGGGCTGCCGGGGGCGATCAGCAGCGTCCCGAACGGGATGGCGTCGGCGGCGCTGATCGGTGTGAATCCGATCCATGGCCTCTACGCGAGCTTCGCCGGTCCGGTCGCCGGCGGGTTGGCCACGAGCAGCCAGCTGATGGTGGTCACCACCACCACGGCCGCGGCCCTGGCCGCCGGATCGGCGCTGGAAGGTGTGGACTCCGCCGATCGGCCACAAGCCCTGCTCCTGCTGACGATCATCGCCGGCGTGGCGATGATCATCGCGGGTCTGGCGCACCTGGGGCGCTACACCCGCTTCGTGTCGCACTCGGTGATGACCGGCTTCCTCACCGGGATCTCGGTCAACATCCTGCTCAGCCAGTTGCCGGGCCTCACCGGCGCGAGCGCCACCGGCGAGATCGCGCTCGGGAAGGCGGTCGACGTCATCCTCCATCCCTCGCGGATCGACCTCCCGTCACTGCTGACGGGACTCGCCGCACTGGCCATCCTCGTCGGCCTGTCCTGGACCCGGCTGTCGACGGTGAGCGCGTTGGTGGCGCTGGCCGTCCCGACCGCCGGCGTCGCCCTCGCCGGTGCCGACACGGTGACCCTCGTGAAGGACACCGGGGACATTCCGCGCGGCATTCCGCTGCCGCAGCTGCCGGACCTCAGCCAGCTGTCGTTCCCGTTGCTCACCGGGGCACTGGCTGTCGCGGCCATCGTCCTCGTCCAGGGCAGTGGTGTCGCCGACGCCGCCCCAAACCGGGACGGGACCGCCTCGAACTCGAACCAAGACTTTGTTGCCCAGGGCATGGGCAACGTCGCGGCCGGATTCTTCCGCGGACTGCCGGTGGGCGGCTCGGTGGGTCAGACCGCCCTGAACCGGACGGTCGGCGGTCGCACCAGGTGGGCGGCCATCTGCTCGGGTCTGTGGATGATCGCGATCCTCGCAGCCTTCTCCAACGTGATCGGACTTGTCGCGATGCCTACGCTGGCGGCCGTCCTCATCTATGCGGCCGCCAAGTCGCTGCGACCACGTGAGGTGGTGTCGATCCTGCGCACCGGACCGACCTCGCAGATCGCGGTCGTCACGACCTTCAGCGCAACCCTGTTCCTGCCGATCTCCGCCGCGGTCGGCATCGGCGTGGCACTGTCCCTGCTGCTGCAGCTGAACCAGGAGGCGATGGACCTCAAGATCGTCCAGCTGACTCCCGTCGGCGGTGGCCGGTGGACCGAGCACCCGGCTCCGGCGAAGCTGCCCAGCCATCAGGCGACGCTCCTCGACGTGTACGGCAGCCTGCTGTACGCGGGCTCGCGCACGCTGGGCGTCAAGCTGCCCGACCCGGCCGGCGCCGAGGCACCGACCGTCGTACTGCGGTTGCGCGGCCGGACTGCCGTGGGCGCGACGTTCGTCAAGGTCGTGGACGACTACGCCGCGGCGCTGGACGCCGTCGGCGGCCGGTTGTACCTCAGCGGTGTCGACCACGAGGTCGCCAAACTGCTGCGTCGTACCGACCGGCAGCACGGGGCCGGACCGGTCGGCGTCTTCGAGGCCACCGAGCTGATCGGGGAATCGACCGAGCAAGCCCTGCGAGCAGCTGCGGCCTGGGAGGTCCGGCAGCGACCGGAGCGCCCCGATCAGTGACGGCCCCGCGGATCAGCTGATGTCACGGCGGTCTCGCATTGCCGACCGCGCTGAGCTGCTCAGCAGAGTGCCGATGGCGATCCCGACGACGAGGTTGATCACTCCGGTCGCCACCTTGGACGACGTTGAGCCGTTGGCCACGAACGGGAGCAGTGCCGCCGCGGCCGTGGCCAGCATGATGATCCAGCTGAAGAACTGCAACGGCCGCGGCGTGGAGATCAGCAACAGATGCAGGAGGCCGGTGGCGACCAGCGCCGCGAGGCCGCAGAACAACGCGTACTTCGGCGTGTCCGCGTCTCCCCAGGTGCCCTCGCCCTTGGGTGCGAGGACGGGTACATCGAAAACCCCGCGAGCGATCAGGATGCCGACCAAGGCGATCAATGCGGCGACGACGGCCGTGGCCCCGCCGCCGGCCCACAGCCGGGCGGCGTTCACCGCGTGCGCACCGCCTTGGGTGGGTTCAACTGTCATGACGTGTGCTCCTTCTCATCCGGCTGGTGTGGTGGCCGCCGGCGGAGCGTCAGCCGCGCGGCCAACCGACCGAACAGCGCTCCTACGGTCACCCCGACCAGAACGTCACTCGGGTAGTGCACGCCCGTGTACACCCGGGAGAACGCGACGACCGACGCCGCCCCCCGCAGGGCCGGCCCGAGCGCTGGTATGACGTCTCCGACGGCAACGGCGAAGGCCGCCGCGGACGCGGAGTGCCCGGACGGAAAGGATCCCGACGACGGCATCCGCACCCATCGCTGCACGGGCACGCCGAGCCCACCCCGGTCGGGCCGGCGGCTCTCACCCACCGTCTTCTTCAGCAGCTGGTTCGCCACCAAGGACGCCGCCCCGATCGCCGTGACTCCCGCGAACGCAGCCTGCCGGCCTCGCCGTCCACCGAACAGCGCGAGGGCACCGGCCACCAGGAACCACGGCTTGGAGAAGTCGGCGATGTCGGACACCCGCCGCAGCGGCTCGTCGAGCACGGGGGTGGGCAGCCGCGCCACCGACCGGTACAGCGCGCGGTCGTAAGTAGCCAGACGGCTCAGTGAGTCGGTCACGCAACGGTTTCCGTCACCATGTGAGCTCGACCTCGAGTTCGCTCCCGTCGTCGCCGAGCTCGAACTCGAGCTTGAGGTTGACCTCATCGGGAACGTGCACCTTGACCCGCATCCCGCCCCGGTCGAACTCGACGTCGTTCTCCTTGGCGAGCATGTCGGCCAGAGCGTGTAAGCGAGCCGCGGCGGCCTCCCGGCTCATCGGCTCCTTCTCTTTGATCTCGATCAGGTCCATTACGTCCTCCCACGGGTTGAGCTTGCTGATCGGCCCCGGCCGAGGGCGATGCGCACCAGCTCGGCCACGCTGTCGCGGAAACCGTCGGGCGCCGTCGCCGACGGCGACGCGCCCGGGTGCTGGTGGGCGATACGCACCCGGAGGACCCCGGGCCGGATCCGGAACCGCAGCGGTGCGTCGAGGACGAGCGCCTCCCCGTCGACGCCGGCAGGCAGCGGGCGATCGGCCTCGACCTCGAACGACGGAGCCGACCACTCGCGCCATGGACGCTGAACGCGGCGCTGATCGCCGTCCGCGGGTGCTCCCACGACAGTGATCCCGAGCAGGCCGTCGTCGATGCGCGGCCGGGTCCCCGAACCGACCGCACGTCCGAGGCGATAGCGGTTGTTCGAGACGAGCACTGCCGCTCCCCCGCGGTGTCCCTGACCGCCTGGGCCGGTCCAGCGCATGTCGAGTTCGCTGCCGGTGGGACCGAGCGCGTCGGGCACGGTGTCGAGCAGGGTGCGGAGCTTGGCCTCGCGGTAACCGGTGCGCTGGACTGCTTCGGCGTACAGGCCGAGTGACACATTGTTGACGAACACCCGGCCGTTGACCTCGGCGAGGTCGACCAGCCGCTCACCGCCATCGACGAAAGCGTCCAGAGCACCGACGACATCCTCACGGTCGACCCCGAGGTCGAGCGCGAAGTGATTGCGCGTGCCGGCCGGCACGCACGCGTAGGGCAGCGAGCGCTCGGCGGCGATCGCGGCGACGATCGCCTGCGAACCGTCCCCGCCGGCCATCGCGAGCCCGTCGGCGCCGCGCTCGACCGCATCGCGGACCAGGATTTCGAGATCGTCCCCGCGCTTCAGTTCGATCGCCTCGATGCCGCGGTCGCGCGCTTCCTTGGCGAGTCCGAAACGTTCCGCCTTTCCCCCGCCGGACTTCGGGTTGTAGAACAGCACCGGGCGCTGCGGAGGAGCCACCCGGGGCAGATCCACGTGGCTCGCGAAGCTGGCGCGGGCCGCTGCCAGCGTGACCAGGAGCCCGGCCACGACGAGGACACCGACGCCGAACGTCCCGCCCACCACCACAAAGATCACCGCGGCGACCAGGGCCACGCCGGCCACGTAGAACCCCGCCAGCCGGGCGACCCCTCTCCGCATCACGCCGTACCAAGCCGCGCAGGCAGCGATCACCACACAGGCCAGCACGCCGAGACCACGCGGGAATTGATTCACCGCGTTGACGACGCCGAGCACGATCGTCGCCGCCCCCACCAGCAGCGCCACAATCGCCGCAATCCGCCGCCTCATCGAGCCCGCCCCACTCCCGCCTGTTCCATGGCTTGTCGACCCCCGACGCCGAAGCCATCCTTTCCGGCCGCCACGCCTCAGGCATCCCACAGCCGGGATGATCTGCTCGTCGCGCGAAGCCGGTTCACCCCCTGCGGGTGACGACTCGGGATCACGGCCCCCGGAATGCTGGCCCGAAGTGGCTCCAGCGAGAGGGAACGTCATGCCTGAACAGTTCCGAGGGACGATCAACGTCGATATTCGCGACTCGGTGCCGGATTGGACGCCGTTCGAACCACCGAAGCCCCCGGACGGCGCGCCGAGCGTCGTCTACATCGTGCTGGATGACGTCGGCTTCTCGGCCATGAGCTGCTACGGCGGCCCGATCGAGACCCCGAACCTCGACGCGATCGCCGCGCGCGGGGTGCGCTTCACCCAGTGGCACACGACGGCACTGTGCTCGCCGACCCGGTCGGCGCTGCTCACCGGTCGCAACCACACCCGCAACAGCATGGCGTGCATCACCGAGGCGGCGATCGGGTTCCCGAACGCGAGCGGCACGATCCCCCCGGAGAACGGGATGCTGTCGGAGATCCTCGGGGAGCGCGGCTGGAACACGTACATGGTCGGGAAGTGGCACCTGTGCCCCACCGACGAGATGAACCTCGCGGCAACGCGTCGCAACTGGCCGAGCGGCCGCGGCTTCGAACGGTGGTACGGGTTCCTCGGGGCCGAGACGAACCAGTGGTATCCCGACCTCGTCTACGACAACCACCCGGTCGATCAGCCCCGCTCACCCGCGGAGGGCTACCACCTGACCGACGACATCACCGACAAGGCGATCGAGTTCATCAAGGACGCCAAGGCCATCGCTCCGGACAAGCCGTTCCTCCTCTACTACGCACCCGGCGCCTGCCACGCACCTCACCACGCGCCGAAGGAGTGGATCGACAAGTTCGCCGGCCGCTTCGACCAGGGGTACGAGGCGATGCGGGAAGAGACCCTGAAGCGCCAGAAGGAACTCGGTCTCGTGCCGGCCGACACCGAACTTCCGCAACTGAATCCGATCGGCACCCCCGAGACCCGCAGCGGGCCGGATCACCTGCCGTTCCCGACCCTGGACTACAGCCGTCCATGGGACACGCTGAACGCCGACGAGCGGCGTCTGTTCGCCCGGATGGCCGAGGTGTACGCCGGATTCCTGGCCCACGCCGACCACCACATCGGTCGATTGCTCGCCTATCTGGAACAGACCGACCAGTTGGAGAACACGCTGGTCGTCGTCGTGTCCGACAACGGTGCGAGCGGCGAAGGCGGCCCGAACGGTTCGGTCAACGAGATGAAGTTCGCCAACGGGATCGAGGACGATCTGGCCGAGAACCTCGCCAAGCTCGACGATCTGGGTGGCACGAAGACCTACAACCACTACCCGAACGGCTGGGCGATGGCGTTCAACACGCCGTTCAAGATGTGGAAGCGCTACGAGTTCAACGGGGGTACGTCGGACCCGTGCATCATCTCGTGGCCGAAGGGCGCGCGGGCCCGCGGCGAGCTCCGCCACCAGTACCACCATGCGATCGACATCGTCCCGACGATTCTCGACGTACTCGGCGTCGAACCCCCCGAGACGATCAAGGGCCACACGCAGAGCCCCTTGGACGGGATCAGCATGCGCGGCAGTGTCGACGACGCGTCGGCCGACTCCGGACGAAGGACGCAGTTCTACTCGATGCTGGGATCCCGCGCGATCTACCACGAGGGCTGGAAGGCGGTCACCACGCACCCGACGGTGTCGGGCTGGGCGCACTTCAACGCCGACGAGTGGGAGCTGTACAACGTCGAGGTCGATCGTTCCGAGGTCCGGAACCTGGCCGCGGAGCAGCCGGACAAGCTGCGCGAACTGGTGAACATCTGGTTCGCGGAGGCCGGCGCGAACAACGCGTTCCCGCTCGACGATCGCTCTCCGCTGGAGATCCTCAGCACCCCCCGGCCGCAGCTCAGCGCCCCGAAGGATCGCTACGTCTACTTCCCCGACACTGCCCCGGTCTCGGAGTGGCAGGCGGTCAATACCCGCAACCGCTCGTTCACGATCGGTGCGGTGGTCGACATCCCGGCGCCGGGAGCCGAAGGCGTGCTGTTCGCAATGGGCGCCAGGTTCGGTGGCCATGCGCTGTACGTGAAGGACAACCGGCTGCACTACGTGAACAGTTTCGTCGGCGCGCTCGAGCAGCAGGTCGTCGGGACGAAGGACGTCCCGACCGGCGAGAACCTGATCCTGTCGGCCTCCTTCGAGAAGCAAGGCATGGACCCCGACGCCGCGACCGGAACACTCTCGCTCTACCACGGCGACGAGAAGGTCGGCGAGGCACGCATCAAGACCCAGCTCGGAGCCTTCGCCATCGCAGGTTCAGGTCTGTACGTCGGCAGGCACAGCGGCGAGCCGATCACCGATGACTACCCGGGCGAGCCGCCGCACCGCTTCACCGGCGGCACGATCAACCGCATCGCGGTCGACGTCAGCGGTGAGCCGTACCTGGACCTCGAACGCGAAGCCGCCCTGATGCTGATGCGCGAGTAGGAGGCCCGACGTGAGGACGGAACACGACGTACCCGTGCGGTCGGAAGCCCTGCTGTTGTCCTGGAACGACACGCCGACCCGACAGGCCATCGTGGACTACGTCGGTCGGGCCGTGGACGAGGGTGGAGCGCAGTACGTTCCACCCTCCGAGCGGATCGCGGTCTTCGACAACGACGGCACGCTGTGGTGCGAGAAGCCGATGCCGGTCGAGCTCGGCTTCATCCTGCAGCGGCTCGCCGAGATGGCCGAGCAGGATCCGAGTCTGCGCTCACGTCAGCCGTGGCAGGCCGCACGGGACAAGGACTACGCCTGGCTCGGGGGCGTGATCACCAAGCACTACCACGGCGACGAGAGCGACGTGAAGGTACTCATGGGCGGCATCCTTCAGGCGTTCGCGACGATGAGTGTCGACACCTACGCCGAGCTGGCCGGCCGCTTCCTCCAGACGACGCCGCACCCGACGCTCGGCCGGCGTCTCCGGGACTGTACCTATCTCCCGATGGTCGAACTGCTGCACTACCTGGAGGCGAACGGGTTCAGTACCTTCATCGCTTCCGGAGGCGACCGCGACTTCATGCGGCCCGTCACCGAAGAGATCTACGGTATTCCGGCCGAGCGCATCATCGGCACATCCGCCGGGCTGCGGTACCAGGACGACGACACCGGCGGATCGGTCGTCTACCAGGCGGAGATGGACGTCTTCGACGACGGCCCGATGAAACCCGTCCGCATCTGGAGCCGGGTCGGCCGCCGGCCGGTCGTTGCCGGCGGCAACTCCAATGGCGACATCCCGATGCTCCGGTACGCCGGACAGCCCGGCCGTCCCGGATTACGGCTGCTGGTTCTGCACGACGATGCCGACCGCGAGTTCAGCTACACCGCGGGCGCCGAGACCTCGCTCGAGCAGGCCCGCGCACATGACTGGACGGTCGTCAGCATCCGGAACGACTGGGCAACTGTCTTCGCCGACGAGTAGCCCCTCGGCACTCAGACGGGCGGAGGAACGCTCCGGTACTCCGCCGCTGACGGCCGGGGGACCTCCTCCCACGGACCCGGACCCTCGCCGATCCGGTCGCGTACTTCGGCCCACCGGGCGGTCAGCGCGTACAGGATGATGATGTCCAGCGTGATCATCAGCAGCGACCAGACCGGGTAGGCACCAAGCCACGCGATCTGCGTGATGGCGTGCAGGCTGACGAGCACGATCCCGGTGATCCTGGCCCACGTCTGTGCCGCGAGCAGGCCGCCGCCGACGATCAGCAGCAGCAGTCCGGAGATGAGGAGTGTCCATCCCCAACCGGTCATGTCCACGAGGATGAACTTCTCCCGCGTCGCCACCACGCGCTCGTCGTTGAACAGCGCGATGAACCCCTGGAAGATGTTGACGAACCCGATCACGATGAGCAGCATGCCGGCGAACAGCACGAAGCCGGCCATGACTGCCCCTCCCCTCTTCTCAGTCACTTCAGCCATCTCGAAATCCCCTCTTGTCGCGCCAGGTCAGCGGCCTGGGCAGCTCCTTGTCAATGTGGTGGCCAACGTCGCGGTCGCGGTGCCGAGTTGCCGGAGCGCCGTGTTGATCGCAGGGGCCTGCTGCCTGAGGGTGTCTGCGCTCAGGCCGCTCGCCGCGGTTTCCAACTCTGAGAATGCCGTCTTGACGCCTTCCACAGCGGGCTTCAGGGCGGCGGATGCCGAGGCTGCCGCAGCACCCAGGCTGGTCTTGACGTCGGCCATCGCGGTAGTCAGCGCGGCCAGACCGTCCTGCAAGGGCTTCACGTTCATGAGAGTTTGGAGCGAGGCCCTCAGTGCCGACGAGGCAGCGCAGTCCGCCGCGGACTCGACCGGTGTCGGTGCGACTGTCCCCCGCGGCGCGGCGCTCGCTGACGGACTCGACTGACTCTGTGGCGAGCTGTCACTGCAAGCCGTCGGTACGACGAGCAGGGCAACGATCACCAGCGCCGCAAAGACCGATCGGCGGGCGCCGTTCCGCGGCATGGTTCCTCCGGCTTCTGGATGCCTCCTGGTCACTCAGGGCCTAGCTCGCGGCTCGGGACTACTTCTTGGCGGCGTTCTTGACCTCTTCCGCGCTGTCCGCGTCGACCTCGTGCTTGGTCACCTTGTTCGCGTGCGCCAGCGCCTTGTCGACGTCCTTGACCCACTGTTCCTCGAACAACGCCACGATTCCGGAGCTGTTGGGCGGCAGGGTGTCCTCGACGTCGGCCTTGATGGCCGCCTTGGTCCGGTGCGCCTTGAGGCCACCGATACCGAGCCCAGCACCCGCACCGACCGCCGCACTGGCCAGCAGGCTGGGTGGGAAGATCAGGCCGATGACCGCACCACCGACCGCACCCCAGGCAGCGCCCTTCCGGGCCGTGTGGAAATCGTCGTCGACATTGATCTTGCCGTCTTTGTCACGACTGACCAGGACCAGCCCGTCAACCTTGATCACGTCGTCATCGGCGAGTTGCTTGAGAGCGTCCCAATCACCCCGCGCCCCCTGCTCGTCCAGGTAGGCGGCGATGTACAGATCGACCGGAACGTTGCTATCAGAACCCACGGCTTCCTCCTCATGATCGGCGACCGCCACTCACCCCTCACCATCGCGCCGCCTCCCCCACAAAGCCTCACCCCGGGCGGACGATGTCCTACACCCCGTGACACCGACAGCCAAGGAGTACAGATGTCCACGATTCGCCTGCACGCGACCACGACCTCGACGCCCGAGCAGTTCATCGCCGGGCTCACCGACTTCGGGCCGGGTCGCGCGGAACTCTTCGGTAACAGCACCGAGGACTATCTCGTGGTCCACGCCCGCGGCGATCACGACGCCGACGTCACCGAAGGCTCAGCCGGCATCTGGGAACGCCTCCACTACGACTGGTCCGACCCCGACCACGTCGTCCTCACGACCACCGACTCCAACATCTGGGGCGGACACTCCGGGCACACCTACGACTTCACCCGGCAGCCCGACGGGACGACCGCGGTGGACGTGACGGTCGTCCGCGAAGGCAAGAACCTCCAAGGCCGGATGCTCGCTGTCGTCGTCGGAGTCCTCGGCAAGCGCCTCCTGTCGAAGGCCTTCACCAACACCCTCAAAGCCATCGAAGCCCGCAACGCCGGCAACCCCGACCCCAGCTAGGCGATCGACGAAAGCCGACCGGAGCGGGATGCTCCGGCCGGCTTGTGGCGAGTGATTGCGATCAACGGGCGGCTCGCTCGATCACCTGGGTGACTGCCGCCGGCTGGGACACAGCCACCAAGTGGGACGCACCGGGAACCTCGACCTTCGTGGCGCCCGCCCGAGTGGCCATGAACCGCTCGGCGGCCGGGGCGATCGCCTTGTCACCGGTCGGGATCACCGCGTACTTCGCAAGCGTCGCCGGAGCGGTCTCCTCCACCGGCTCGCTGAACGCCGCGGCCGCGACCGGCCGCTGCGCCGCCAGGAACACCGCCCCCTCCCGGGCCGGGATGTCCGCGCCCAGGATCGGGCCGGCCTTGTCCGGCTTCAGCGCCAGGTCCACCCCACCGGGGTAGCTGATCACGGTGGTCACGTCCGGTCCGAGCTCACTGCCCGGGAACTGCGAGTTCAGTGCGCCCAGGGTCTCACCGGCCTGCGGGATGAACGCCGCCACATAGACCAGCGACTTCACCCCAGAGGTGTCCGCCAGCTCGCTGACCAGCGCACCGCCGTACGAATGCCCGACCAGCACCTTCGGACCGGGGATGGTCGCGAGGACACCACTCAGGTACGACGTGTCGGACGCGATCCCGCGCAGCGGTACGGCGGGCGCGACGACGTTGTAGCCGTCATGCTGCAGCCGACTGGTCACTCCAGACCAGCTCGAACCATCCGCGTAGGCACCGTGCAACAGCACGATCGTCGGCTTCGCCTGCTCGGACTGGGCGGCCCGCCCGGACTCCGCCGCCTGCGCAGTCGTCGCGCCGGCCAGCAAGATCCCGGTCCCGGCCGCGGCAACCAGCAGGTTCTTCGCACTCAACATCAGCTTGCTCATCAGACTTCCAATCCTCGGTGGTGT
>NZ_JBEZYF010000060.1:0-56472 GCF_040638415.1 Kribbella sp. NPDC026596 | reverse complement strand
GTCGTCTCGTGAGTACTCCATTGGATTGCCGCGCCTCCGGCACGGCGCGGTCATGGGGCCTTGGCTCCCGGCCTTCCCTCGTCGCTCCGGTCGCTGCGCTCCCTCCGCTCCTCAGTCCAGGCCGGGAGGCCCCATGACCTCGACAGCGGCTGTTGCACATCTCAATGCGATCCTGCGGTGCTACACGCGGGAGACCGCTGTGCCTGTCGCGGCCGGGCCGCTCACGTTGCCGGTCGGGGGCTCGACCGTGACGGCGCGGGTGGAGCACGCTTCCCGGACCGGCCTGCACCAGTTCAGCGACGTACAGGTCGATGGCGTGTCGGCGACTCCTGAGGGTCTGGTCAGGTTGCTGTCCGCGGATGCGGATCCGGCGGAGATCGACGACCTCGCGGCGCGGACGGCAGAGTCGGTGCGCAACGTGGAGCTCTTCGTTTCGGCTGCCGATGGTGAACGCGGGCCGGGGCGCTTCCTGGAGTTGGAGCAGGCGTTGCTGCTCGGGCACCTGAATCACCCCGCGCCGAAGAGCCGGGACGGACTGAGCGGTGACGAACTGGCGGCGTACTCGCCGGAGCTCGGTGGCCGCTTCGCACTGCACTGGTTCGAAGCCGATGCCGAGCTGGTGTCGTCGGACCAGGTGGCCGGCGCTCCCTCGCTGCAGGGACTGGACGCTGTGCAGCTAATGGGCGCGCTGGCCGGTATCACTCCGTCGGCCGGGCGGGTGCTGATCCCGGCCCACCCGTGGCAGGCGGCATCCGTAATGCAGCGTCCGCGGGTGGCCTCGCTCGTCAAGGCCGGCCGAGTGAAGGCGCTCGGTCCGCAGGGTGCCGAGTGGTACCCGACGTCGAGTCTGCGGACTGTTTTCCACCCGGACCTGCCAGTGATGCTGAAGCTGTCGCTCGGACTACGCATCACCAACTCCCGGCGCGAGTCGACGCCGACCGAACTCCGCCGCGGGCTGGAGATCAATCGGCTGCTGGACGCGGCCTGCAACGCCGGTACGGCGACCGCGCACCCGCGGTTCACCATCGTCCGCGACCCCGCGTGGGTTGCTCTTGACGAAGGTGGACCAACATTGACTGGTCTTGACGTTGCTCTACGAGAGGTGCCGGCAGACGTCAACAGTTATGCATGTTTGGCCGGTCTAGTCGCGCCACGGCCCGGTGGCGTCAGCCGTCTGAGCGAGTACGCCGCGGAGGACCCGGCCGGCTGGGTGGCGACGTACATCGACCATGTGTTGATCCCGATGCTGCACCTGTACGCCGAGACCGGCATCGGACTGGAAGCACATCAGCAGAACACCCTCGTCCGGCTGGATGGGCTCGGGCGGATCAAGGGTGGTGCGTATCGCGACAACCAGGGCTACTACCTGGCTTCGTCGTACCTGCGCGGTTTGCTCGGCGTGACCGGCCTGAGCGACTCGACGCTGGCAGTTGTCGATGATCCGATTGTCGACGATCGACTGACCTACTACCTGCTGCACAACCAGGCGCTGGCCGCTGTCGGCTGCCTGGCCGTGGACGGGCTTGCGGACGAGGGCGAGCTGCTGAGCGTGGTGCGCGATCGGCTGACGCTGGCGTTGCCCTTGCTGAAGGCGGCTGGGCCGGATGGCGATCGGCTGGCCCGTCGTTGGCTCGAGGCGGAGACGTTGCCGTGCAAGGCCAACATGATGACCCGGCTGCGCGGCATCGACGAGGTCGTCGCCCCGCTGGATGCGCAGTCGGTCTACCTCGACATCCCGAACCCGCTCCGATGAGGTGTGACATCAGGCCGATGCTGCATCTGGACAACGGTTTCGACCTCCGCCCGGCCGGTGCCGAGGATGCCGCCAGAATCGCGTTGTGGATGGCACAGCCGCACATCAGGCAGTGGTGGCACCAGGACTGGTCGGTGGAGCGCTGGGCGCAGGAGATCTCCGGGCAGGCCGCGGGGGAGCATTCGGTCCCGTGCGTGGCCGCGGTCGACGCGGAAGACTTCGGGTACGTCGAGCTGTACCGAGTACGGCACGACCGATTAGCGGAGTACTACGCCAGCGACGAGCACGACTGGGGAGTGCACGTCGCCATCGGTGACCTCACCCGGGTCGGATGCGGGCTCGGGCGCCAACTGCTGCGTGCGCTCGCGGATGCGGTGCTGCGGGCCGATCCGGCCTGTCAGCGAGTCGTGGCCGAGCCGGACCTCGAGAACACGCCGTCCGTCCGTGCGTTCGTCGCGGCCGGGTTCGTCCAGCAAGGGGAGCTACAGCTGCCCGACAAGAGAGCACTACTGATGGTTCGCACCCGGACCATGCAGGAATCGGGAGGCATGACATGTACGACGTGATCGCGATCGGCTGTGGCCCGTTCAATCTCGGACTGGCCGCGCTGGCGTCCGGTGTGGACGACGTACAACTCGCTGTGCTGGACAGCCGGCCGGAGTTCACTTGGCACCGCGGGCTGATGTTCGACGACGCCATGCTGCAGGTGTCGTTCCTGGCGGACTTGGTCAGCCTGGTGGAGCCGGCGCATCCGTTGTCGTTCCTGTCGTATCTGCGGGACAACGACCGGCTGTACCAGTTCTATGTACGGGAGAAGTTCCATCCGACGCGGCGCGAGTACGAGACGTACCTGCGCTGGTGTGCGGCGCAGCTGGACTCACTGCACTTCGGCCACCACGTGCGGGACGCTATGTGGACCGGCTCTGCGTTCGAGCTCACCGTGGAGCGTGGCGACGTCGTGGAGACGTTCGAGACCCGGCATCTGGTGGTCGGAGTGGGTACTGAGCCCGCTGTGCCGGCCGCACTGGCCGGACTGCCCGAGGAGCGGTTCCTGCACTCCGCGGACTACCTGTTCCGGCGGGAGGACCTGCTACGGACCGGTCGCGTCACGGTCGTCGGGTCCGGCCAGTCCGGTGCGGAGTGTGCTCTCGACCTGCTGCGCGCCAACGCCGACGGTGGGCCTGCAGTGTCGTGGCTGACCCGGACTCCGTCGTTCACACCGCTGGACTACTCGAAGCTCGTGCTGGAGATGACGACACCGTCGTACGTCGACTACTTCCACGCACTGGACGAGGCGGCCCGCGACAAGTTGGTCAAGGAGCAGTGGCGGCACTACAAGGGCATCTCGTCGGACACCCTCGATGACATCCACGACGTGCTCTACCAGCGCGATCTGAGTGCTGCGCCCGTCGCACCGGTCGAGCTGCAGGTCGGCGTGGCCGTGGTGTCCGCGGTCGCTCGTGCAGACGGTGTCGAGCTGACGCTGCAGCACTCCGACAGCGGCAGGACGTTCCAGCACCACTGCGACGCCGTGGTGGCGGCCACCGGCTACCGCAACCGCCCGCTGCCCTTTCTGACGTCGGTGGAGGATCGGATCACGCGTGACGCCGCGGGGCGTTGGGTGATCAACCGGGACCACAGTGTTCACGCGGACGACGAGCTCGCGGGCCGGATCTTCGTGGCGAACGCGGATCTGCACAGCCATGGTGTCGCAGCTCCGGATCTGGGCATCGGGGCGATTCGCAATGCGGGCATCCTGAACAGCGTGGCTGGGCGTGAGGTGTTCCGCTTGCTCAAGTCCACGGCCTTCACGACCTTCGCCATCCCCGGATGACTCACTGGGATCGCTGTTCGGCAGAGCTGTTGGCGAAGCTGATCTCGCAGTTCTGCACGGAGAACCTGCTGCAGCCTGTCGACAATCGCCTCGATTTGGGTGAGGTGTCGTACACCTTCGGGGCGACCCGTGGTGCGTTTGGCAGCTGGCGGGTCGCAGCGGACTCGGTACGCCGTACCACGGCCGGCATCCTCGGGAACGACGAGAGTGAGGTCGCGACCGACCCAGTGCAGTTCCTCGTCGACGCGGCCGGCGTACTGGGGCTGGACGGGTCGACCGTGGCTGGGTATGTGGCGGAACTGACCAGCACGCTGGCGGCCGACGTACGCATGGCTAGTAGTGCTGTGCCGGCTTCTGAGTTGTTGGAGTTGCACCACAGCCGGTTGGAAGGGCATCTGACCGGACATCCGTTGCTGGTGGCCAACAAGGGCCGACTGGGGTTCTCTGCGGAGGACAGTCTGCGCTATGCGCCGGAGGCACGGACTCCGCTGCGTTTGGTGTGGCTCGCCGTACGGCGTGGGCTTGCGGAGTTCCGCGGTACGCCGGACTTGTCGGAGCACTCGGTGGTCGGGCGGGAACTAGGTCCATCGGTTCTGGAAGAGTTCCGCGGTCAGCTAGTCGATCCGGACTCGTATGTATGGCTTCCGTGTCACCCGTGGCAGTTGGACCACGTCGTACGAACGCAGTGGGCGCGTGAGCTGGCCACGGGGGAGATCGTCGTACTGGGGGAGGGGCCGGACGAGTACCTGCCCACGCAGTCGATCCGGACGATGGTGAACACCTCCTCACCCCTGCGATACCAGGTGAAGCTGCCCCTCAAGATCCTCAACACCTCGGTCTACCGCGGCATCCCCGAACACTGCACCCTCGCGGCTCCGATGATCACCCAGTGGCTCCGCGGCCTCTGGTACCGCGACGAGGTGTTCGCCCGCCTGGGCACGGAGTTGCTGGGCGAAGTCGCCTCCGTCACCGTCCGCCACCCACAACTCTCCACCGCCCCCGGCATCCCCTACCAATGGACGGAAACCCTCGGCTGCATCTGGCGCGACCCCGTCGACCCTCGCCTCCGGGAAGGCGAGACCGTCTGGCCCCTAGCCGCCGTCCTCCACCCCGGCCTGGTTTCGGAAATGATCGGCCGCGCCGGCGTCGACCCGCAAACCTGGATCAGCCACCTCCTAGCCACCCTCCTCCGCCCCCTACTCCACCTCATGCACCACTACGGCATCACCGTGAACCCGCACGGCGAAAACCTAGCCATCATCTGCACCCCCGAAGGCCTCCCGTCCCGCCTGGTCATCAAAGACCTGGTCGACGACATCAACATCTCCACCACCCCCATCCTTGCCCGAGGCCCCGAACCCGACTCCCACCACCGAGTCCTCCCACGCAAGCCTTGGCACATCCTCCGCCAGTACCTCGTCGACGCCCTCCTCCTAGGAGTCCTCAACCCCCTAGCCGACCTCAACCTCATCCCCGCAGAAACCTTCTGGGGCCTGGCCCGAGGCGAAGTCGACCTCTATACCACCACCCACCCCGAGTACGCCGACCGCCTGTCCGCCACCGCCCTAACCGCCGAAACCTTCGCCCGCTACCCCCTGAACGGCTACCGCCTAACCCTCGGCTACGCCGACCTGGACACCCGGCCCCCAATCCCCACCACCGGCACAATCCCGAATCCGTTGTCGAATGCACATCCCATCCGCCCCGAATGCCCTTGATAGTCGAGCCCTCCATGATCTCGGGCATCAGATCGCGTTCCCCTGGGTAGAAATCCAGAGAGGCAACACGATTCTGTGAGCTGACGCCAAGAGTGGCGCAGGCTCGCCAGGAGGGGGATCGATGCAAAGCCTGCTGCTTCTCTCGTCCGACAACCGCCGACGCTACGCCGAGGACATCCAAACCGTCCTGGCCGCACCGGAGGGCGCGGTCCTCCAGTTCCGCTATCCGCAACGATGGGTGGCTCCTCCGCTGCGAAAGGCGGTGCTGAATCACCGGGCTGACGGAGTTCCCGCTGTACTTGGCTTTCACAGCACTGTGAGAGCTGGAGAACCGTTCATCCTGCCGATCCGCTATTCGATCGTTGCGTCGGCGGAATACGTCGCGGAGTTCTTCGTCTTCAAGTTGCGCGTCGGCGGGTATGTCGATCTGCGGCGGTACGACCGGTCGCTGCCTGACGTCGTCCTCAAGAGCCGGGAATTGCTGAGCCAACTGCCGGTCACTCCCGAGGGAGCCTTCTACCCGGCGACGTCGGACTCTGCTCAGTTGCCCAGACAGGACGGCCGCGACGCCGCGAACCGTTGGATCACGGCGGCGCGACGCCTGGCACTCCATCCCAGCTTCGAGAATTCCTACTTCCTCCGTGTCGCCACCCTCGAGACCCAACGAGGCAAGGAAGTGCGATTCGACGAGACGGGTCGGCTCCGGACGGTCGACGGGTTGTCCCTCCGAGTCGTCGCGTCCATCTACGGCAAGGAGTATGCACCGGATGCGGAGTTCAAGCTCACCTGCACGACAGACGGCACCAATGTTCGAGTCGCGTCAGAGGATGTCTACCACGTCGCAGTCAAGTACGACTTGGTCGAGTTCTGGCTGCACCTGGCCGCCCAGAGCTACGACGTCTACTCGCGGGTGACGATCAGTCTGGCGAGTGAGAAGACCGAGATGACGACCATTCCGGCGCACGTTCGGTTGCCCTTGGTCGTGACACGGTCGAAGTCGCGGGTATTTCGCCGGTGGGCTGCGGCAACTGCTGGAGCAGCTCTGGTGGCGTTGCCGCCGATTCTCGGGCCTGGATCGCCACTGCAAGTCAGCGTAGTGGCCGCGTCTATAGGTGCGGGACTGTTGGCGTTGGCGGCATCTTCAGGACCCTAGAGAAGGACGTTCAGATGACCGCGGGTGCCGGACTTGGCACTGCAGGCATCCTCGCTGACAACTGCTGGTCTTCGTCCACCCAAGATGCTCATGGTCGGTCAAACGACTGCACCAATTGGCGTTACGGCAATGTGTCGACCGCGACGGTTTCATCAGGCGTCGCCGGGGAGAAACAGACTGGTAGGTGGAAATGCGAATGGTGACCGAGGGCGCGGACCAGTCGATTGTGGTCCCGGAGAGGTGAGCCGGCATGTGTACGGACAGGTGGTCATGCCTTGATGTGCTTCACCGCGAAGGGTTAGCCGACGACTCTGTGAGCTGACGGCGCGGTTTTGGCGCCGGCACCGGGGAGGGGACCGATGAACGGCCTGCTACTTCTCTCGTCAGATGACCGCCGAAGGTACGCCGAGGATATCCAGACCGCTCTGGCGCTGCCGGAAGGCGGCATCATTCAGTTTCGCTATCGCATGCGGTGGGTTGCGCCTGCGCTGCAGGATGCGGTGCGGCATCAGCAGGTTGTGGGTGCGGTCGCCGTTCTGGGGTTTGTGCGTGCGGACCGGCATGAGCCGTTCGTGCTGCCGGTGCGGTATGCGACGGTTGTGAAGGCGGACGTGGTTGCCGGCATGGTGATTTTCCAGCTGCGCGTGCGGGGCTATCCGAATCTCGAGCTATATCCGCCGTCCTTCGCGGAGATCGTCGAGATGAGCCGCGGGGTGATCGGTCAGTTGAAGAGGAGAGGGAAGTTCTACCCAGCTACCTCGAGCTTCCCGGCGATGCCGGACGAGGTTCTGGAGGATGCTCCGCGGCGTTGGCTCAGTGCTGCGCGACTACTTGCGCTTCACCCGACGTTCAAGGACTCCTACTTCCTTCGGGTCGCGCCGGTTGAGACCACACGGCGCAAGCTGGTGCTCGACGCCCAGGGCCGGATCACGACGGTGAACGACGAATCGCTGCGCATCACCACGTACGTCTTCGCCGAGAGCTACCAGCCGGATGCCGAGTTCAAGTTGACCTGCTCGACGGACGGCGCCAACCTGCGGGTTGCGTCGGACAACCTCTATCGCGTTGCGCTGAGGTACGACTCCGTCGAGTTCTGGCTGCACTCTGCCGGGCAGACCGATGACACGTCTTCACTGGTCACGATCAGCTTGGCGAGTGAGAAGAACGGTGCTCGGACGGTCGCGGCCAACGTTCGGCTGCCTGTGGTGGTGAGGCGATCGAAGTCATGGGGGCTGCGGCGGTGGGCGGCGGTTTTCAGTTCGCCGAAGTAGGACTCAGGGGCTGGGGGCGTGGCGCCACATTCGTAGGTCTTCGTCGATGGCGATGCCGAGGCTGACGAGGTCGGCTTCGCGTTCGGGGATCGCGGCCAGGGAGAGGCCCACGGGGAGGGCTCGGGGGTCTTTGCCGGCGGGGACGTTGAGGGCGGGGAAGTCGGCTATGGACCAGGGGACCGAGAGGCGGATGCGGGGGCCCTTGGGTGGGCGGGTGTGGTCGATGAGGGGTGGGGCGGCGTCGATCGTGGGGTGGGCCAGGGCGTCCAGGCGATGGGTGGTCATGATTTCGCGCCAGTCGTACGTCCACTGATCACGGAGGCGGAGGGCTTCGGCGTACCGTTCGGGGCTGATGCGTTCGCCTTTGCGGACGCGTTCGCGGACCTGGGGGGTGTAGAGGTGGCTGTGGGGGACCAGGGCGTCGTGGATCTGGTGGGCTTCGCTCTCGTTGATGGTGTCGAAGACGCCGGTGGATTTCTCCAGGACCGCCTTGGTGTTCGGTGGGCTGTCGATCTCGATCAGGTGGGCGCCGCGGGCGACGAGCAGATCGAGGGCGTCGCGGCAGACGGTGGCGATGCGGTCGTCGACCTGCTGCCAGGACATCTCGGTCGGCAGCCCGATCCGGACACCGCTGAGGTCGGTCGGGGGCTCGAGCGGGTACGGCGGAATCGGCTCGTCCCGCGTTGCCGGGTCCCGGGAATCGGGTCCGGCCAGGACGCGCATCAGGATCGAGATGTCGAGCATCCGGCGCGCCATCGGCCCGGCCACGTCGAACGAGGGGCTCAGCGGGATCACGCCGTACCGGGAGATCCGGCCGCGGGCGCTGCGGAGGGTACTGACGCCGCACGCGGCGGCCGGGATGCGGAGCGAGCCGCCGGTGTCGGTGCCGGTGGCGATCGGGACCATGCGACTCGCGAGCGCGGCCGCGGATCCGCCGGACGATCCACCGGGGGTACGGCGTACGTCCCACGGGTTGGCTGTCGGCGTCGACGCCGTACCGTAGGCGAACTCGTGGGTCGTGGTCTTGCCGAGCAACCCGGCGCCCGCGGCCGACAGGCGCTCCCAGACGGCCGCGTCCTCGGCCGGGACATAGGTGGCCAGCACCTGGCTGCCCGCCGTGGTGAGCACGCCCTTGGTCAGGAACACGTCCTTGACCGCGACGGGTACGCCGGCCAGCGCACCGACCGGCTCGCCCGTGGCGCGCGCCTGGTCGGCGCGGTCGGCGGCCTCCAGCGCGAGTTCGGGGGTGCGGGTGACGAATGCGCGAATCGTCGATTCGGACAGGTCGATCCGGCGCAGGCAATCCTCGACGAGTTCACGCGCGGAGAGTTTGCGCTGCGCCAATAACGGCAGCAACTCGGTCAGGCTGAGATCCGCGGCGGAGTCACTCACGAATGCGAGCCTACAAAAATACCCGCCCGGGGAGCCCCGGGCGGGTGTCGAGCGGGTGTTGCCGGAGCGCTGCGCTCAGCGCCCCATGGCGGTTGCGACGTTGTAGAGGCCGAAGCAGAAGACCATGACCACCCCGAAGAGCAGAATGAACAGAATCTGTTTCCAGAAGGAGATCAGGAGTACCGCACTGGCCAGCACGACGACGGTCGCGACGAATTCGTTGGGAGGCATGGCGTTTCCTCTTTCCTTCGATTCACTTCCCTTGAGTTCTTGTCTTTCGCCACTCACTGGTTAGAGTTGGGCGGCGGCTCGGCGTTATTGGTTACGCTTTCAGTGAACGCCGCGACAATCGGTTGTCAATGGAGATAATTTGGCACCTGGTTCTATGTCCGGACATGATTTTGGCAACCTCGCTCCGGGAGTGTCTGCGGTGTTTGGCGGGCGGCGGTGATACGCTGGCAGCTTTCCTGGTATCGCTTTGCGCCAATTGGCAGACCTGGCCTGCCAATTGGCGGCCGCCGGTCCAACACGCCGCCAAAACTCGTCCGGTTGGGAAGTTGCCAGGCCGCGGCAACGGTCGGCTAGCATTCCAGGTGTGGTGATCAGCGCCGCCGGCCCGGCGGCTCCCGCGGTCGTCCCGCCGCCTCCAGTCCCAGCAGTCGACGTGTCCCCAGCAGCCAGGCTTTCGCTCGATGATTGCCGAAGGCATGCACCCGGGTTCGCCGACCTGCTCGTCGACGCCGTGCACCGGCGCGGCGTCCCGCAGCGCGCGCTCAGCGTCCGTACGCTGCTGCACCTGCCGCGCCTGGCCCGCCCGAACGGCATGATCGGGCTCAAGCCGGTGATCGCGGAACTGAATCGCAACGCGGCCCGATTACGACGCGATCAGCGGGCCATCGACGACTTGATTCCGAAAGACAAGTACGAGTTGACCGATCTGCGTTTCGTCCGGCTCGGGAACCTTGAAGCGGACCGGATCTTCAGCCATCTGCATTATCTGCGCAGTGCCCGCGAGGGCTCGGTGAACTTCGCACTGGTGGACCCGGTGAACAAGCTCCCGGTGACGCTCTGCAGTGTTTCCCCGCTGGAATGGATGAAGGTCGGACGGCAGATTCAGGCGCAGTTCGGCGTACCGCTCGGTGCGGCGTGGGACGTGTCCCGGGTGTATTCGTTCGATGTCGCGCCGGTGAATGCGATCTCGTATCTGCTGTCGAAAGTCCGGCAGGTGATCCGGCGCGAGATTCCCAGCGTGCAACTGCTGACCACGGCGGTCGATCCGAATCTCGGGTTCGTCGGAGCCAGCTACCGGGCCGCCAACTGGCAGCAGTGGATGTCGATCGAGGCCCGGCCGTATCTGTATGTCGACGGCATCTACGCCAGCCCGCGCCAGCTCCGGACCCGGTACGGCGGCGCCAATCTGAGCGAACTGCGTCGAGCCAACCCGGGCGGGCGCTTCGAGCAGAGCCGGGCCAAGTTGCTCGACTCGGTGATCTACTGCTGCCGCCTGCGCGGCATCACCGAAGCCGTCCCGCTCGAGAACCAGCGCCGCCTCCGCCGCTGACCAGTTGAAGCCGCCGTCAACGGTGAAGCGATTAGTTGAAGCCGCCGTTGACGGTGAAGGGGGAGCGGGCCAGGAGGGCTTCGATGCGGAGGCGGTCCGGCATCGAGTTCGACAGCGGGAAGTCGGTGGTCGCGCACGACATGGCGGCCGCCGCCCAGACGGCCACCGCTCCGTCGAACTTCCGCTTGTTGTCGATCAGCTTCACCGCCAGCGCCGCGCAGAATGCGTCCCGGGCGGTCGCCGACTCCTTGTAGATCGACGGGATCGTCGGCACGCTGATCACGTCGTGCGCGGCCCCGGAGTACACCGTGCAGCCGCCGTTGACGAGCATGCACAGCGTCTCCACCCCGAAGGCGAGCAGGTTCCGGGCGACCGGGTCGGGGTCGAACGGAACCATGCCGGCCGACGCGAAGTGGCCGAGCTCCCACGGATGGGCGACCAGGTAGTCGATCCGGGGGAACGCGTCGCGCGAGATGCGCTCGTCGACGTACGGCTGGCCCGGCGTCACGAGCACGAGCGGCCGGTTGTCCGGGTCCCGGTGGGCCAAGGCGAGCGTCCGCTGCATCGTCTCCCGGGGCACCTCGAAGGTCATCAGCAGCGCGTCGCAGCCGGAGACCGCCTCGAACCGTTCGTCCATGTCCTCCGGCGACAGGAACACCTCGTTCTGGTTCCGCCAGTTGACCGCGATGCTGTCGCCGAGTTCCTTCTCGAACACCCCGGTGAACGGCGTACGACGTCCGCGCACGCGCTTCACGAGTGATGTGTCGACGCCCTCGTCCTCCAGGTACTGGATGATCTCCTCGCCGAAGCGATCGTCGGTAACCGCGGCGATCAGGGAGGTGTGCATCCCGAGCCGGGCGGCCGCGACGGCCTGGTTCAAACCCTTGCCGCCGGGCGACAGATCGAAGCCGTAGGCCTCACTCGACGTCTCAGGTGCAGGCGTGTTCTTGACTCGGAAGGTCGCGTCCATCACTGCACCGCCGACCACGATCACCTGACCGGCGGGCGCCGCGTTCGCGGCCGGCGCGGCGTCCATCATGACCACGGTCTTCGAGCCGACCGAGTAGATGTCGCGGCGGATGAGCTGGTTGGCCAGCTCCCGGAGGACGGCGGGCTCGGTGGTGCCGCGCAGGGCTCGGTCACTGGGAGCTTCGCCGGGTTGGTGGCCCAGAGCTTGGTGGAGGCGGTGCCAGTGGTTGAGGAGGGTTTCCCGGCGGCGTCCCAGGGACGTGCTGTACAGAGAATGGGTGATGCGGTCGTCGATGCCGGCCCGGGCGTAGGTGTCGGTGTGGAGGCCGAGGGCGAGGATTGCGTCGGCTACCAGTTGTTGGGTGCCGTGCAGGTCGTCGCGGACGCAGGTGGCGACCAGGTCGAGGGCCGCGGAGGCCGGCTCGAGATCGTGGACGCTGGCGAAGCGGCGGGTGGCGGCCAGGTCGACCAGGGGTGCGGCGATGCCGGAGCGGCTCGCGTGCAGCCGGGCGATGGTGAGGCCGTCATGGGTGCGGAGCTTCTCGAGCACGCTGGCAAGCAGCAGCACGTCCGCCGTCTGCTTGTCGCTGCGATTCGTCATCCGGCCCCCGGGTCGCGATTCTCCTCGAACCAAGTATGCGGACCCAGGGGCCACGGGGGAAACCGAGAGCGCGCGTCACCGCAGGGCGGTGATCCAGCGGGCGGCTTGTTTGGCCTGGGTGAGGCGGCGTTCGTAGGTGGCGCCGACGGTGAGGAGGATGGCGCCGGCGGCACCGAGGGTGATCCAGCGGGGGATCAGCGGGGCGACCTCGAGGAACTGCCAGATGCCGATCTTGGCGAGGACGGCGGCGCCGATGACGAAGGGGGCCTGGAGCCCGCGTTGGGTGCCGATCACGATGACGGCGAGCGCCGCGGCGACGACGAGCGTGACGCGGATCCAGTTGTCGTTGCTGTCAGCAAGCAATGTGGACGGGACCAGGCCGATCAGCAGGCCGGGGCCGAGGTAGACCCAGCTCGATTGGTTGCGCCAGGCAAGGATGCCGATGCCGAGCAGGATGATCGCGGGCGGAATGGTGAACCACTCGACCGTCGTGGCGCCGGACGCCAGAACGAAGGCGGTGTTGGCGATGATCAGCAACGCGCCGGCCACCAGCAGACCCGCGCGCCGGGCAGGATTCATGCCGTACGCAACCAAGGGGGCGGCGGCGATCGTGAGTACGACGCCGGTCGCGGTGTCGGCGTCGACGGTCGCTGCCATGATCTGGGCGAGCAGTACGGCGCAGGCGGCGGTCGAGATCAACACTCGCTCCAGCGGTTGACCGACGTACCGGCAGGCGAGGGCGATACCGGTCGCGCCGACGAGCGCGAGACTGACGGCGCCTGCCCACAAACCGATGTAATCGTCGATGGCGAACAGCACGATGGCGAACTGGGCGCCGAGCGAAGCGACCGCGGCGGCCGGGACGGCGTCGACGACCTTGCGCAGGGCCGCGAACACGGCCAGTCCGGCGACGATCGCGGCGAAGTAGCCGAGTTGCCGGATGTCGTCGGTCAGCAGGCAGAAGAGGAGGTCGACCGCGGCAACGGTGATGGTCGAGACGTGCAGAACGAGCGCCAGCCTGCCGGTACGGCGGGCTACCAGCACCTCCGTGATTCCGAGCGCGGCGACGACGCCGGTGGTCAGCCAGCGGCCGGGACCGGGCAGTTGCGGAAGGCAGGTGGCGACGGCGAACCCGGCCGCTGCCGCACAGACGGCCTCGCCGACTCCCGACTGGATCGCTGCGGGGAGTGGCCGCTTGGTGAGGATGACGAGTCCGGTCGCGGCGGCGAGACAGACGACCGCGGCCGTCGCGACCGTCTTCAGCAACTCGGCGTGCGTGGGGATCGGACCGGTGAGGTCGAAGTAGGTGCTCGAGTAGGTGGCGAGCAGACCGAGGAAGGTCCGCGTCATGCCGGCGACGAGGATGCCGCAGAAGACGACCGCCGAAGTGATGGCTCCGGTACGGCGGACGATGGGGGTGCCCTTGGCCGACAGCACCAGGGTGATGACGACCTGGGCCAGCAAGGCGGCAAGCAGTACCGGCAGGTTCGTCCGGTCGACCAGGATCAGGGGGAGCGGAAGCTGACCGGCGATCACGGTGGTGACACCGTAAGTAACCACGCGAGGTGCGAGCCGGGTCATGAACAGGTTGATCAGGGCAAGGGATCCGAAGACGATCGCGCTGTAGGTGAACCAGTCGATGGTTTCCAGTGAGCCGAGGCTCAGGGCGCGGGCGCCGTACAGGTCGACGGTGAGCAGGCCGCAGCCGAGGATGGCGAGGGCCTCGGCGGTACCGGCCAGGGAGCGTCGGCTGGCGGGGATGGAGCCCGCGAACGCCAGGGCGGCGAGGGTGCCGATGATGCCGGCCTGGATCGCGACCGGAAGGCTGTCCCAGTTGACGGCGAGGAAGGTCACGGTGGCGGCGAGGAGCAGCAGGACGCCCAGGCCCAGCAGGGTGGCCTGCGGGCTCAGCTTCCGGTGTTTGTGAGGCTTCGGTGGCTTGGGCGGCGGCGGGAGGTGGCGAGGTTCGCCAACCGATGCTGGCGCGGGAACGCCAACCGATGCTGGTGCTGGAACGCGAACCGATGGTGGTGCTGGAACGCGAACCGATGGTGGTGCTGGAATGCCCCGCGAGGGCGGTGCCGGGTACGTCGGCGGCGGCACCGGAACGGGAGCGAACTGAGGCTGTGGAAAACCTTGTGGGTAAGGCTGCGGAGCTGGCGCGGGCTCGATGGTGAGCTGCAGCGGGCTCTTACACGTCGGACAGGTGATAGCGGCGGTAGGCATCGAGTCCTCCTAGGTTCACTTCACTATCGCGACGGGGAACGGAGAACCGCGTGAGTACGTCTACTCAAATCTGTCGTAGGCTGCTGCGGTCTGCCGGTCGTCCAGATTGGCGTGACGAACACGGGGAGCAACATGAAGACTGGACACGTCGAGCTTGCGAGAGCTCAGCAGGAACGCTGGCAGACCGCGTACGCACAGCATCCGCAACTGCACGGATCGGAGCCGTCGGCCGCGGCGCGGTGGGCGGCCGAGGCATTCGGTGCCGCAGGCATCGATGATGTCCTGGAGCTCGGCGCCGGGCATGGCCGCGACGCGCTCTTCCTGGCCAGACAGGGATTCAGCGTGCACGCCACCGACTTCAGCGAGTCGGCCCTCGATCAACTTCGGCTGGAAGCGCAGCGGGAGGGCCTCGACGACCGCGTCACGGCCGCGCTGCACGATGTCCGCGATCCGTTGCCGCCGGCCGATGCCACGGTCAACGCCGTGTTCGCGAATCTCCTGCTCAACATGGCGTTCTCCCGCACCGAACTGCGCTCCCTGGTCGCGGAGATCCACCGCGTCCTCTGCCCTGGCGGGCTTTTCGTGTACGCCGTGTGGTCGGCGGAGGACCCGTGTTCGAGTCATTGGCAGCAGCTCGACAACGGTCTGTGCATGCACGACGGTTTCGTCGGCCGGTTCTTCGACGAGCAACTGGTGACCGAGCTCGCCGATCAGTGGACCTTCGACCAGGCAACGCCGTACGACGAGGGCCAACGGCGGATGTGGCGGGTCACGTTGACCAAGCCGGAAAGCTGAAGCCGGCTCTAGCATCCCGACAGCTGCCGGATTCCGAAAAGGTGAAGTTGGCTCTAGTTCCGGCGCGGGAGATTGCGGTGTGGTCACCAAAGCGAAAAGTTGCATTGACGAACCCCGACCGGTTCCGACAGGCTCTGTCCGCGTCTCACCTTCGACCATCGGAGAAACAGTAATGCAGTGGTACATCGACGTCCTCAAGAAGTACGCCGTGTTCAGTGGCCGAGCCCGGCGCAAAGAGTACTGGATGTTCGTACTCTTCAACGTGATCGTGTCCATCATCCTGAGCATCCTGGACAGGATCATCGGCACGGACTACGCCAACGGGAGCAGCGGCGTCCTCTCGACGATCTACAGCCTGGCCGTGCTGCTGCCGTCGATCGGTGTGGCCATCCGGCGGATGCACGACACGAACCGCAGTGGCTGGTGGATCCTGATCAACCTGGTCCCCTGTATCGGCTGGATCTGGTTCATCGTGCTGGCGGCCCAGGAGGGTGGGGCCGGTGACAACCAGTACGGTCCGGACCCGAAGGCGGCCGAGCGCTTCGGCCAGCCGGGTGCCGGTCCGGCCGAGCCGGGCTACCCGACCGTCTGATCGCAGACACGCAGAACGCCCCGCGAACCCACCGAGGGTTCGCGGGGCGTTCCGTTGTCCGGCAGAAGTTCAGCTGGCCTGGCTGACGCTGGACATGTTGAAGTCGGGCACGAGCAGCGGCGGCGTCGCGGTGCGGGAGAAGTCGTCGCCCCACTCCCGCGAGAACGACGGGACCGTGGCGCCGGCGGCGGTGAACCGGGCGAGCAGGTCGACCGGGCTCTCGTTGAAGCGGAAGTTGTTCACGGCACCGGTCACCTCGCCGTTCTCGACCAGGTAGACGCCGTCGCGAGTCAAGCCGGTGAGCAGCAGCGTCTGCGGATCGACCATCCGGATGTACCACAGGCAGGTGAGCAGCAGGCCGTGCTCGAGCCCGGCGACGAGGTCGTCGGTCGATCCGGTCGCGCCGTCGACCGACAGCACGTAGTTGTCGACGGCCGGGGTCGCGGCCTGCGCGCCGATCAGCGACGCCGTGTGCCGGCTGGTCATCAGGTTCTCGAGCTTGCCGCCACGGATCCAGTCCGTCGCGGTCAGCGTGAGTCCGTTGTCGAACACGCTCGACGATCCACCGGACGATCGGGCCACCGCGAACGGGAACGTCTCGAGCCCCGGCAACTGCGGGTCGGACCGCAGGTTCACCGGCTGCGACGACAGCGCGTCACCGATCCGGGTGCCGCCGCCCGCCTTCGAGAACACCGTCCGCCCCTCGAAGGCCTCCCGCCCGTCGAGGTACCAGTACAGGTACGTCATCACGTCCGCGACGGCCGCCGGTGGCAGCACGGTCGCGTGCCGGCCCGGATCGACCGAGACGGTCCGCGAAGCCCAGCCGAGGCGCCGGGTGAGCTCGCTGTCGAGTGCGAGCGCGTCGATGTCGGTGAAGTCGCGGGTGGCCGCGCCGACCCAGGCCGACTGACTCAGGTCACCGGACTTGCCGGTGGCGGTGACGTGGCCGCGGGGGAGCGCCTGGCGCAGCCGCAGTCCGGTGGACGAGCCGACGTACAGCGTGATGACCTCGTGGTCGGCGAAGCCGTACAGCCAGCGGCTCTCCTTCGTAGCCTTCTGCAACGTCTCGCCGAGCGCCGGAGCGAACGACGAGTAGACGCTGACCGACGTCTCGTCCGGCTCGGCGTCCCAGTCCGCGCCGACGCTGCCGTCGACGAGCGGGCGGGCGTCCTCGGCCGGGCTGGACCCGCGGGCGGTCGCGATCGCGGCGGACACGACCTCGCGCAGTGAATCGTCGGTGACCGACGAGCGGCCGACCACTCCGGCCGCCGTACCCTCGCCGGCTCCGACCGTGGCGATCACGGTGACGCTCGAGCCGCGCATCGCTCCGTTGGTGGTGAGCGTGTTGTTCGCCCAGCGCAGGTTGGCACTGGAGGTCTCCGCGACGATGACGACGCAGCCGTCGGCGCCCCCGGCCGCGGCGAGGGCGAGACCCCGTTCGATGGTGTCCTGCGGGGTGAGCTGAATGGCGGTCGTCACCGGCCGGCCTCCTGCGTGGTGTTGAGAATGCGGACGCTGCGGAACAGGGCGGACGGGCAGCCGTGGCTGACGGCACCGGACTGCGCGGGCTGGGCCTTGCCGCAGTTCAGCGCGCCGCCGAGGACGTACGTCTGCGGGCCGCCGACCGCCTCCATCGAGCCCCAGAAGTCCGTGGTGGTGGCCTGGTAGGCAACGTCGCGCAGTTGACCGTCGAGTTTGCCGTCGGTGATCTTGTAGAACCGCTGTCCGGTGAACTGGAAGTTGTACCGCTGCATGTCGATCGACCAGGACTTGTCGCCGACGATGTAGATCCCGTTCTTGACCCGGCTGATCAGCTCCTCGGTGGACGGGCCGTCCGCGGCGGGCTGCAACGACACGTTGGCCATCCGCTGGATGGGGATGTGACCGGACGAGTCGGCGTACGCGCAGCCGTTGGAGCGCGGCGTACCGAGCAGGTCCTCGTTCACCCGCGCCATCCGGCGGTCGACCTGGTAGCCGACCAGTACGCCGTCCTTGACCAGGTCCCACTGCTGCCCGGCGACACCCTCGTCGTCGTACCCGACGGTCGACAGGCCGTTCTCGGCCGTGCGGTCGCCGGTGACGTGCATGACCGGCGAGCCGTACTTCAGGGTGCCGAGCTTGTCCGTGGTGGCGAAGCTGGTGCCGGCGTAGTTCGCCTCGTAGCCGAGGGCGCGGTCCAGTTCGGTGGCGTGGCCGATCGACTCGTGGATCGTGAGCCAGAGGTTGGTCGGGTCGATCACCAGGTCGTACGCGCCCGGCTCGACGCCCGGCGCGGCCATCTTCTCGGCGAGCCAGCCAGGGAGCTGTGCGAGCTCCTCGTCCCAGTTCCAGCCGGTGCCGGTCATGTATTCCCAGCCGCGGCCGGCCGGCGGCGCGCACGTCGACATCGAGTCGAACCGGTCGGCCTGCACCGCGTGGGCGGTGAGGTCCGGGCCGATCCGGACCCGCTGCTGGGTGTACGACGTACCTTCGGAGTTCGCGTAGAACTTGCACTCGTGGACCGTGGCGACGCGGACGCTCACATGCGCGACGCCGTCGGCCTTCAGCAGCCGGTCGCTGTAGTCGGTCAGCAGCGCGACCTTCTCCGCCCGCGGCACGCTGAACGGGTCGATCTCGTACGACGACACCCAGCTGACGTCGTCGTACACCGGCTCGTCGGCGAGCTCGATCGGCTCGGCGTTGATCGGCCGGGACACCTGCGCCATGTTCACCGCCTGCTCGGCGACCTGGACCGCCTCGTCCTCGGTGAGCGCGACGCCGGCGGCGAAACCCCAGGTGCCGTTGTGGATGACACGCACCGCCAGGCCGAGATCCTCGTCGTCCGTGGCGCTCTCCAGCACGCTGTCGCGCAGGGCGATGGACTCGGACCGGATCCGCTCCAGCCGGAACTCCGCGTAGGTGGCGCCCAGATCGCGGGCGCGCTGCAAGGCGGCCTCGGCCAGGGCATGACGGGGCAGAGCGAGAAACGCTGCGTCGATATCAGGCACAACCCGACCCTATACACGGGAACCTGGCGATGATTGGCGGTGTACTCACAGTGTCCGGAAGTAGACAGGGGGCCTAGATCAGCCAGGGTGATGAGGCGGAGATCCTGGCTCGGGTGCGCGGTGGTGAGTCGGCCGCGTACGGCGAGCTGGTGCTGCTGCACGCCCAGGTGGCGAAGCGTACGGCGGTGTTCCTCGGCGCCGGCGCGGATGCGGACGATGTGGTGCAGGAGGCGTTCGTGAAGGCGTACCGAGCGCTCGGGGGATTCCGCTCGGGTTCCGCGTTCCGGCCGTGGTTCCTGCGGATCGTCGCCAACGAGACCCGGAACGTCGTACGGTCGCGCGGCCGCAGGTCCCGTCGTGAGGAGCTGGCCGCGCCGCTGGACGTCGTACTGGATCCAGCTGAGCACGCGGTGTCGCTGGAACGGCGGACCGAGCTTCTGACCGCCGTACGGGCGCTGCCGGATCCCATGCGGCTCGTCGTGACCTGTCGCTACCTCTTGGACCTGGACGAGCAGGAGACGGCCGTTGTGCTCGGTTGGCCACGTGGGACGGTCAAGTCCCGGCTGCATCGTGCACTGGGCCGGCTACGGGACGCTCTACCCGACAAGGAGGTGCAGCGATGAACTTGGACGACGAACTGCGAGTCCTTGGACGTTCTGCCGTCGTACCTCCGGTCGATGAGGAGCTGACGGCCGCAGTGCTGACGCGGGTAGCGGATCTGCCCGTGCGGCGAAGGCTGCGGGACAGGTGGCGTGCGTTCCTGGCCGGCTTCATGGTGCTGCTCGCCGGTCTGGCTCTGACACCACCTGTACGCGCGACTGTGGCTGAGTGGCTGCGCATCGGGGGAGTGGAGGCCCAGCCGGTCGGTACTGGTCCGAGCACCGCGCCGCCGGTGCCTGAAGTCCAGGGGCGCCTGTCGCTGGAGCAAGCCGAGCGGACTGCTGGGTTCCGGCCCGCTCTGCCGAGGGATCTCGGTGCACCAACCGGTGTCGAGGCGTCGAAGGGTTTCGTGGCGATGAGCTGGGACGGCGTCCGGCTGGAGCAGTTCCAGGCGGAGGTGTCGCCGCTGTACTTCAAGAAGTACTACGAGAGCCTGGAGTTCGTGCCGGACCTCGACGCCTTCTGGTTCAAGACACCGCACGAGCTGGTGCTGGCTGATCAGCGAGTGATCCGGATTGCCGGACCCACGCTCGTCTGGGTGCGTGGAGGGGTCACCTTCCGGCTGGAGGTGGCCGACAAGACCCGGGCGGTCGAGTTGGCACGCGGAACCTTCTAGCCGGTCGCGGTGTATCCGGGGTGAGTCCTCGTCTTCAGGGAGAGCACCATGGTCCGCCGTACGCTCACACTGCTCGCCGCCCTGTTCGCCGTCGCCGCCCTCGGCACCACTCCCGCGCACGCGGGCGGTCCGACCAGCGTCCTGCTCAGCGCACCGCCGCACGTGCTCGCCTTCGGCTACGAGGATCGCGCGTACAGCGACCTGCAGCAGCTGACCGAGGTGGCCGGCGGCCGCGCGGACGACGGCAACGGACCGCACGACGTCGGTCAGTTCGTCCGTGCCACCTGGCTGATCCATGACATGTCGGTCTGGCGGATCGACATCATCTACCCGGAGGCACCCGGCGGCCCCTGGATCGCGACCACCGAGTCGCTGACGACCGGCACCATGCCCGAGAAGCCGACGTGGCACACCGCCACGAACCCCAGCGCCCTCGTGGAGTTCATCCGCTCACTCAAGCTCGTGAACGGGCAGACCTTCGACGGCGGCCCCACCACCATCGACTCCGTTCCCACCCCGGTCACCGAGCCCACCCAGGCGCCGCTCCCGGCGCAGGCCCAGGTCGACTCAACCGGCTTCTTCACCGGCTGGCGCTGGGCCATCCCCGGCTTCCTCGTCGGCGCGGCAGCGGCGGTCCTCGCCATCCGCCTGATCCCCAAACGCCGCTGGGACCTAGTGGATGTCGAGCCTTAAACGTCGGCCGCCAGTTCGAAGCCGTCGAAGAGTCTGCCGCCGTGCGCGGCGAGGATGCGGTCCACGGCCTCGGCCAGAGTGTTGTCGTCGGTTCTGACGCCGTGCATCAGGGCCTGAGCGTGGTCGGTCCCGTGTGCCTTGTCGTAGGCCACCACCTCGCGAAGCAGGCCCTTGCCGGTGCCGGACCAGTGGCGGGCGCCGGTCAGCAACAGTCGGGCGGCGTCTTGCCAGAGGATCGAAGCGATGGCGGTGCGTTCGTCGCCTGTGGCGTCGGACAGGTCGTCCAGGAGGTTCGTGATGGTGTAGCGGAGGAGGTCCAGTTCCGTGGAGGTCAAGGGCTTGGGTCCGGCCGCCACCTCCGCTAAGCACGCCTCCTGCAACCGCACTCCGGAGCCGTCGGTGTCCAGGAGTACGACGGACTCGCCGACGAGCCGCATCATGGTCGGCTGACGACGGTCCTGGTCCTTGCCGCTGAAGTGGGCCAGCGACTTTTCGGTGTGGACGAACAGCTCGACCGGCCAGCCGCCGTACTCCAAGGACTTCCGCATCGGGGCCGGTGGGCCGTCGAGCAGCACTGTGATGTCCAGGTCGGACGTCGGAGAGGCGTTGCCGCGCACCACACTCCCGCCGAGCCACGCTGCTCGGGCAGCGGGGAACTGCTCGGTCACCAGTCGCAGGGCGACGTCTTTCGGCTCCATCAGGACAGTTTCAACCAGCCCAGCAGGTCGCGATAGGCATTTACCGGCTGGATGTGACCGCCGGTGTAGGGCCTGCGTTCGGCGTGCGCGATCTCGCCGACGAGGATGTCGGCGTACTTACCGGCCCGCTCGTCGGCCGAGCCGTACCAGACAGTCACCGGAACCCGGATGTCGCCGAGCCGGAAGCCCCAGTCGGTGGCGAAGGCGACGTGGTCGTCGGTCCAGCCGTCGTGGCTGGTGACGAAGGTGGCGGTGAGCCGCGCCATGGCCTCGGCGTCGTCACGTGCCGGTGGTCCCGGTGGAGAACCGGGGTCCGGCGGGAACTCCGGACCGCCGTCTTCGACGCGCGCCATGATCTGCCGGGCGGTGTCCTCGAGCAGCGGCCGGATGTGTTGCTCGCCGCGCGCCGCCAGCCAGGACGATCGATTCCGGCGCGGATCTGAGATCTCGTCGTCCTCGGTCGGCGCGGGTCCGTCCACGACGGGCGGTGCGTTGCTCGCGCTCACCGCGCATCGGGTCACGCGATCGGAGAGGAGCGCAGCACACGCGAGTGCGTGCGGCCCGCCGCCGGAGCCGCCGGTGACCGCGAACCGCTCCCACCCGAGGTAGTCCGCCAGCGCCTCGGCGTCCGCGACCACGGAGGCCACGCTGCGCCCCGGTTGTCGCGTCGAGCCGCCGTACCCGGGGCGGTCCGGCATCACCATCCACAGGCCGGACTCCTCGATCGCCCCGACGGCCTCCGGCCGTTTCCATCGTGTGCTCGGCGATCCGCCGAACGACATCGCCGGTAGGCCTCCCACCGACCCGTAGACGGAGTACCGCACCACCCGCTCGCCGACCTGCACCTCGCTGTCCACGGAGCGGAGCGTACTCAGTGCGACTGCGATAGAACATGGGGATGCAACTCGACATCGCGTCGTTGGCCGAGCTCGAAGAGGTGCTCGGCGTGCTGGATGAAGCGGCGGGCTGGCTGAAGGAGGTCGGAGTCGACGACCAGTGGCCACCGCGGTTCCGGCCGGGGATGGTCGCTCCCGCGGTCGAGCGTGGCGAGACCTGGCTGGCTCGGGTCGACGGTGCCGTCGTGGGAACGATCACGCTGGACTGGGACGATCCGTTGTGGGCCGATGCCGAAGGGACGGCCGGCTACGTGCATCGGCTGGCGGTACGGCGGTCGGCGGCCGGAAGGGGTGCCTGGCTGCTGGATTGGGCCGTCGGCGCGACGCGTGAGCAGGAGCGTGAGTTCGTGCGACTCGACTGTGCGCGCTCGAACCGGCGACTCAGGTCCTACTACGAAGACCGGGGGTTCCAGCACCACGGCGACGTACCGGTGGGGCGGCGGGAGCAGGACGGACCCATGATCTGGATGAGCCGCTATCAGTTGCCCCTGTGATCCCTACCCGAATCTCGAGTTACCGAGTTGGGATTCTCGGGATTCGAGACGAGTTCGGCGTGGTGGGAGGATGCGGCCTAGCGTTTGTCGGCTGCGTGAATCGAACCCCTGTCTGGAGTACTTGTGAGTTCCTCGGTCGCCGTGACCGTTTCGCCGACTCGGCAGGCGTTGCGCCGGGTCCGGCGGGATCGCAGTGCCCGCGTCGGCGTCGTCATCGTCGCCGTGTTGATCCTGATCGCGGCCGCGGCGCCGCTGCTGGTCAAGCTGGCCGGGCAGGACGCGTACACGTACCACATCGACCTGCTCGATCCCGCCCGCGGAAACGCCCCGAAAGGCGCCCTCGGCGGGGTGAGCGGCGACCACTGGTTCGGCGTCGAGCCGCTGACCGGCCGGGACCTGTTCTCGATCACGGTGCTCGGCCTCCGTACGTCGCTGTTCATCGCGATCGTGGTCACCCTGATCACGACCGTCGTCGGCACCCTGGTCGGCATCAGCGCGGCCTACCTCGGCGGCTGGTACGACGCGATCGTGTCCCGGCTGCTCGACTTCCTCTTCGGCTTCCCGCAGCTCGTCTTCATGATTGCCCTGGGCATCATCATCCCGGCCCGCTTCCCGCGCTGGCTGCTGCTGATCCTGGTACTCAGCGTGTTCGGCTGGGCCGGCCTGGCCCGGCTGATCCGCAACCAGGCGAAGTCCCTGGTCGCCCGCGAGTTCGTCGAGGCGGCCCGGAGCGTCGGCTCGTCCGGCTGGCACGTGATCACCCGCGAACTGCTGCCGAACCTGCTCGGCCCGGTCCTCGTCGTCGCCACGCTGGCCATCCCGGGCTACATCGGGGCGGAGGCCGCGCTGTCCTTCCTCGGCGTCGGCGTACCACCGCCGACACCCAGCCTCGGCCGGTCCATCTCCGACTCGATCGCCTGGGTCTACACCGGCGCCGATCCGTGGTTCCTGGTCTTCCCCGGCGCCATGCTGTTCCTCGCCGTCCTCGGCTTCACGCTGCTCGGCGACGGGGTCCGCGACGCGTTCGACGTCCGGTTGCGGAGGACGAGCTGAGATGCCCGACCTCGTCTGGTTCGTGACCCGCCGCCTGTTCTCGGCCCTGCTGGTGATGCTCGCGCTGAGCCTGGCCGTCTACCTGGTCTTCTACGCGATCCCCGCCGACCCGGCGCACCTGGCCTGCGGCAAGCCCTGTACGCCGGACCGCCTCGAGCAGGCCCGGCACTTCATGCAACTGGATCAGACCACGCTGCAGCAGTACCTGAGCTTCCTCAAAGGCATCTTCGCCGGCCGCACGTTCGGTGACGGTGCGGCGGCCGTGCACTGCAACGCACCGTGCTTCGGCTACTCGTTCCCGCTGGCCCGCCCGGTCACCACGCTGATCCTCGACCGGCTGCCGGTCACCGCGTCGATCGCCATCGGCGCCGCCATACTCTGGCTGCTCCTCGGGGTGTCGCTCGGCGTGATCGCCGCGCTCAACCGTGGCCGGCTGCTCGACCGGCTGGCCATCGGGGTCGCGCTGATCGGGGTGTCGACCCCGACGTTCCTGCTCGGCCTGCTGGCGATCCTGGTCTTCGGGTTCTGGCTGAACATGGTCCCGGTGAACGGCTACGTGCCGCTGACCGAGAGCCCGGTCGACTGGGCCTGGCACCTGATCACGCCGTGGCTCGTGCTCGCGGTGGTGCAGGCGGCGGCGTACATCCGGCTGACCCGTGCGCAGATGCTCGAGGAGCTGAACCTCGACCACATCACCACCGCGCGGGCGAAGGGCGCCGGCGAGTCGCGCGTGGTGGTGACGCACGGGCTGCGCGGCGTGCTGGTGCCGATCATCACGCTCTTCGGCCTGGACCTCGGAGCTCTGCTCGGTGGCGCGATCCTGACCGAGAAGGTGTTCAGCATGCAGGGTCTGGGGGAGTTGCTGATCAGCGCGGTCGGCCAGCTGGACGTGGCCGTGGTCGTCGGCGTGACGCTGTTCTCGGCCTTCCTGATCATCCTGGCGAATCTGGTGGTGGACGTGGTGCACGGTGTGCTCGACCCGAGGGTGAGCCATGGCTGAGCCGGTGCTGGAGGTGCACGACCTGCACGTCACGTTCTCGACCGAGGGCGGCCTCGTCCCGGCCGTCGACGGCATCGACTTCTCGGTCGCGCCCGGTGAGACGCTCGCGATCGTCGGGGAGTCCGGCTCGGGCAAGAGCGTCAGCTCGGCGGCCGTGATGGGCATCCTGCCTTCGAACGCCGACGTCAGCGGCGAGGTGCTGCTCGACGGCCGCGAGCTGATCGGCCTGCCGAACGACGAGCTGCGCAAGGTCCGCGGCAACGACATCGCGCTCGTCTTCCAGGACGCGCTGTCAGCCCTGAATCCGTACTACAGCGTCGGCTGGCAGGTCGCCGAGGCGTACCGGCTGCACCACGACGTCTCGAAGAAGGCCGCCCGCCGGCGGGCGGTCGAGATGCTGGACAAGGTCGGCATCCCGGATGCGGCCCGTCGGGTGGACAGCTACCCGCACGAGTTCTCCGGGGGAATGCGGCAGCGGGTCGTGATTGCTATGGCTCTGGTGAACGACCCCAGAGTGCTGATCGCGGACGAGCCGACGACCGCACTCGACGTGACCGTGCAGGCACAGATCATGCGTTTGCTCGCCGACGTCCAGGCGGAGTTCGGTACGGCGCTCGTCCTCATCTCGCACGACCTCGGAGTGGTCGCGGAGGTCGCCGACGACGTCCTGGTGATGTACGCCGGGCGCGCGGCCGAGCGTGGCACGGTCCGTGACCTGTTCTACCGGGCGGCCCATCCGTACAGCCTGGGTCTCCTCGGTGCCATGCCGCGGGTCGACGTACCGCCGAAGCCGCGGCTGACCACGATCCCCGGCAGTCCGCCGTCTCCGGGCTCGATCACCACCGGCTGCCCGTTCCAGCCGCGGTGCGCGTACGCCGCCCAGGTCGGCGAGCGCTGCATCACCGAGCGGCCGGAGCTCACGCCGCGCCCGGGCGAGGGCGACCACGAGGCCGCCTGCCATCTGGGTCGGAGGCCGTCGGATGCCTGATGAGCTGCTCCGCCTCAAGAACGTCAAGAAGTACTTCGGCCTCCGGGGTGCGCCGTGGCGCGAGACGCAGGCGGTCCGCGCGGTCGACGGCGTGAACTTCGTCGTCCGCAAGGGCGAGACGGTCGGCCTGGTCGGCGAGTCCGGCTCCGGCAAGTCCACGCTGGCCCGGGTCGCGACCCGGCTCCTTGACCCGACCCAGGGCACGGTCGAGATCGGCGGCACGGACGTCACCAAGGTGCGCGGCCGCCGGCTCCGGCCGGTCCGGCGGAAGATCCAGATGGTCTTCCAGGACCCGCAGGCGTCGCTGAACCCGCGCCAGTCGGTCGGCACCATCCTGAGTACGCCGTTCCGCGCGCAAGGGATCAAGCCGACCCGGGCCCAGCTCGTCGAGCTGCTCGAACAGGTCGGGCTGGCCGAGCAGCACCTGGAGCGCTACCCGCACGAGTTCTCCGGCGGACAGCGGCAGCGGATCGGGATCGCGCGGGCGCTGTCCGTGAAGCCCGAGCTGCTGGTCTGCGACGAGCCGGTGTCCGCGCTCGACGTGTCCGTCCAGGCCCAGGTGCTGAACCTGCTCGCCGACCTGCGCGACGAGCTCGGCCTGTCGTATGTGCTGGTCGCTCACGACCTGGCCGTCGTACGGCAGGTGGCGAACCGGCTGGCCGTGATGTATCTCGGCACGATCGTCGAGGAGGGTCCGGCCGACCAGGTGTACTCGGCGCCGGCCCATCCGTACACGAAGGCCCTGCTGTCCGCGGTCCCGGTGCCCGAGCCGGGCGTCGTCCGCGATCGGATCGTCCTGACCGGCGATGTGCCCACCCCGATCGCGCCGCCGTCGGGATGCCCGTTCCGGACCCGGTGTTACAAGGCCGAGGACGTGTGCGCCACCCAACGACCGGTGCTCGAGCCCGTCCAGGGATCGACCGAGCACCAGGCCGCCTGCTACTTCCCTGAGCCCCCCACCTCTGAGAGGAACCAATGAAACACCTAACCCGAGCGGTCGCGGTCGCGGCCGCGGTGGTGCTGGCGGCGGCCGCCTGCAACGCCAACGACAAGTCCACCGCAGGCGGTGGCAGCACGGCGGCCGCGGAGCAGGGCGGCACGTTCCACGTGCTCAGCACGAGCAAGGAGATCAGCCTCGACCCGGCCAAGAGCCAGAACCTGGGCACCAGCTCGATCCACCTGGTGCTGCGCGGCCTGAACTCGTGGAAGACCGACCCGGGCAAGGCGGCCGAGCTGGTCCCCGACCTGGCCACCGACACCGGTCAGGTCAGCGACGGCGGCAAGACCTGGACCTACAAGCTGAAGCCGGGTCTCAAGTACGCCGACGGGTCGACGATCGTTGCCGCCGACATCAAGTACGGCATCGAGCGGTCGTTCGCGCCGGAGCTGTCCGGCGGTCTCGGCTACCACAAGTCGCTGCTGGTCGGCGGCGACAAGTACCAGGGCCCGTACAAGGGCGGCGAGCTGGCCTCGATCGAGACGCCGGACGACACCACGATCGTCTTCAAGCTGAACAAGCCGTACGGCGACTGGCCGTGGATCGTCAGCATGCCGGCGTTCTCGCCGGTGCCGAAGAAGGCCGACACCGACCCGGCGCACTACGGTGAGAAGCCGATGGCCAGCGGCCCGTACCAGGTGGAGTCGTACACGCCGGGCTCGAAGCTCGTGCTGGTGCGCAACCCGAACTGGGACAAGTCGACCGACCAGGCCCGGACCGGCCTGCCCGACTCGATCGTCACCGACATGGGCCTCCAGCCCGACGTGGTCAACCAGCGGCTGATCGCGGACGCCGGCGACGACAAGTTCGCCGCCTCCACCGGCGTCTCGGTGCCGGCCGCGCTGATCCCGACCGTCTCCGGCAACCCGGCCGTCAAGGCCCGGGTGGCGACGTCGCCGTCGGGTGCCCTGCAGTACCTGGCGATGAACACCAAGCGCCCGGCACTGGCGAACGTCGAGGTCCGCAAGGCGATCCAGTACGCCGTCGACAAGCAGGCCGTCCAGGTGGCCGAAGGCGGACCGGAGTACGGCGGTGAGATCGCGACGACCCTGATCACGCCGGGCATCGACGGCTACAACAAGTACGACCTGTACGAGGCGCCGCCCGCCGGAGACCCGGAGAAGGCCAAGCAGATGCTCGCGGCCGCGGGTGTCAGCAACCTCAACCTGGTGCTGGCCGCCGACAACACCACCGGTCTCGGCGTGGCGCAGGCGATCCAGCAGGGGCTGAAGCGGGCCGGGATCACGGTCACGATCAAGCCGCTGGACAGCGAGCCGCTGTCCGACCTGATCACCGGGAACAAGCCGGACTTCGACCTGACCGTGTCGAGCTGGCTGCCGGACTTCCCGAGCGCGATCGGCAACATCCAGCCGCTGTTCGCGTCGTCGGAGATCGGCAACGGCGGGTACAACATCTCGCGGTACTCCAACCCGGCGGTGGACACGGCGATCGCCGCGGCCACGGCCGAGTCGGACGGGACCAAGGCCGCCGGGCTGTGGGGCGCGGTGGACAAGCAGATCATGGCCGACGCACCGATCGTCCCGCTGATCTACGCGCGCAACGCGTTCCTGCACGGGTCCAAGGTGCAGAACTTCTACCTGCCGCCGTACCCGCCGTACCCGAACGTGCTGATCGTGGGTCTGAGCAAGTAACTCAGGTGCGTCCATCGGACTCCTGAGCTTCGAAGAGGGTCGGCTGGGTCTCGGCATCGAGTCCCCAGTCGGCCCTCATCACCGTGTAGCCGGCCTTCTGGGCGGCTGCGCAGACCTTGACGTCGTCGTCGACCAGAACGGCGACCGGGCGGTCCTCGGCCAGGCGCTTCAGCCGGCCGAGCTTCATCAGCACGGACGGTCGACGGTCGGTGTTGCCGCGCATGTAGATCGTGCCGTCCGGGAAGCCGTTGTCCTTCAGCCACTTCACCGTGTCCCGGCGGAGCCGCTCCGGCCGGCCGGTCAGGTAGACGACCTCATGGTCGGCCGCCAGCGTCGTCGCGACCGCGAGCCCTTCGTCCAGAACCGCGTCCTCCTTCGCGTGCGCGAAGAACGAGTCCCAGTCCTTCGGTCGCTTCGCCAAGAAGTGGATCCGCTTGCTGGTGTCGGACAGGGTCGCGTCGATGTCGAGTACGGCGTACGGGCGTCGATCGTCAGGCACGACGTCCAGCTTCCCAGGTCCGCCGGTCGACGGCGTACTCGACCTCGCCGAACGCGGTCCCGGGCAGCGGGTCGTCGAAGTGCTCGTGGTAGATCCGGACGAACCGCAACCCCGACCGCCGCATCACCGCGCGGGATCGGTGGTTGACCGCCATCGTGTCGGCGACGACCCGCTCCATCCCGAGCTCGGTGAACGCCTTGTCGATCAGGGCTCGTGTTCCCTCGGTCGCGTATCCCTTGCCCCAGGCGGTCCGGTTCAGCCGGTATCCGACACCCACGGTCGTGGCGTCCGTGGTCGGCTGCAGGCCGAACCACCCGATGAAGGCGCCATCGGATTTCTGGTGAGCCGCGAACGTCCCCAGCTGCGGATGCTCGGCGTACACCTTGAGGATCGCCGGCAGTACGACGTTCTCGATCTCCTCCCGCGGGGTCGGCTGCCCTGTCAGGAACCGCATCACCCCGGGGTCTGAGTCGAGCCCGGTCAGCAACTCCACGTCCGCCGCGGTGAACCGACGCAACCTCAAACGCTCCGTCTCCACTCGCCGATCCTGCCAGCTGACCTTGAGCACCCACCAACCATTTCGGGCGCGGAGAAGTGGTTGACCCGTGCTCAAAGTGGTGTCCGGAGTGTGGGCGGTGTGAGGGTGGTGGGTGTGTTGGTTCGGCGGTTGTCGGCGGGGCAGGTTAGCGTTCTCACCGCAATGGACGACTCGATCACGTTTCTGCACAGCTCGGACTGGCAGCTGGGGATGCTTCGCCGGTTCCTGGGGCCGGACGGCCAGGCCCGGTGGGGGCAGGGCCGGCTGGACGCTGTCGCGCGGATCGGCGAGGTCGCCACGGCCACCTCGGCGGCGTTCGTGGTCGTCACCGGAGACGTGTTCGAGCACAACCAGGTCGAGCGGCAGACGATCCTGCGGGCGTGTGAAGCGCTCAAGCGGATCCCGGTTCCGGTCGTCCTGCTGCCCGGCAACCACGACGCGCTCGAGCCCGGTTCGCTGTGGACCTCGAGCCAGTGGCAGGCGCACGCACCGTCGCACGTGACCGTTCTGACCGATAGCAAGCCGGTCGAGATCGTGCCGGGGGTGGAGATCGTCGGCGCGCCCTGGCGCTCCCGCCGGCCGATGTCCGACCCGGCCGCCCCTGGGTACGCCGGGCTGACACCGGCCGATCCGGGGACGACGAGGATCCTGCTGGCGCACGGCCAGCTGACCAGCCTGTCCGGCGGGATGTCCGACGTACCGACGATCGATCAGGTCGCGCTGGAGGCGGCGGTCGCGGACGGCCGGCTGCAGTATGTCGGTCTCGGCGACCGGCACTCGACCACGCGCGTGACCGATCGGATCTGGTTCTCCGGGACGCAGGAGGTCACGTCGCCCGAGGAGGACGCGCCGGGCAACGTGCTCAAGGTGACGATCGGCGACGGCATCGTTGTCGAGCCCGTCCGCGTCGGTGCGTGGCACATGGTCGACCATCGGGTCGAGCTGTTCGACGAGGAGTCGCTGAAGGCGCTCGAGGACTGGTTCGCCGAGCTGCCGGAGAAGGAGCGGACCTACGTCCGGCTGGCCGGCGATGGTTCGCTGCCGCTTCCGCTGCTGAGTCGGCTCGACGCGATGATCGACGCGCAGGGCGAGGTGTTCGCGAGTGTCGAGCGCTGGGCGAAGTTCTGGACCGTGCGGCCGGCACCGGACGCCGCGGATCTGGACGCGTTGCAACTGAGTGGTCCGGCCCGGGCCGCGATGGAGGAGTTGCGCCAGGCGCTGGCCGGTGGCGACGAGGACGCCGGCGCGGCGTTGTCGTTGATGCACAGGTTGGCGCGGGACGCGGGATGAGGCTCCGTTGAGACTGCACTGTTTGGCGCTTCGTCATTTTCGCGGCGTCAAGGACCGTGCCGTGCGGCTTCCGGCGCTGGGGACCACCGTGGTGGTCGGCGACAACGAGGTCGGAAAGTCCAGCCTGGTCGAGGCGTTCGGGCTGATCTTCGACCTGCCCGACGACTCGAAGTCGACCCGGATCCGCGACATCCAGCCGGTCGGCCAGGACGTCGGTCCGGAGGTGACCGTCGAGCTGACGCTGGGCGGCCGCGAGCTCACCTACACCAAGCGCTGGCTGAAGAACCGCTCCACCGAGCTTGCCGTGGTCGAGCCCGACGGCCGCCGCCGGTTGTGGACCGGCCGCGAGGCGCACAACGAGGCCGAGCGGCTCTTCCACGAGAACGTCGACCCGGTGCTGTGGCAGACCCTGATGGTCAGCCAGGGTCAGTCGTTGGTCCTGCCAACGCCGGCCGATGCCGAGCCGCTGATCACCGCGGTGACGGCCGAGTCGGGGACGCCGGTCGACGGTGCGTCGATGCCGCTGGTGTCCGCGGTCGAGCACGAATACCTGCGGTACTGGACCCGTGGCGGCCGGGCGACGGGTGACTTCGCGAAGTCCGAGAAGGCCGTCGCCACTGCCGAGCTCACTTCGGCCCAGGCGCTGAAGGCGATGGAGGAGGTCCAGCAGGACATCCGCCGCGCCGAGCGACTGACGTTGGACCTCGAGGACGTCACCAGCCGGCTGACCGATCACCTCACCTCGGTCGAGGGACTGCGCGAACGCAAGAAGGCGACCGACGAGATCCTGCTTCGCCGCGACTCGGTCCGCAGCCGCGCCGAGACCGCACGTGCCCGGTTGGAGAATCACACCCGGACCCGCGTCGAGCGGGAGCGACTGCTGGACGAGGCCGAGCGGTTCACGAAAACCGATGCCGAGCTGGCCGAACGCCGTACCGATGCCGAGCTGGTCGCCAAGACCGCGGTCGAGCTGGTGCAGGCGGCCGAGGCGGCGCTGGCGGAGGTCGTCGAGCTCAAGGACCTCCGGCGTAGCGATGTGCAGGACGCGGAGCACCGGGTCTCCGAGCTGATGGATCGTGCCGAGCTCGACCGGCTGCTCGGGCAGCAGGCCGAGTTGGTCGACGTCCGGGTGCGGATCGCGGCGGCCGGCACGATCCTGGACCGGATCAAGGTCGACGACGCGCTCGTCGCCGCGCTGGAAGACGCCCGCGCGGGGGTCGTCGAGGCCCGCGCGGCGCTGGCCGCCGGCGTGCCGGAGGTGTCGGTACGACGGCTTGGAGCGGAGCCGGTCGAGTTGTCGGGGACCGGGCTGGACGGCGAGGTGCCTTCCGAGCTGGGCTTCGACGAGTCGACCGAGGTGCTGGTCGCCGGTGAGCTCGTGATCGGCGTACCCGGGCAGGTGGAGGTGACCGTCCGCGCCGGTGGCGAGGCGGCGACGCTGCGGTCGCGGGTGGACGACGCCGTCCGGCGTGAGAAGGACCTGCTGAAGAAGGCCGGCGTCAAGGATGTCGCGGCCGCGCGCGAGTTGCTCCGGAAGGCCGACACCGCGTCGGCCGAGTTGCACGAGGCCCGCCGGACCGAGCGGTCGCTGACCGCCGGTGGCGATCCGGGGGAGCGGATTGCTGTCCTGACCGCGCGGCTCGGTGACGACGACGAGTCCGATGAAACCGCCGGGAAGCAGCCCGCGGTCGAGGGCGTGCCGGGGCAAATGTCGCTGTTCGCGGAGTTCGAGTCGCCGCATGACACGTTGTTCGACGACTTCGAGGTGCCGGCTTCGGAGCCCGACGATCTGGCCGGTGCGCAGCGGGCGCTGGAGGACGTGCGGGACGGGCTGGCGGAGGCCGAGCGGTTGCTGGCGGACGCGGAGTTCGCGGCGCAGCAGGCGCGGAAGGCGGCGGACGAGGACCGGTCCGAGGCGCAGCAGGCACGGGCACGGTCGGAGCTCGCGGGGGAGCGGTTGGCCGCTGCTGTCGAGGCGTTGGACGCGGCTCGGACCGTTCTCGACGACGAGGCGGTGGCTGCGGCCGAGGTTGAGGCGACCGCCGAAGTCGAGGCGGTGCTCGTGGAGCTGACCGGCGTCCAGGAGCAGGTGGACGCGGCCGGCGCCGATCAGGTTGCGGGCGAGCTGGCCGATGCGCTGGCGGTCGCGACGCGGCTGCAGGGTGAGCGGGACACGCTGCGCGACGCGTTGCGGACGACCGAGGGCCGGCTCGAGCAGTCCGGGCGCGACGGCTTGGCGACCCGGCGCGATGTGGCCGACGTCGAGCTGGACGCCGTACGCGCGGAGCACGACGGTCTGCGGCGTCGTGCGGAAGCGGCTCGGCGGGTGCACGAGACGCTGAGTCGGCATCGGGCCGAGGCGCAGACGAAGTACTCCGAGCCGCTGCAGAGCCGGATCGAGTCCCTCGGGCGGAGTGTGTACGGGCCATCGTTCCGGGTCTGGCTGGACGACGATCTGGCCGTCGCGGAGCGCGAGCTGGACGGCGTGCGACTGCCCGTCGAGGCGTTGTCGACGGGGGCCCAGGAGCAGCTCGCGATCATCACCCGGCTCGCGATCAGCCACCTGGTCAGCACCGGCGACGGCAGCGTGCCGGTCATCTTCGACGACGCCCTCGGCTGGTCCGACAAGGCCCGCCTCCGCGACATGGGCGCCCTCCTCGGCCGCGCCGGCGACCACGGCCAGGTCATCATCCTGACCTGCATGCCAGACCGCTACGAATACGTCCCCAAAGCAACCTTCATCAAGCTGGACGGATGATGCGCTCCGGGGCGCTGTAGATGACGCAGCGGTTGCCTCGGGTGAAGCCGGCGACTGTGACGTTGAAGCGGCGGGCGAGGTCTACGGCGAGGCTGGAGGGCGCGCCGACCGCGACGATCATGCCGATGCCTGCTGCCACGGCTTTCTGGATGATCTCGTAGCCGGCTCGGCCGCTGACTGCGAGGACCAGGCCTTGGCGGGTGTGGTGGTTGAGGACGGTCCAGCCGACCACCTTGTCGACGGCGTTGTGGCGGCCGACGTCTTCCTTGACGACCACCTTTCGGCCGTCGGCGGTGAACAGGCCGGCTGCGTGCAGGCCGCCGGTTCGCGTGAACGTCGGCTGGGCTTCGCGGAGTAGGTCCGGTAGGCGGCGCACGACGTCGACCGATACCTCGACCGGGTCGACCGGGTCGTAGTCGCGCTCGGCCAGCTCGTCGAGGCTTTGCTGGCCGCAGACACCGCAGGCCGCGGACGTGACGCCGTACCGCTGGGGTGGTTCGCGGTCGGGCGGTCCGTCGAAGGTGACCGTGACGGTGTTGAACTGCTGCTCCTGCGTCAGCTTCACGTCGGTGCAGTAGGCCACCGTCCGGATCGCGTCCGGCCGGACCGCGAACCCCTCGCCGAGGCAGAACCCGGCGGCCAGCTCGAAGTCTGACCCCGGCGTCCGCATCGTCACCACGAGCGGCTCGGGCGGCCGGCCCGGCCACTCCAGCCGGAGCTCCAGCGGCTCCTCGGTGACGACGACGTCCTCCCGCCGCGACGTCTGGTCACCGTCCAGCACCTCGACCTTGAACCTGGTGGTCGGACCTTTAGTCATACCTCCACGGTAGGCGCTCACCACCCACGGCGTGCGGCGAGCCAGTCGAGGAAGGTCCAGGCGTAGAGGCGCTGGTGCTCGCGAAGGGCCGGCGTACAGCCTGGCGGTGGCGGTGCGTCGGCGTTGCGCAACATGTACGCCGCCACCACCGCGTTGTAGCAGTCGAGATGATCGGCCGGTACGTCGGCGGTCAGCGGGCTGCTGCGGATCGCGGCGGCCGTGTCGATGCCGTGGTGCTGCGCGATGGGGAGCAGCCCGACCCAGTCCAGCCAGCGGGGTCCGAGCGCCAGCCAGTTCCAGTCCACCGTCCAGCAGGTACGGTCGGCGTCGATGATCAGGTTGTCCGGCCGCAGATCTCCGTGGGATGCCGCGTTCCCGGCGAAGGCTTCCGGCGCCAGCTGGACCAGGTCGGCGAGCTCGGGCAGGATCCGCCGCACCCACGGCTGCAATCCACGGGGGAGTGGCCGGTCGCCCGCGATGATCTGCTCCGGCACCTGCAGCGGCGATTCACCCTCCACAAGCTCGTCCAGGAAGAGCTTCAGTCCATCGAACGGACTCGGGTCCATCACCTCCGCGATCCGCTCACACGTCGCGGTCACCAGCTCGAAGTCCTCGCCCGTCCACGGCCTCCCCGGCATCCGTCCCTCCACCCACTCGGACACCACCGCAAACCACCGAGGGGGAGAGGACGCCGCCGCACCGCCCTGTGCGACAGCGTGCGCGGTGCTGATGATCTGTGGGACGCGGATGGCGGACGGTAGCTGGGGGACTACCTCGGCTTCGCGTTGGTAGGCGTGGTAGGCGTGCATGGAGTCGTCGGCCGCCTTCACGAAGACGCGGCGGCCGTCGGCCAGCCGGACCGGGGCTGCGAAGCCGCCGGTGAAGCCGGAGGCGACCGGCGGAGCGGCTGCCGTGATCTCGGTGCCTAGGGCAACGGCTAGGGACTCGTGCAGTGCGGGTGGGAGCGTGTCCCAGTCCGGTCGCAGGGAGGTCGCGGTGTAGTCGACGTCGGGCGCTCCACTCATGTCCACAGACGATAGAGCGAACCGGCCGGCGGGCGCGCGTGGTTTAGCGTGCGGGGTGTGAGTGGATCCGTTGTTCTGCATGTGCTCGACCTGGTCGGCGTGTTCGTGTTCGGGATCACCGGTGCGCTGGTCGGCGTACGGAAGAAGCTCGACGTGTTCGGCGTCCTGGTGCTCGCGTTCGTCACCGGGCTCGGTGGCGGTTTCCTCCGCGACGTGCTGCTCGGCGCAACCCCGCCCGCGGCGCTGCGCGACTGGGTCTACCTCGTGGTGCCGGTGGCGGCCGGGCTGCTCACGTTCTTCCTGCATCCGGGGATCGGCCGGGTGGAGCGGCTGGTGAACATCTTCGACGCGGCCGGCCTCGCGCTGTTCTGCGTGACCGGCGCGCTGAAGGCGTTGCAGTACGACCTGTCGCCGCTGTCGGCCGTCCTGCTCGGCACGATCTCCGGCATCGGCGGCGGCGTGATCCGCGACGTCCTCAGCGGCCGGGTGCCGGTCGTCCTCCGGTCGGAGATCTACGCCATCCCGGCCCTGCTCGGCGCCGGCATCGTGGTCCTCGCCGCGACCCTCGAGTACGACGCCCTGTGGGTGCCGTTCGCCGGGGCCATGACATGTTTCGCGATCCGGCTGGTCGCGATCCGCCGCGGCTGGAACGCGCCGCTACCCCGCAACCCGTGACGGTGCGGCCCAGCCGTTGACCACGGCAAGCAACTCCAGGTACCTCGGCCAGCGCGGGTCGGCCTCGGTACGGCGAAGTTCGATCAGCCGCCCGCGGAACTCCGGGTCGTGCCACAGCGGCTGGTCCGTGGCGAGAGCACGGTAGCCCACGGCCATCCGCCGTACCGATGCCCGGAAGGTCTCGTCCTGGGTCAGCGTCGCCAGCTCCAGCCACGCCTCGACCTGCCGTACGTCGGCATCGTCGGGGAGCACCGGCGTCAGGTTCTGGCGGACCGCGGCGAGCTCGGGCTCGTCGCCGAGGACGGCGGTCAGGAAGTCCGCGATCAGGGCGCGGCGCTCGTGGTCGGACTGGGCAGTGAGGTCATGCATGAGTTCGAGCTCCTCGGGAGTGGAATGGCGTTGGGTGACCACCGACAGGACGGCCTGGTGCAGCTGCAGGGTCCGGATCTGCACGGCCAGCGCCTGGGCGTGTGCGGCGACGACCTCGGCGAGCGTCCGCTCCTGCTCCAGCACCGCGCGTACTGTCGGCAGATCGATGCCTAGGGCACGCAACGTCCGGATGAGCTCGAGCCTCGCGACCGCGTCGCCGTCGTACCGGCGGTGACCTGCAGCAGTACGCCGTGACGCCAGCAGCCCCTGGTCGGAGTAGTACCGCACCGTCTTCACCGACACCCCGGCCAGCCGAGCGACCGCACCGATCGAGTGGTCCATGCCCACAGCCTCACACCTCCCCTAAGAGGAGATACAAGCCTAGTTGTGCGCGAAGCGCCTCTTGGGCCGGGCGAAGGTGGTCGAGAAGGCGGCGACCAGAGCGCAGGCGATGCCGATTGAGAACGGGACCCAGTAGGCCTTCGACGGTCCCCAGAGGTCGACGGCGTGACCGGAGGCGGCGTTGCCCGGGGCGACGCCGAGGAGGATGCCGGTGACGGTCCAGGTGATCGCCTCGGTGAGGCGCTGGGGCGGGACCCACTCCTCGACGCAGGCGGTGACGGCAACCATGGTCGGCGCGATGGTGGTGCCGCAGAAGAACAGCACCACACCCAGCATCAGCACGCTGTCGACCCAGGGCAGCGGCGCCAAGGTAATGGCGAGCAGGACCGTGCCGAACAGCAGCCGCCGCTCGACCGGAGCACGCCAGTGCACCGAGCCGTACCAGAGTCCGGCCAGCAGGCTGCCGAACGCCCACACGGCCAGTACGACGCCGGACAGCCCGGCCTGACCCTTCTCGGTGGTGAACGCGATCGTGATCACCTCGGTGCCACCCAGGGTCGCTCCGAGCCCGGCACCGATCAGGCTGAGCAGCAGGATCGAGACCCAGGGGAGTGGCGTCTGCTCGGCGCCGTCGGACTTGCCGCGGCCGGGCGGATCGGAGGCGCGCAGCATCGCCAGCCAGATACCGCCGGCCAGTCCGAGCAGTCCGGCCGCGGACAGAGCGGCGTACGGGCTGACCTGGGTGGCGAGCGCGGTGACCAGGACCGGACCGACGATGAAGACGACCTCGTCGCCGACCGCCTCGAGGGCGAACGCCGTCTGCAGCGCACGCCCGCGGCCGAGCAGATGCGTCCAGCGGGCGCGGACGAACGAGCCGACCTGCGGACGGGTGCCACCGGCAACGAACGACAGGAGGTACATGATCCACGTAGCGGCGTCGGCACGGACCGCGACGAGCAGCGCCCCGAGAGCGACGGTGCAGACGACCGACCCGATCAGGATCAGCATCCGCTGGCCGAAGCGATCGACCAGCCGGCCCTGGATCGGGCCGGTCAGCGCGCCGGCGATCACGGCGACGCCGGAGATCGCGCCGGCCAGGCCGTACGAGCCGCTCTCCTGGGCGATCAGGATGACGATGCCGAGGCCGATCATCGAGATCGGCATACGCCCGAGGATCCCGGCGGCGAAGAACGCACTGGCACCGGGACGGCGCATGAGGTGGACGTAGGGCTTGAGCATGAGGGACCGGCAACACCCTAGCTGTTGGCGGTCTGAGAAACTCGGAATATGCCGCTGCCCCAGTCGCCTGCCGCCGCGCCGTACGACGCGGTCCTGCTGTTGTCCTTCGGTGGTCCCGAGAAGCCCGACGACGTCCTGCCGTTCCTGCAGAACGTCACCCGGGGACGGGGGATCCCGGACGAGCGGCTGAAGGAGGTCGGCGAGCACTACTACGCGTTCGGCGGGAAGAGCCCGATCAACGACCAGAACCGGGAGCTGCTGAAGGCGCTACGGGAGTCGTTCGACGAGATCGGCCTGGACCTGCCGATCTACTGGGGCAACCGCAACTGGGCGCCGTACCTGACCGACACGATGCGCGAGATGGCCGCCGACGGGATACGCCGGGCAGCGGTGATCGTCACGTCGGCCTACCCGTCGTACTCCGGCTGCCGGCAGTACCGCGAGAACCTGGAGGACGCGGCGCGCTCGGTCCCGGACGCACCGCGCATCGACAAGCTCCGGCACTATGCGAACCACCCGGGCTTCGTCGGCTCGTTCGTCGAGTCGACCGCCGAGGCGATGGGCACGCTGCCCGAGGGGTCCGCGATCGCCTACGTGACGCACTCGATCCTGACCGCGATGAACGCGACCAGCGGTCCCGACGGCAACGCGTACGTCGACTGGCACCTGGACGTGGCCGCGGAGATCAGCGCCGAGCTCGAGCGCCGGACCGGGCAGACCCGGCGGACCGATCTGGTCTACTGCTCGCGGTCCGGCCCGCCGCAGGTCCCGTGGCTCGAGCCGGACGTGAACGACCACCTGGAGGCGCTCGCGGCCGAGGGTGTTCCGGGGGTGGCCGTCGTACCGATCGGGTTCGTGAGCGACCACCTGGAGGTCATCTACGACCTCGACACCGAGGCCGCCCGGACGGCCGAGAAGCTGCGCCTGCCGATGGCCCGGGCCGCGACCCCCGGCACCGACGAGAAGTTCGTCAGCATGCTCCGCGACCTGGTCGTCGAGCGGGCCGCGGCCGAACGCGGCGAGCAGCCGGCCCGACCGTGCGTCGGCAAGCTCGGCCCGGCCTGGGACGACTGCCGTCACGACTGCTGCCCACCCCTGCGCCGACCTACCCCTAAGGAAGCTGTATGACCTCCGAGAGCCCGCAAGACCTCCTCAAGCTGGCCGTGGAGGTGGCGGAGGAGGCGGCCCGGCTGATCGTCGAGCGGCGCCGCGGCACGATCACGGTCGCGGACACCAAGAGCACCGTCACCGACGTCGTCACCGCGGTCGACCGCGAGTCCGAGGAGCTGATCCGGGCCCGGGTCCTGCAGGCCCGCCCGGACGACTCGTTCCTCGGCGAGGAGGGTGACGACGTGATCGGCCCCAGCGGCGTGCGCTGGGTGGTCGACCCGATCGACGGCACGGTCAACTACCTGTACGACCTCCCGACGTACGCCGTCTCGATCGCGGTCGAGTACGACGGGGAGACGGTCGCCGGCGTGGTCGTGGACGCACCCAAGGGCGAGGTGTTCACCGCGACCAAGGGCGGTGGCGCGTTCGTGGACGGCAAGCCGATCCAGGTGTCGGGCTGCACCGAGCTGAGCAAGGCACTGGTCGGGACCGGATTCGGCTACGACCCGGTCCGCCGGCAGGTCCAGGCCGAGGTGATCCAGCACCTGATCACCAAGGTCCGTGACATCCGCCGGATCGGGGTCGGCGCGATCGACCTGTGCTACGTCGCCTGCGGCCGGCTGGACGCCGTCTTCGAACGCGGGCTGAATCCGTGGGACTACGGAGCGGGTGCGCTGATCGCGGCCGAGGCAGGCGCGACCATCGGCGGGCTGAACGGGGCGCCGGTGTCGCCGGAGATGTCGATCGCGGCCAGTCCGGCGCTGTTCGGGCCGTTCCACGACCTCCTGGCTGCTGCGGACCCGTTGCGAGCGTAGACCGTCGTGAGTGCTCGTTTCTGCGCAGTACCGCGCAGTAACGAGCATTTAGGTGTTCGGTCCTGACATTTGTTGCGACACGCGGGTCACACGGTGGACCCAGTCGTGCATCGCGGAGCTTTATAGGGCACAATCCCGTCCTCGGGAGCGGTGGTTGCCGGTCCCGGCCTGGCTGTCAAGGGTTTCGGGGGACGAAGATTCAGCGCGGTGCTTCGGCGCGGAATTTCTCGGCCGCTCTACCCGTTCAAGGGCTCAGCAGGCAACACCACGGGTATGAAGAGGGCAGGGAACTACCATGGCGACTGATTACGACGCCCCGCGCAAGACGGACGAGGACACTTCCGAAGAGTCGATCGAGGAACTGAAGACTCGCCGTCACGACAAGAACTCCGGCAAGGTCGACGAGGACGAGGCCGAGGCCGCGGAGAGCTTCGAGCTGCCCGGCGCCGACCTGAGCCACGAGGAGCTGGCGGTGCGGGTGCTCCCGCGCCAGGCCGACGAGTTCACCTGTTCGAGCTGCTTCCTGGTTCACCACCGCAGTCAGCTCGCGGAGACGAAGAACGGGCAGCTGATCTGCCGCGACTGCGCAGCCTGACACCAGCGCCCTTCTTCTGCTTGAAGCACAACGGGACCGTTCCCAGACCCCTGGGAACGGTCCCGCTTGTCATGTCCGGTCCCGCTAGTCCGCCTTCGCCGGCCTCTACCACCCCCGCCGAGCGCAGCGAGGCTTCTGACTACCCCCGCCGAGCGGAGCGAGGCGGGTTTCAGTCGTCCTTCTTCACAAGATCCGTATCCGTGTCCTTGATCAGGCCCTTGGTCGCGTCCTGCTCGTAGCCCGGCGGCGCGTACCCGGTCGACTTGAGCCAGTACTCGGCCGCCCGCCGCTCGGCGAACAGCTTGGCCGCCGCAGCCGCGGCACCACTCGCCACCGCCCACGTGACGACTTCGGCGTACCCGCCCTCGCCGTGCTTCGGCGGTTTCCCGCCCGAACCCAGCTTCCAGGCGGTACTGACCGCCTTGTTCGCGACCAGGCCCACCACCAGCGTGAACACGGCCAGCACCAGCTTCCAGCCGATCTTCGCTCCGACCACAGCAGCCTCCTTACAGCAAGTCCCCGACAATCAGGATCTTGTCACGCTGTGCCCGGTCAGCGCTGCTGCCAGTCGTTCCGGGTGCCGCGTGGCGATCACCCAGTACGGCGCCGGGTCGCGCGGATCGGTGATCTCGACCCGGACCGCGCCCCGTACGTAGCTGCGCAGCAGCAGGTACGCCTTCGGGTCGCAGTCCCGCCCGAACGCGGCGCGCGCGTCCTGCCCGGTCAGCGCCTCGACCTTGCCGAGGTACGCCCGTTCGATGATGGCCTTCCCGGCCCGGAACCGCTCGGCGTCCACCTCGACCCGTGCCCCGCCGTACTGGACGAAGGTGAGCACCAGGATGAGTGCGGCGAGGCCGCCGACGAAGGTGCCGCCGAACGACCCGACGGGTACGTAGGTGATCACGAAGAGCGTGACGACCAGGGCCGCGCCGATGATCCACCACGCCACCGGCACGCTCAGACGCTCGCGATAGGTACCCACAGGACCAGCCTGGCATGTGGTCGGTCCGGCCGTCTCGGTAGGGTCACCTCCCGTGACCGAGGTTCTGATCCAGCGACTCGACCCCGACCTGCCGCTCCCGTCGTACGCGCATCCTGGCGACGCCGGCGCGGACCTGGTGGCGGCCAGCGACATCACTCTCAAGCCCGGCGAGCGCGGCCTGGTCGGCACCGGCATCGCGATCGCCCTGCAGGACGGGTACGCCGCCTTCGTGCACCCGCGGTCCGGACTGGCGGCGAAGCACGGGGTGTCGCTCGTGAACACGCCGGGCACTGTGGATGCGGGTTACCGTGGCGAGATCAAGGTGTGCCTGATCAACCACGACCCGCACACCGAGGTGACGCTACGGCGCGGCGACCGCATCGCCCAGCTGATCATCCAGCAGGTGGAGAAGGCGCGCTTCGTCGAGGTGACTTCCTTGCCCGGTTCGGCCCGGGGCGATGGGGGACACGGCTCGACCGGCGGTTTCGGTGATGTGACACGCTGAGCAGGTGCATCCCTTGACGTGACCGATGCGCGAAACTACGGCGGGCCTGTACTGACACCATAAGGAAACAGAATGATTTTCCGCCGCAAGGCAAAGAACGAAGACCCCGAGACGACCGAGACGGAAGCGGCCGTCGAGGAGACCGGTACGGCGGAACCCCGTGCCGAGGGGCCGTTCGACTCCAGCGAGGTCGATGCCGAGGTACTGGAGGCGGAGGACCGGATCGACCTGGGCGCGCTGGTGATCACCGGTATGCCCGGGATGGAGCTGCGGCTGCAGGTCGACGAGCAGACCGGCCAGGTGCAGGCGATCCTGCTGGTGCTGGAGGACTCCGCGCTCGAACTGCGGGCGTTCGCGGCACCGAAGAAGAGCGGCATCTGGGGCGAGGTGCGGCGTGAGATCGCCGCCGAGGCCACCCGGATGGGCGGTACGGCGACCGAGACCGAGGGGCCGTTCGGCACCGAGCTCGTGCTGGTCGTGCCGGTCGAGGACCCCGAAGGACAGATCTTCAGCCAGACCTCCCGGGTGATCGGGGTGGACGGCCCGCGCTGGCTGCTCCGGGCCACCGTGCTCGGCCGGGCCGCGGTCGAGCCGGACTCCGCGCCGCCGATGGAGGAGACACTGCGCAGCGTCGTCGTGGTCCGCGGCCCCGAGCCGATGGCCGTCCGCGAGTCGCTGCCGTTGCGGCTCCCGCCGGGCGCTCAGCCGGCGGACGAGGAACAAGCGTGACGGGACTACACTCGAATCATGGGTAGCGACAAACCCGCGGGGCTGTGGAAGCGCGCGTTCCGGGGACTGGCCGGAGACCGTGACCAACAGGACGCCGAGGTTCTCCAGGACTTCGCGCAGGACTGTGGTGCGCGGTCGATCACCGGCTGCCACGACCGGGAGATGGTCACGCTGTTCGGCACGCTGCGCACGATCACGTTCAGCCCGCGCGGCGGCGTACCGGCCTTGGAGGGCGAGTTGTACGACGGCACCGGCACGGTCAAGCTGATCTGGCTCGGCCGGCGCAAGATCGCCGGGATCCACCCCGGCTCGGAACTGATCGCCTCCGGGCGGATCGGCGTCGTCGACGGTGACCGCGTGATGTTCAACCCGCGGTACGAGCTCCGTCCGACGGCCGCCCATGGCTGAGCCGACGTCGCGCCGCGACCAGGTCGAAGAGAACCTGGAAGAGAAGCTGGTCGACATCCTTCAGCCCGAGGTGGAAGCTGCCGCGACCACCCCGCCGGCCGAGGAGACCGAGAAGCCCGCGCAGACCACCGACAAGGACTTCTTCCACGCACTGGGTGGCTGGGGCGCGCTGCTCGACATCGGCCTGCCCTGGATCGCGTTCCTGATCGTCTATGCGGCCACCGACCACAACCTGCGGATCGCGCTGATCGTCGCGGTCGGCTGCGGTGCCGCGGTCGCCGTGCTGCGGCTGGTCCGCAAGCAGGCGCTCCGCAACGTCTTCGGCGGTTTCGTCGGCGTCCTGATCTCCGCCTGGGTCGCGAACCGCACCGGCAACGCCAAGGACGTCTACGTCCCGGGCCTGCTCACGAACCTCGGGTACGGCGCTCTCTACCTGATCACCGTGCTGATCCGCTGGCCGCTGTTCGGCGTGCTGTACGGCCTGATCACGCAGACCGGCACGGCGTGGCGCAAGGACCCGGCGATGCTGAAGGGGTTCTCGCGGGCCACTCTGGTGTTCGTCGGCCTGTTCGCGATCCGCCTGATCGTCCAGGTGCCGCTGTACTTCACCGGCAGCCTGAACGCGCTCGGCATCGCGAAGATCGGCCTGGGCCTGCCGTTCTACGCGCTCGCGCTCTGGCTCGCGTACGCCGTACTGCGCGGATCGCTGCCGCCGGAGAAGTGGGCCGAGACACGTGACCACGTGACCCACCTGCTCCGGGGCAACAAGAAGTAGACAGCCAGCCCACGCACGCTACGCAGGCGCTACGAGGTAGCGCCTGCCTAGCACGCGGGGGATTTCTACTGCTCGGCCTTGCGGTGGTGGGGGGAGAGCATGTCCTCGAGCTGTTCCTCGGTCTCGTCCGCGGCTACGAACAGCAGTTCGTCGTTCAGCTCGAGGGTGCCTTCCGGGTCCGGGCGCAGGACCCGGCCCTCGCGCAGGATGACCACCAGCGCGGTGTCCAGCGGCCAGTCGATGTCGCCGACCCGCTGACCGATCATCGGGGAGTCCTCGGGCAGGGTCAGCTCGACCAGGTTCGCGTCGCCCTGGCGGAAGGTGAACAGCCGGACCAGGTCGCCGACCGAGACGGCCTCCTCGACCAGGGCGGACATGATCCGCGGGGTCGAGACCGCGACGTCCACGCCCCAGGCCTCGTTGAACATCCACTCGTTCCGCGGATGGTTGACGCGTGCAACGGTCCGGGGGACACCGAACTCGGTCTTGGCGAGCAGTGAGACAACCAGGTTGACCTTGTCGTCGCCGGTGCTCGCGATCGCCACCTGGCAGCGCTGCAGCGCGGCTTCCTCTAGCGAGGACAGCTCGCACGCGTCGGCCAGCAGCCACTCGGCCCGCGGCACCGACTCGGCCTTGATCGCCCGCGGGTCCTTGTCGATCAGCAGCACTTCGTGACCGTTCTCCAGCAGCTCGCCGGCGATCGAACGACCGACGTTGCCGGCTCCGGCGATGGCTACCCGCATCACAGCTCCTCAGGCTTGGTGCCGAGTTGGGCCTCGACCGCGGCGGCGTCGCGTTCCAGCATCACCACGTGCACCAGGTCACCCTCCTGGATGACCGTGTCGGCCCGGGGCAGCAGACCCTCGCCGAGCCGGGTCAGGAACGCGACCCGGACGCCGGCGGCCTTCTCGATGTCGAGCACGAGCCGGCCGACCCAGTCGGAGTGCACATGCACCTCGGCCAGCCGGACCGTCCCGGACGGATCGCGCCACTCCGGCTCGGACCCCTCCGGCAGCAGCCGGCGCATCATCTGGTCGACGGTCCAGCGGACGGTGCCGACGGTCGGGATACCGAGCCGCTGGTACACCTCGGCGCGGCCCGGGTCGTAAATCCGGGCCACCACGTTGCTGATGCCGAACGTCTCCCGGGCCACCCGGGCGGCCAGGATGTTGGAGTTGTCGCCGTTCGAGACCGCGGCGAACGCCTCGGCGTCCTCGATCCCGGCCTCGATCAGGACCTCGCGGTCGAAACCCATCCCGACGATCGTCCGGCCGGTGTAATTCGGGCTGAGCCGACGGAAGGCATCGGCCGACTGGTCGATGATGGCGACCGTGTGGCCACGCTTCTCCAAGCCCCGCGCCAGCGTCGACCCGACGCGGCCGCAGCCCATGATGACGACGTGCACTCGGTGATCACTCCTTGCCCCGTCTGGGGCCGCTGGCTCGGGTTCGGCAGGGATAGACGCTACACCGGACCGGGGCTTCGGCTGACATCACAGACCGGCCACCCTCTGACTCCCTCTGACGTCACGCACCGCTCCTCCCTCTAACATCACCGGTGTGACTCCCGCTCTAGGCGATATCGGTAAACGGCTGCTGCTCGGGCGCAAACTGCGCAGCACCCAGCTGGGTGAGACCCTGCTGCCGAAGCGCATAGCCCTCCCGGTGTTCGCCAGCGACGCCCTGTCGTCGGTGGCCTACGCCCCGGACGAGATCTTCCTGACGCTGTCGATCGCCGGCCTGGCCGCGCTGACGATCTCGTGGAAGATCTCACTGGCCGTCGCGGTGGTCCTGGTCGTGGTGGTGCTGTCCTACCGGCAGAACGTCCACGCCTACCCTTCCGGCGGCGGCGACTACGAGGTCGCCAACGAGAACCTGGGTCCGACCGCCGGACTCACCGTGGCCAGCGCGCTGATGGTCGACTACGTGCTCACCGTCGCCGTGTCGATCTCGTCGGCCGCGCAGTACGCCGCGTCGGCGATACCGGCGCTGGAAGGACACCAGGCCACGGCGGCCGTGATCGCGGTGCTCTTCCTGACCACGATGAACCTGCGGGGCGTGCGCGAATCGGGCGCCGCGTTCGCGATCCCGACGTACATCTTCATGTTCACCATCCTGGGGATGGCCGCGTGGGGCTTCGGCCGGCTGCTGTTCGGGACTCTGCCGGACGCGAGCAGTTCGAACCTGGGTCTCGCCGCCGAGGGTCAGTTCGCGCACGGGGCGAGCGGGCTGGCGATGGCGTTCCTGGTCCTGCGGGCGTTCTCGTCCGGCTGTGCTGCGCTGACGGGTGTCGAGGCGATCAGCAACGGCGTGCCCGCCTTCAAGAAGCCGAAGAGCAAGAACGCGGCGACCACGCTGGCCCTGCTCGGCTCCATCTCGATCGCCATGGTGGTCAGTGTGGTCGCGCTGGCCAACGTGATGAAGGTGCGCTTCGCCGAGAACCCGGCCACCCAGCTGACCCTGGACGGGGTGCCGGTCGGGGAGGAATACCACCAGGACCCGGTGATCGGGCAGTTGGCCAAGGGTATCTTCGACCACTTCTCGCCCGGCTTCTACCTGGTCGCGGCGGCCACCGGCGTGATCCTGGTGCTGGCCGCGAACACCGCGTTCAACGGGTTCCCGGTGCTCGGCTCGATCCTGGCCCGGGACGGCTACCTGCCGCGTCAGCTGCACACCCGTGGCGACCGGCTCGCGTTCAGCAACGGCATCGTCATCCTGGCCGGCTTCGCGATCGTCCTGATCGTCGCGTTCAACGCCGAGGTGACCCGGCTGATCCAGCTCTACATCGTCGGTGTGTTCGTGTCCTTCACGATCAGCCAGACCGGCATGGTCCGGCACTGGACCCGGCTGCTGCGCGACGAGCAGAACCCCGGCGAGCGCGCCCGGATGAAGCGGTCCCGGGTGATCAACACCATCGGCCTGACGCTGACCGGCATCGTGCTGATCATCGTGCTGATCACCAAGTTCCTGCTCGGGGCGTACATCGCGATCATCGCGATGGCGGTGCTGTTCATGCTGATGAAGGGGATCCGCCGGCACTACGACACGGTCGCTCGGCAGATGGCGGCCGAGGGCGACGAGCCGCTGATGCTGCCGTCCCGGGTGCACGCGATCGTGCTGGTCTCCAAGCTGCACAAGCCGACGCTGCGGGCGCTGGCCTTCGCCAAGGCGGCCCGGCCGTACCAGCTCGAGGCGGTCACGGTCGACGTCGACCGGGACGAGTCGGAGGCGCTGCAGACCGAGTGGGACAACAAGGGGATCCCGATCCCGCTGAAGCGGCTGGCCTCGCCGTACCGGGAGATCACCCGGCCGATCCTGCAGTACGTCCGGGACATCCGGCGGCAGTCTCCTCGGGACGTGGTGATGGTCTATATCCCGGAGTACGTCGTCGGCCACTGGTGGGAGCACTTCCTGCACAACCAGAGCGCCCTGCGGCTCAAGGGGCGGCTCTTGTTCACACCTGGTGTGATGGTTACGTCCGTTCCTTATCAGCTGATCTCGGCGAGTGACGCGGAGGAGCGGCAGGATCGGGTGGAACGGGTCGCAGGCCAGGTACGGCGTGGAGCCCGTAAACCGTCAGGAGATCGGTGACAGACGAGACCATCGTCGGGACAGTAGTCGAGCTGGACGTCGGGCCAGTCGCGCACGGAGGGCACTGTGTAGCCCGGTACGAGGGACAGGTTGTCTTCGTCCGGCACGCGCTGCCGGGCGAGCTGGTGCACGCTCGCATCACCGAGCAGAACGCCAAGTACCTGCGGGCGGACGCCGTCCAGGTGCTCACACCATCTCCACAACGGATCGAACCGCCCTGCCCGTACGCCGGTCCCGGCCTGTGCGGCGGCTGTGACTTCCAGCATGCCAACATCGTGGAGCAGCGGCGGCTGAAGGCGACCGTCGTGTCGGACACGCTCCGGCGCATCGGCGGGATCGAGCGCACGATCGTGATGGAGTCCCCAGGCGACGACGGCCTCGGCTGGCGGACCCGGATGCGGTACGCCGTGGTGGACGGGCGGCCGGGGATGTACGCGCACCGCTCGCACGACCTGATCCCGATCGACCGGTGTCTGATCGCTCACCAGGACACTCCCGACGTACTGAGTGAGCGGTGGCCGGGCGTGTCATCCGTACAGGCCGTGGTGTCCTCCGAGGGCAAGACCGCCGTACAGACCGATGCAGATCCCGGTGGGCGAGTCGTGGAGGTCGTGCGCAACCGGCGGTTCCGGGTGGAGGCCGGTGGGTTCTGGCAGGTGCATCCCGCGGCTCCGGAGACGCTGGTGGACGCCGTACTGAGTGGGCTGGAGCCGGCGGCGGGGGAGACCGGGCTGGATCTGTACTCGGGGGTCGGGCTGTTCGCGGCGTTCCTGGCCGAGGCGGGGTGCGCGGTGCTGGCGATCGAGGGTGACAAGGACGCGGTACGCAACGCGCGGCGGAACCTGCATGACCTGCCGGACGTGACTTTGGAGAACGGTGACGTCGACCGGGTGCTCAATATGGCGGCCGGGCAGGGGCTGGAGCGCGTCGATCTGGTCGTCCTGGACCCACCGCGGACGGGCGCCGGGAAGGACGTCGTACGACGGATCGCCGCACTGGGACCGCGGCGAGTGGCGTATGTGGCGTGTGATCCGGCAGCGCTGGCGCGGGACCTGAAGACGTTCGGGCGACTCGGCTACGGGATCGCCTCGCTGCGAGCTTTCGACCTCTTCGGCATGACACACCACATCGAATGCGTAGCCATCCTCGAACCTGTGGACAGTACTGATGCCGCGCCGCCGGCGCGGCGGGTCATGGGGCTCTGACTCCCGGCCTTCCCTCGTCGCTCCAGTCGCTTCGCTCCCCCCACTCCTCAGTCCAGGCCGGGAGGCCCCATGACCGTGAAGTGGTGAGTGGGGGAGCCCTCGGGTAGCGTTCTGGCCTGGATTCCAATGCGCTGGAGACCTGATGCCGCTCGTTGACCTGGATGACCCGGAGGAGTTGCGCGCCCGCTGGACCGCACTCGCCGCGGTCGCCCATGCCACGGGCTTCGACCGGCGGTGGTACGCCGACGCCGCCGGGTACCACCATCAGGACGAGACGGCGTCCGTGCTGCGGATGGTGCGGCTGGGCGACGGGCGGACGGTGCTGTTCGGGTTCCACACCCAGCACAGCCAGACCACCGGCGCCGACCTGCTCGCGGGGTCGCCGGACTGGATCGGCCAGCCCGAGGTGCGGCGGCGACAGTCGGCGGGTGAGCTCGGGTTCGTGTACGGCGCGTTCAACGGGACCTGGGCGCGGGCGTCGTACCCGGGAGATCCGTGGCAGCCGGTGGAGGACGGTTTCGCGCCGATCGCGCAGTGGATCACCGCCGACGAGGCCGCCGCCGACGAGATGATCGAGTGGGTCGCGGAGTGGGCCGACTATCTCGGCGGTCTGGACGAGCTCCGGCCGTCCGGGGTCGAGCTGATCCGGAGCATTTCGGCTTCCGGGATCACCGCCGAGGCGCTGGGTGCCTTCTTCGACCGCTTCGAGATCGACCCGCGTTCGCCGGTGCAGCCGGACGTGCGGGCCGGTGTGGCCGCGGGAGCGGACTTCACCCGGAACTTTGCGGTCACGGAAAATTTCGCCGACGAACCTGACACAGCCGAGGTCTCGGTCGTTGAGGATGTCGTGATTGGAACATCCGACGGCCCGCCGGTCGATGACGAGGAGGAATCCTTCGTCGTCCCACCCGGCATCAGCCCGTTCACCGGCCAGCCGATCGACGAGGCGCCGCCGGTTGCGCCGTACGAGCAGGTCCCGTACCGCTCCACCCGCGACGAGACCCCGGCGGCAACGCCGAACGAACAGGTCCCGTACCGCTCCACCCGCGACGAGGACTACGGCGTCACCGCCAAGAAACAAGGCTGGCTCCGCCGCCGCAAACACGACGACACCCCGGAATCCGACTCTCCGGACGCGCCCACACCCCACCAATCGCGCGGTCCCGGCGCCGACCCGTCAGGCCACCCCGGCACCCACCCATCGGGCGGCTACCCCCAGGGTGGCCCAGCTCCAGGAACCTATGTGCCCAACGGCATGACAGGCACCGGGCTGCCCAGCCGCTCGGGGTACGACCCCACCCTCCCGTCCGCCGAGCCGCCACGCGTAGGCGGTGGTGTGCACGAGGGCGACGACTTCTACGCCAGCCTCTTCGCGGACGCCCCCGCAGCGGCCTACCAGCCAGAACCCCCCGCCCCCGACGCACAAGACTGGGAAACCGCCGAACAACCCTCCTGGTCCGACCAGGACGCCACCAGCGAATACAACCCCTTCGCCGACGACCCCACCCCATCCCGCCCGACGACCCCGCCGCGCGCCCCGGACCGCGAATGGGTAGGCGGGGCCTGGATCAACGGCGAATGGGTAGAAGACCCCACAGCCAACACCCAGCCCAACGAGTCGCCCTTCGCGCACCCGAACGACTCCCGGCCTACCGAGCCGCCCCTCGCGCACCCGGCCGACTCCCGGCCTACCGAGCCGCGCGTCGCGCACCCAGCCGACTCCCGGCCTACCGAGCCGCGCGTCGCGCACCCGGCCGACTCCCAGTCCGCCGAGTCCCCCTTCACGCGCCCCGCCGACTCGCAGCCGACCGGATCCCCGTTCACCCCGTCGGCGGACGCAAACGCAACCGACTTACCCTTCGCTCCACCGGCTGACCCGCACCCGGCGGCGCCTTTCGTCTCCCCAGATGCTGCCCAGTCGACCGACTCTCCTTTCGCGCCGTCAGCCGACTCTCAGCCGAGCGCCCCGCCTTTCGCCGCTTCACCGGGCGCCGAGGATGCAGAGGACGACGAGGCCCCCACCGCCGAGATCGCCGCCGTCCTCGACGCGGACCCAGCGGAAGAAGAGCCGTCCTCCTTCACCGGCCCATCCCCGTTCGCCCCGGTCCAGCAGCCGGAACCCGCCGCACCCGCCACGGATGACGCCGAGGACCAGACGGCCGAGATCCCCGCGGTAACAGCTGACCCCACCACGCCCCAGCCCACCGAGGCGAGCGCCGAGGAAGCCCCCGCACCACCTGCGAACCCCCTCACGCCAGCCGCAGACGAGCCGCTCGCGGCACCTGCAGTGCAGCAGTTCGCGGCGGCAGAGGAGCCGTTCCCACCAGCTGCCCACGAACCGTTCGCACCAACTGCGCAGGACCCGTTCGCACCAGCTGCCACGGAACCGTTCGCACCGGCTGCACCCCGGGAGCCATTCGCGGCATCTGAAGCTCAGGAACCGTTCGCAGCAGCTGCAGATGGGCCGTTCGCGGCGGCTTCAGAGGGGTCGGCGGGGCCGGTGCTTCGGTTCAACGGCGCGGATGCGGAGGACGAGAACGAGGTCTTCGGCGCGCGTGCTCCGGAGGCTAAAGCTCAGGTTCACCCTCAACCACAACCATGGCCGCGTCCCGACCCACACCCCGAGCCATGGCCTCAGCCCGACCCCCACCCGGCCCCCTGGCCGCAGCCCACCCCACCCAGCCCAGAGCCCACTCCACCCACCCCCGGGCCGACCCCAACCCCCGACCCGTACCCAACCCCCGTACCAGGCCCACAGCCCGGCCCACGCCCCGAGCCGACGCCAGGCCCAGGCCCACGCCCAGCCCCCACCCCTGAGCCAATCCCAGGTCCTGACCCGCAGCCAGAACCCGAGCCGACGCCAGACCCCGAGCCGCAACCGTGGCCGGACCCCGAACCAACTCCCCAGCCCTGGCCCGACCCAGAGCCGGCTCCCCAACCGGAGCCCGGCCCGCAGCCCGAGCCGGACCCGGCCCCCTGGCCGGACCCCGAACCAGAGCCCCCCACCGAGCAAGACCCGCAACCCCACCCTGAACCCACTCACGCCGAGCCCGCCTACGCCAAGCATTCCGAGCTCGCCCATCCCGAACGCACTCACGTCGAGCCCGCCTACGCCGAGCACTCCGAGCTCGCCCATCCCGAACGCACTCACGTCGAGCCCGCCTACGCCGAGCACTCCGAACCCGCCCACGCCGAGCACCCCGCGTGGCTCGGCGAGATGGACGAAATCGAGTCTGCCGCCGCCGAGCTGTCGTCCCCGTTCACGCCCACGCCCGAGGACGAAGAGCCAACCGGCTTCGTCCCGGTGGTAGACGAGACCGAGCCAACCCACCTGCCGGCGGTAGCCGAGCCGAGCCGTACGCCGGTGACAGGCGAGGACGACCGGAGCCGCGTGCCGGCCGCCGAGTACCCGGACCCCAAGCCCGCACCGGATGACGCCGCCGAGTACGCCGCCTTCCCGTCCGCCCCGGAGGCGGATGCGCACACGAGGTTCGTGACGGCAACAGATGCCGACGAGCGTGCGGGGTACGACGCCGAGGACGACGAGCCGACCGGCTTCGTGCCGGTCATTGCTGAGTACGCGGAGTTCATGCCCGTGCCGGAGGCGAACGGGCACGCGGAGTTTGTGGACGAGGATGACGAGCCGACGGGCTTCGTGCCGATCGTCGACATCGACGAGGATGCGGAGGTCGCGTCCGTCGCGGGGACCGGGCAGGGCGCACCGGAGGAAGGTTGGCTGAACGCCGGGCGACCTGCGGATGGCGCCAACGGGCACGACTACGCCGCAGCCGAGGCGGCGAACGGGCACGACTACGCGGCGAATGGGCGCGGGGCGACTGAGGATGGCGACCGGCACGATCATGCCGCCGCCGAGGTGGGTGGTGGGCCTGACGCGCTCGCGGTGGAGCGGGCGGCGGCGGTGGTGGCTCGGATGTCTATTCCGGGCTTGGGGCTGGTGGGGGCTGATGGGCCTCGGATTCACCCGGCACCGGGGTCGATCGAGGAGGCTATGCGGGCCGAGGTCGAGCGTCCGCGGCCGCGGCCGACCGATTCGGAGGCGATGACGGCGCTCCACGCCTGGTGCCGGGCCCGGACCGCGGTCGTGCCGTCGGGGTTCACCATTCAGGTCCAGGTGCTGGACCCGAGCGCCCCGTCGTACCGGTTCGATCTCGAGCCGCCGGAGGTAGACGACCCGGAGTACGCCGCCGACAAGCTGAGCGGACTGCTCGGCGATCTGTGGCTGACCGAGGCGCAGACCGAGCAGGGCGGCTGGCTGTTCGCGCGGATCGACGCCGCCGGCCGAACCCTGCGCATCGACCGCTGGTACGACCGGGTGCCCGACTGGTGGGACAACCCGATCGAGCCGCGCCTCGACGTACACGGTCTCGTACGCCGTCTGTACGGGCGTGGTCCCGAATGGCAACCGACGTACCTGGAGAAGTTGTACATCAGCGCGGGATAGCGTTGGCGCCATGCTTCTCAGGATCTTCACCGAACCTCAGCAAGGTGCCTCGTACGACGATCTGCTCGCGGTGGCACGCAAGACCGAGGAGAACGGCTTCGACGCGTTCTTCCGGTCCGACCACTACATGGTGATGGGCGACGACGACGGCCTCCCCGGGCCGACCGACGCCTGGATCACGCTGGCCGGACTCGCGCGCGAGACCAGCCGGATCAAGCTCGGAACGCTGGTCAGCTCGGCCACCTTCCGCAACCCCGGCGTACTGGCGATCTCGGTCGCCCAGGTCGACCAGATGAGCGGGGGCCGGGCGGAGCTCGGGCTCGGCGCCGGCTGGTTCGAGGCGGAGCACCAGGCGTACGGCCTGGACTTCCCGGACACGCCCGGCCGGTTCGACCTGCTGACCGAGCAGCTCGAGCTGATCACCGGCCTGTGGGACACGCCGCTGGGGGAGAAGTACAACTTCCAGGGCAAGCACTACCAGCTGACCGACTCGCCGGCGCTGCCGAAGCCGGTCCAGCAGCCGCACCCGCCGGTTATCGTGGGCGGCGCGGGCAAGAAGCGGACGCCGTCGCTCGCCGCGAAGCACGCGAGTGAGTTCAACGCCGGCTTCCGCTCGGTCGAGCTGACCGAGACGCTCTTCAAGCGCGTCCAGGCCGCGTGCGACGAGATCGGCCGCGACCCGAAGACGCTCGCCCTGTCCACCGCGCACACGGTCGTCGTCGGCAAGGACGACGCCGAGGTCAAGCAACGCGCCGAGGCGATCGGCCGCGACGTCGGAGACCTCAAGGCCAACGCGATCGCCGGCACCCCCGCCGAGGTCGTCGACCGCCTGGGCAAGTTCGCCGCCGTCGGCTCCCAACGCCAGTACGTCCAAATCATGGACCTCCAAGACCTCACCCACCTCGACCTCATCGCGTCCGAGGTCCTCCCACAGGTCTCCTGAACCGCGGCACCTAAGTCGGAACAAGGTCACCGGTAGTCTGAGTTAGACTGCATAAGTCGGAATATCTCCGACCTTGTTCCGACTTGGGGAACGACGTTGGCCTTCGAGAACGCAGATGGCGCTGAGCCGGCGTGGCCTGCCCACGTGCCGGAACGGCGGCCGTGGCGGCAGCGCAGTCGGGGAGGGGCGGCCGCGGATCGCATGCTCAGCGACGTGATCACGATGCGACCGCCGTTGATCGCGGACCGCCAGGCGCGGCTAGGACCTGAACTCCAGGTGGCGATGGAGGCGTGCGTCATGGAGATTGTGGCGCTCGATCACTCCCACGGCGCCGAGCTCGGAGCCCTCGAGACGTTGCTCCTGCGGACCGAGTCGGTCGCTTCGTCGAAGATCGAGCACATCGATGCGTCGGTAGATGACTATGCCCGGGCACTCCACGGCATCAAGTCGAATCCGTCGGCGACATCGATGGCGGCGTCGACCGCTGCGCTGGCAGCGTTGATCGGCTCTGTCGGCACCGGTGCGGATATCGAGGTCCAGATGATCTTGATGGCCCACCTGGCGCTGATGCTCGATGATCCGCAGGAGAGCGCGTACGCGGGCCGCTTCCGCGACCTGCAGAACTGGATCGGCGGCAGCGACTACTCCCCACGGAACGCCGTGTATGTCCCGCCGCCTCCTGAGACGGTTCCGGAGTACATGGCTGATCTCGTCGCGTTTGCGAACCGCACCGATCTGCCAGTGCTGGTCCAGGCGGCGGTCGTCCATGCCCAGTTCGAGTCCGTCCATCCGTTCACCGACGGAAACGGCCGGATCGGCCGCGCGCTGATCAACACCATCCTGCGTCGACGGGGAGCGACTCGCCGGGTGGTGGTCCCGTTGGCCTCGGCGTTGGTAGCGCGTCGCGACGACTACTTCGACGTACTGGGGAAGTACCGCGAGGGCAGCATCGAGCCGATCATCCAGTCGTTCACCGAGGCTTCGATCATCGCGGCGCGCGAGGCCCGGGTGACCGCGGCCAAGATCGCGGAGTTGCCGCCCCGGTGGCAGCGCGAGGTCGGTGCGCGCGGAGGCAGCGCGACAGCTCGCTTGCTGGACCGGCTGATCGCGGCACCGATCTTCTCGGCGAGCGACGCGGAGGAGGCAATCGGAGGCGCGTCGAGCAGTGTGTACGCCGGTATCGAACGCTTGCACGCGGTCGGAGTGATCCGCCCACTGACATCGCGAACGAGAAACCAGGTCTGGGGTGCGGCGGAGCTCCTGGACGAACTGGACGATCTCGCGGTCAGGATCGCGGCCGCGGCGCGCTGATCGCCTGGTGTTCGTCCACAGGTTCTCGACTGTTGGATGGAGTGGCTCGATGTCGTGTATCTTGATGTCGAGAGAGTTTGATGTGAGGTTAGGGGAGCCTGATCTCGCGGCCGGGTGGGTTACTCGGCAGGATGGGCCTCAGCGAACAGGACTGGACAGAGGAGCAGGTTGATGGCGAGCGTCGACAGCTTCGGTGCCAAAGGGGCACTCGAGGTCAACGGGCAGTCGTACGAGATCTTCAGGTTGGCGGGCATCGAGGGTGCGGACACGCTGCCGTACTCGCTGAAGATCCTGCTGGAGAACCTGCTGCGCACCGAGGACGGCGCGAACATCACCGCCGAGCACATCACCAAGCTCGGCAACTGGGACGCCAACGCGGCGCCCGACACGGAGATCCAGTTCACCCCGGCCCGGGTGATCATGCAGGACTTCACCGGTGTGCCGTGTGTCGTCGACCTGGCCACGATGCGCGAGGCGGTCGCGGAGCTCGGCGGCGACCCGACCAAGATCAACCCGCTGGCCCCGGCCGAACTGGTCATCGACCACTCCGTCATCACCGACGTCTTCGGCCGGCCGGACGCGTTCGAGCGCAACGTCGAGTTCGAGTACCAGCGCAACGGCGAGCGGTACCAGTTCCTCCGCTGGGGCCAGACCGCGTTCGACGACTTCAAGGTCGTCCCACCCGGCACCGGCATCGTGCACCAGGTGAACATCGAGCATCTCGCGCGCACGGTCATGGTTCGCGACGGCGTGGCCTACCCCGACACCTGCGTCGGCACCGACAGCCACACCACGATGGTGAACGGCCTCGGCGTGCTCGGCTGGGGCGTCGGCGGCATCGAGGCCGAGGCGGCCATGCTCGGCCAGCCCGTGTCGATGCTGATCCCCAAG
>NZ_JBEZYF010000059.1:0-58290 GCF_040638415.1 Kribbella sp. NPDC026596 | reverse complement strand
GCGACGGCGTCAGTGGCATGTCGGCGTGCCGGACCTCGAACGGCTTGAGCGCGTCCACCACGGCGTTGACGACCGCCGCCGGCGACCCGACGGTGGCGGACTCACCGATGCCCTTGGCGCCGATCGGGTGGTGCGGCGACGGGGTCACGGTGTAGCCGGTCTCCCAGTCAGGGACCTCCAGCGCGGTCGGAATCAGGTAGTCCATCAGCGATCCGCCGAGGCAGTTGCCGTCCTCGTCGAAGGCGATCATCTCCATCAGCGCCATCCCGACCCCGTCGGTGAGGCCGCCGTGCACCTGGCCCTCGATGATCATCGGGTTGATCCGCGTCCCGCAGTCGTCCACCGCGACAAAGCGCCGTACCTTGACCACGGCCGTGCCCGGATCGATGTCGACGACGCAGATGTAGGCGCCGTACGGATAGGTGAGGTTCTCCGGGTTGTAGCAGATCTGGGCTTCCAGGCCGCCCTCGATGCCCTCGGGCAGATCGCCCGCTCCATGCGCCCGCATGGCGATGTCCTGGATGGTGACGGCAGTCCCCGGGTCGCCCTTCACATGGAACGAACCCTTGGTCCACTCCAGGTCCGCGGCCGAGACCTCGAGCATCCCGGAGGCGATGATCCTGGCCTTGTCCCGCACCTTGCGGGCGACCAGGGCAGCTGCCGCACCGGAGACGGGGGTGGAGCGGCTGCCGTACGTGCCCAGGCCGAACGGCGTGTTGTCCGTGTCGCCTTGCACCACCTCGATGTCATCGGGTGGGATACCGATCTCCTCGGCGACGATCTGCGCGAACGTCGTCTCGTGCCCCTGGCCCTGGGTCTTCACGGACAACCGGACCACGGCCTTCCCGGTCGGGTGGACCCGCAGTTCGCAGCCGTCGGCCATCCCGAGGCCGAGGATGTCCATGTCCTTGCGCGGCCCGGCGCCGACCGCCTCGGTGAAGAACGAGACGCCGATCCCCATCAGCTCGCCTCGCGCCCGACGTTCGGCCTGCTCGCGGCGCAGCTCGTCGTACCCGGCGAGCTCCATCGACAGCCGCATCGTCTTCTCGTAGTCGCCGGAGTCGTACACCCAGCCGGTCTTGCTCTGGTACGGGAACTGTTCGGGGCGGATGAAGTTCCGCAGCCGCAGCTCGACCGGGTCCATCTGCAGTTCGTACGCGAGACAGTCGACCAGCCGCTCGACCAGGTACACCGCCTCGGTGATCCGGAACGAGCAGGCGTACGCGACACCGCCCGGTGCCTTGTTGGTGTAGACGGCGGTCATCTTGCAGTACGCCGCCTCGAGGTCGTAGCTGCCGGTGAACACACCGAAGAAGCCGGCCGGGTACTTCACCGGAGCCGCCGTGCCGTTGAACGCGCCGTGATCGGCGAGCACGTTGGTCCGGATCGCGAGGATCTTGCCGTCCCGGGTCGCCGCGATCTCACCGCGCATGATGTAGTCGCGGGCGAAGCCGGTGCTGGTCAGGTTCTCCGACCGGTCCTCCATCCACTTGACCGGCTTGCCGAGCACGAGTGACGCGACGATCGCGCAGACGTACCCGGGATAGATCGGGACCTTGTTGCCGAAACCGCCGCCGAGGTCGGGAGCGATCACCCGGATCTTGTGTTCCGGCAAGCCCGACACGAGTGCGTAGACGGTGCGATGGGCGTGCGGAGCCTGACTCGTGGTCCAGAGCGTCAGCTTGCCGTCGACACGGTCGAAGTCCGCGACACACCCGCAGGTCTCCATCGGGGCCGGATGGACCCGCGGATAGACGATGTCCTGCTTCACGACGACATCCGCCCGGGACATCACCTCCTCGGTCGCGGCCGCGTCCCCTGTCTCCCAGTCGAAGCAGTGGTTGTCGGTCTTGCCGTCCAGATCGTCGCGGATCACCGGCGCGTCCGCGGCCAGCGCCGTACGGGCGTCAATGACGGGCGGCAGCGGGTCATAGTCGACGTCGATCAGTTCGAGTGCGTCACGGGCGGCGTACCGGTCCTCGGCGACGACGAAGGCGACCTCCTGGCCCTGGAACCGGACCTTGTCGGTGGCCAGCACCGCCTGGACGTCGTTGGACAGGGTCGGCATCCAGGCCAGGCCCTTCTCGGCGAGGTCGGCACCGGTGATGACCGCCTTCACCTTGGGATGCGCCTGCGCCGCGGAGACGTCGATGCTGAGGATGCGTGCGTGGGCCAGCGGCGAGCGCAGGACCGCGAGGTGCAGCATCCCCGGTAGCTGGATGTCGTCGACGTACCGGCCGAGGCCGCGGATGAACCGCGGATCCTCCTTGCGCAGCATCCGGCCGTGCCCGAGCGGCTTCTGGTCGTTGTTGTCGAATCTCTCGGTGGGACGGGTCGGTGTCGTGGTCATGCTGAGCTCCCGGCGGGCTCGGTGGCGCCGACGGCTTCTGGTTGCACACCGTCGGGATGGGTGGCGGCCCAGCGGATCGACCGGACGATCGTCGAGTAGCCGGTGCAGCGGCAGATCTGGCCCGAGATCGCCTCGCGGATCTCCTGCTCGGACGGGTCCGGCGTACGGTCGAGCAGTGCCCGAGCGGTCATCATCATTCCCGGTGTGCAGAAGCCACACTGCAGGCCGTGGCACTGCATGAAGCCCTGCTGGACCGGATCCAGCCCGTCCTCGGTCTCCAGTCCCTCGACGGTCCGCACCTCGTGTCCGCCGGCCATCGCGGCGAGCACAGTGCAGGACTTCACCGGTTCGCCGTCCATCCACACCACGCAGGTCCCGCAGTTGCTGGTGTCGCAGCCCCAGTGTGTTCCGGTCATTCCGAGGTTGTCCCGGAGGAAGTGCACGAGCAGAGTGCGACCCTCGATCTCGGCCGAGACCTCTTGGTCGTTGACGGTCATCGTCACCTGCATGGTCAGGACCTCTCTTCCCCGGAGCGTTCGGCGTACCGCTGGACGGCTGTTCGGAGCGCGCGGGTGGTCAGCTCCGCGGCCAGATGCCGCTTGTACTCGGCACTTCCACGCATGTCGGTGACGGGTTCGCTCGCCGCCGCGGCGAGCTCTCCGGCCTGCCGGAACAGCTCCTCGGAGGGCGGGTTGCCGCGCAACGCCTCGGAGATCGCCGGAATACCGGTCGTGTTCGGTCCCACCGCGGCCAGCCCGGCCCGGGCGTCGACGATCACGCCGTCGCGGATCCAGACCGCGGCACCGGCGGAGACGACCGCCCAGTCACCGGCTCGGCGCTCGACCTTGTAGTACGCGCTGGAACCACCGGGCCGGATCGGGAACCGCACCTCGGTCAGGATCTCGTCGTCGCCGACCGCCGTCTCGTAGGGGCCGCGGTAGAACTCGTCCATGGTCACCACGCGGGTGCCGGACAGTCCCCGGATCACACAGCTCGCGTCCAGCGTCGTACACACCGCGGATAGGTCCTCGGACGGATCAGCCTGGCACAGCGAGCCGCCGATCGTCCCGCGGTTGCGGACCACGGGATCGGCGATCACCCGCTCCGCGTCGGCGAAGATCGGGAACAGGTCCGCGAGCTCGGCCGACTCCAGCAGTTCGCGGTGCCGGGTCATCGCGCCGACCCGTACCTCGTCCGGCGTGACCGTGATCCTGCCGAGCTCATCGTGCAGGTCGTTGATGTCGATCAGGTACTCGAAGTTGGCCAGCCGCAGCTTCATCATCGGCAGCAGGCTGTGCCCGCCGGCGACCAGCCGGGCGGTGCTTCCCAGCCGGTCGAGCAGCTCGACGGCGTTGTCAACACTGGTGGCGCGCTCGTACTCGAATGGTGCTGGAACCTGCATGCCGGGTCCCTTCGTCGACGCTGACACCTCGATGTCACCGCTCCGGGAGCGCGCTGTCAACGGCCACCTAAGACATCGCTTAGGTGCTCAGGCGGGACTTGCTCCGGACAATCGCTCGCGGCCTCGCGCAGCGCTCGTCCGGGCTAGTTTCGACGTACCGGAGAAGGAGGCAGGATGCGCGATCTGCTCGACGACATCGACCGGTGGCGAGCCGACGGCCGGGCCGTCGTACTCGCCCGGGTGGTGGACTTGGAAGGCTCCGGTCCGCGCGGACCCGGCGCCGCGATGGCGGTCAACGACCGCTTGGAGGTCACCGGGTCGGTCTCGGGCGGCTGTATCGAGGGTGCTCTGGTCACCGCGGCCGAGGAGGTCTTCACGACGGGGGAGCGTTCGGTCCACACGTTCGGCTACTCCGATAGCGAGGCGTTCGCCGTCGGTCTCACCTGCGGCGGCACGATCCACGTGTACGTCGAGCCGCTCGACTGGTGAGGAACGTGTACGCCGAACTCGCCGAGGCACTGCGCACCCGGCGGCCCGTCGTCCTCGTGACCGTGATCGACGGGCCCGGGACCGGAGCGAAGCTGCTGATCATGGCCGAGGGCGAACGATTCGGGAGCCTCGGCGACGAGACGCTCGACGAGCGGGTTGGCCGGGACGCACTCGGAGCGCTCGCGGCGGGCCTGACCGGAGTGCGGCACTACGGACGCCACGGCGAGCCGGCGCAGACCGAGCTGACGGTCTTCGTCGAGTCGTTCACGGCACCCCGCCGGATGATCATCTTCGGTGCGGTCGACTTCGCCGCCGCGCTGTCCCAGGCCGCCACACTGCTCAAGTACTCCGTGACGGTGTGCGACGCGCGGCCCATCTTCGCCACCCGGGCGCGGTTCCCGCAGGCCGACGAGGTCGTCGTGGACTGGCCCCATCGGTTGCTCGCCCGGATCGGACCCAGCCTGACCACCCGAGACGCCGTGTGTGTGCTCACCCATGATGCGAAGTTCGACGTACCGGCGATCGTCGCGGCGCTGGGAACCGAGGTCGGCTACCTCGGTGTCATGGGGAGTCGCAACACCCACCGCGATCGGTTGGAGCGACTCCGTGCCGAAGGGGTTTCGCCGGAGTCACTCGAGCGCCTGCACGCGCCGGTCGGGCTCGACATCGGCGCGCTCACACCCGAGGAGACCGCGATCTCGATCTGCGCGGAGATCATCGCCGAACGCGCCGGCCTCGACATCGTCCGGCCGCTGCGACAGCTGAGCACCCCGATTCACCACTAGCCCGGGATCCCTGAGCATTCGAGTCAGCTGGTGGGACGGCCGCGGTTCTTCCGGTCGGATGCGACGGGCAGGTGATAGACAGGCTGTTTGAATCTGGGGACGGAGCGCGGCTCGGATGGTGATGGCCTGGCGGTTCGGCGCGATTGGCGTCGACGCCGTGATGGCGGTCGTCCAGGACGCGGAGCGGATCGCGGACTGGGTGGTCGCCGTACCGCCCGACGTTCGCGCCGATGCGCGCTGGCCACAGGCCGGCAGTGTGGTGCGAAAGGACACTGACCGGGAGCCCCATGGCAGGCACGCCTACGACCGCCATCTGACGGTCGCCGTAGTCGAGACCTGGCGGCCGGACCAGGAGTTGGTCCTCCGCCTGCGGAGCGGCCTGGGTGGATGGATCAGACTGACGATCAGACTCCAGCCGCGTCCGGGCGGCTGCCTGATCGAGGTCAGGTCCGATCCGCTCACTGCCTCGGCCCGGCTGAGGTACGCCGGCCCGGCCCGATCCCGCGCCGAAGAACGCTGTGCCCTGGTCGCCGAGCGCCTGATCGAACTGGCAACGTCACCGGTGCCTGAGCCCTGATCGTGTGGACGCCGCGCGGCGCGGTAGGCAGAGTTGGGCGGCCAGTAGGCCTGCTGCGCCGATCAGGGGCCATAAGGCCCAGGGGCCGATCGCGTAGACGGCGCCACCGATGAGGGGGCCGGCGCCCGTACCGATTGTGTACGCGGCGCCGTACAGACCCTGGTAGCGACCGGCCATCCGAGGCGGAGTCAGACTTCCCAGGTAAGCCATGGCGACGGAGCTGGACATCATCTCGCCGAGTGTCCAGATCAGTACCGTCGCCGACAGCAGGACCATGCCGTCCATAAGCCCGGTCAGCGCGAGACCGGCACCGATGAGCAGGTTGCCGAGGGCCAGTACGTACTCCGGCCGGTACCGGGAGACCGCGCCGGTCGTGGGCAGCTCCAGTACCAACACCACCAGACCGTTGAGCCCGATGAGGAGACCGAAGTCCCGCGCGCTCAGACCCACGTCGCTGACATGCAGGGGCAGGCCGACGGTGGACTGGATGTAGACGAACTCGCCTACCACGGTCATCAGCAGGAATCGCACCAGGGCGCGGTCGGCGAACGCCTGCCGGTACCCCACCGCCTGGTCCGCCGGCGTGTCCGCGTCGTGCTGGTCGGACCGCGGCTGCGGCGCATCCCGCAGCAGCACTGCCACGACCACGCCGAACAGCAGGCACGCGGCGGCATTACCCAGGAAGAGCTCCACATAGGAGGTGCTGGCCAGCACACCGCCGATGACGCCGCCCAGGGCAGCGCCGATGTTCATCGCGAACCGGAACACCGCGAAGGCTGCGAGCCGTTGCTGGTTGGTCGCCACGGAGTCGAGCAGCACCGCGGCCGCGGCCGGTCGGTAGATCTGCGACGTCACGCCGATGAGCCCGACCACCGCGACGATGATCGGGAACGGTCCGAGGAACGGCACGATCGCCGTCAGCCCGGCGGTGGGTACGGCGGACAGCACGATGGTCCATCGCCTGCCGATCTTGTCGGCGAGGTAGCCACCGATGGCGTTGCCGAGCACGTTGCACAGACCGGACACGCCCAGCACCAGTCCCGCGGCACCGGCGGAATAGCCGCGCCCGGTCAGGTAGAGCACGATGAACACGGGCAGGAAGTTGCCGACCCGGTTGACCAGGATGCCGAGACTGACGATCCACACCCGGCGCGGCAGGCTGCGCAGCGCGTCGCGGAATCGCGGCTCGTCGACACCCGACCGGTCCGAGTCGCGCGTGACCATCTGGAACTCCTCGTCTGTGGTCCCCCGAATCTGGTCGCCTGAGGTGCACCCACACATCGGAATTCCTCCCTAGCCGTAGTCCCGAGGGGTCCTAGTCGGTGGACCTCGCCTGGCGCCGCGGACACCCTTGACCCGGGGTTGGGGCGCGGAGGAGGCTGGCGGTGGTTACGAGGCTGGGAAGGGGATTGCGATGCCTAAGGTGCTGATTGTTACCGGGGACGCGGCGGAGGATCTGGAGGTGTTCTACCCCTATCAGCGGTTGCTGGAGGAGGGGTACGACGTCGATGTGGCCGCGCCGGAAGTGAAGAAGTTGCAGTTCGTGGTGCATGACTTCGTGGACGGGTTCGATACCTATACCGAGAAGCCTGGGCACACGTGGCAGGCCGATGTGGCGTTTGCCGATGTGGATCCGTCGGACTACGTGGCTCTGGTGATTCCGGGTGGGCGGGCGCCGGAGTACATCCGCAACGATGCCGACTGCCAGCGGATCGTGAAGCACTTCTACGGTGAGTCGAAGCCCGTGGCCCAGCTCTGTCACGGACCGCTCGTCGCTGCGGCGGCCGGCGTCCTGGCCGGTCGCAAGACTTCGGCCTACCCAGCTCTGGCGCTCGACATCAAGGCCGGGGGAGCGGAGTGGGTCGACGGCGACGCGGTCGTCGACGGCAACGTCGTATCCGGCCGCGCTTGGCCCGACCACCCGACCTGGATGCGCGCCTTCATGACGATCCTCAAGGAGCACGCACCTGCCTGACCCAGCATGATTTGCGTATGACGAACTCCCAGCGGGCCGCGCCGAGCCGACCGCCACCGCCCGAGCGGGCCGGTGTCCCGGACAAGGACGAGATCGAAGGCGGTACGGCTGAGCAGCGGCAGACCGAACGATCAGCCGATCGATCGTGCCTGGATCACCCACGACGAGGTGATCACCGGCGGCGAACTGCTCCTCACGATGGTCCCTGAGCCAACCGAGTGGGGTTCGAAAGTACGGCCTGAATCAGGCTGACTTTTCAGCTGGGGAGTTTGCGGGTGTCGATCAGTTCTTGGGCGACGTCGCGGAGTTTGGTGTTGGTGTCTTGGGAGTAGCGCTTCAGGATGGTGAAGGCGCGGTCGGCGTCGACGGCGTACCGCTCCATCAGGATGCCCATCGCCTGGCCGACGAGCTTGCGGGCGTCGACCGCGGCCTCCATGGTCCGCTCGTGCCGGGCGGTCGCGAGCGCGACCGTGGCGTGCCGGGCCAGGATGTGGGCGATCGCCTCGTCGTCGGCGTCGAAGGCGTCCGGTTTGGGGCTGTACAGACCCAGTACGCCGACAGTCGGTGACGACTGCCCGAGCGCCAGGGGCACGTCCAGCACGCTGCGGACTCCGAGGGCGCTGACCCTCGCCGCCCAGTCGGGCCAGCGGTCGTCGGTCGTGGTGTCGCGGACCAGGACGGTCGCCCGGTCCCGCATCGTTGCGATCAGCGGCCCGTCCTCGCCGCGCAGCTGGGACTCGTAGATCTCGGCGACCACGGGGTCGGTCACGGCGGGTATCTCCGGGGGCCCGCCCCGGGTGTGCAGCGCGACCCCGGCGAAGCTGCAGTTCAACGCCTGCAGAGCGAACTGGACGACCGACTCGACCGTCTCCTCCACGCCTTCGGCCTCGTGCATGTCCAGCGCCAACTGCGCGAAGGTCTCCGCCATCCGGCCACCCGAGCCCTCCTGCTCACCGTCGTCCATAGCTCCATGATGCCCCCACCCCCGGATCGAGCGGAGTGATGCAGCATTCGTGCAGCGTTCCGGGCGGCAGGGTGGGGATGAGTGGGGATTGGGTCGCGGAGAGGGGAGATCATGCCTGTCGCGCCGTTGAAGGGGCTTGTCGACGAGGCACTGGCCAAGGGCTACGCCGTACCGGCGATCAATGTGGTGGACGAGCTGAGTCTGCGGGCGGTCGTCGACGCGGCGGTGGAACTGGGGTCGCCGCTGATCATCCAGACGTCGGTCAAGACGGTGAAGTCGGTCGGCCTCGATGTCGTCAAGGCGATGTTCGACGCGACGGTCGCGACGGTTCCGGTGCCGGTCGCGCTGCACCTCGACCACTGTCCTGAGCGCGACGTGATCAGCTCGTGCCTCGCGGCGGGCTGGAACTCGGTGCTGTTCGACGCCTCCGCGCTCCCGGTCGAGGAGAACCAGCGCCAGACCGTCGAGGTGGTCGCCGAGGCCAGGAAGTATGGCGCTCACGTCGAGGGCGAGATCGAGGGCATCACCGGTGTCGAGGACGGCGTGGGTTCGGACACCGAGGCGGAGCGACAATCACTCGAGGTCGCTACTCGTTTCGTGGAGACGACCGGTGTGGATGTCTTCGCGCCGGCGATCGGGAACGCCCACGGGATCTACCACTCGACGCCCGAGCTGGACTCGCAGCGGATCACCGACCTGGTGGCGGCGACCGGCATCCCGATGGCGTTGCACGGCGGCTCGGGGCTGACCCGTGAGCAGTTCCAGGACCTGATCGGCCGGGGCTGCGCGAAGGTCAACATCTCCACGGCCCTCAAGGTCGCGTACATGACCTCATCGCTCGAGCACCTCGAACAGGCGCGCGCCACGAACAAGTGGGATCCGCCGACCTTGTTCCGCCACATCCATGCAGCCGTGAAGACGATGACCGCCGAGCACATAGAGATCTTCGGCAGCGGCGGCCGAGCATGACCGTGTTGATGCCACGCCTCCGGCGCGGCGGGTCATGGGGCTGTTGCTCCCGGCCTTCCCTCGTCGCTCCAGTCGCTGCGCTCCTTCCGCTCCTCAGTCCAGGCCGGGAGGCCCCATGACCGCTTTGCTCTTCGACTGCGACGGTGTGCTGGGCGACACCGAGCGCGACGGGCACCTGCCGGCGTTCAACGCGACCTTCGAGCAGTTCGGGCTCCCGGTGCGGTGGTCGGTCGAGGACTACGGCCGCTTGCTCCGGATCGGCGGTGGGAAGGAACGGCTGGCGACCGTCCTCGACGACCCGGATGTCTGGCGAGCGGCTGGTTCACCGGCGACGCCCGAGGAGCGCGCCGACGTGGTGGCGACCTGGCATCGGGCCAAGACGAAGGCGTTCACCGACCTGGTCGCAGCCGGGGTCGTTCCGCCGCGTCCCGGCGTACGGCGGGTGATCACCGACGCACTGCGGGAGGGCTGGACGGTCGCGGTCGCGTCGACCTCGGCGGAACCGTCGGTCCGTGCGGTCCTCGCCGGAGCGGTCGGCGATGAGGTCGCGGCCACGATCCCGGTGTTCGCGGGTGACGTCGTACCGCGGAAGAAGCCCGACCCGGCGGTCTACCAACTGGCTCTCGAGAAGCTCGCCCTCGACCCGGCCGGCACCCTCGTCATCGAGGACTCGCGCAATGGACTCCTCGCTGCCATCGGTGCCGGGCTGGCGACGGTGGTGACCGTCAGCGGCTACACGCGCGACGAGGACTTCACCGAAGCTGCCCTGGTCCTCACCAGTCTGGGCGACCCCGACGGCGAACGGCTCGAGGTACTCGCGGATCCGTCCGGCATCGGCCCGGTCGACGCGCTCACCCTGGCCGATCTCGCCCGGCTGGCCGAGACCGCACCACGACCCACGCAAGGAGGCCAGACATGACGGACAGCTGGGGCGAGGTCGACCTCGTCCTCACCACGATCATCACCACCTGCCTCGACAACGAGAAGTACTTCGGCGACCTGGACTCGGTGGTCGGCGACGGCGATTTCGGCTACTCGCTGGCCCGCGGTTTCGAGAAGCTCCAGGACCAGTACGGCGATCTCGACCGGACCGACATCGGGACGTTCCTGAAGAAGGTCGGGATGCTGGTGACGTCCCGGATCGGGGGTACGTCGGGACCGATCTGGGGGACCGGGTTCCTGCGGGCCGGCATGACGGCCGGTGCGACCACCTCCCTCGACGGGGCCATGGTCGTGGCGATGCTGCGCTCGGCCGTGACGGGGATCCAGGCCCGCGGCGGCGCCGAGCTGGGGGACAAGACCCTGCTCGACGCGATCGTCCCGATGACCGACGCCATCGAGGAGTCCCTCGCCTCCGGGGCAAGCAGTGACGAGGTCGTCGAACGGGCCGCGGTCGCGGCCCGGACCGCGGCCGACGCGACGGCGGAGCTGGTCGCGAAGCGAGGCCGAGCCGCCTACACCGGCGAGCGGAGCCGTGGATCGGTCGACGCCGGAGCCACCGCCGTCGCCGTGATCATCGAGCAGATCGCAGAGGTCTGGAAGACAAGGGAGTCCCGATGAAGAAGTTCGTCAACGACCCGAAGAACTACGTGCCCGAGATGCTGCGGGGCATCGCGCTGGCCAACCCGGACACGCTGAAGTACGTGCCGGAGTACAACCTGATCATGCGGACCGACGCGCCGCGCGACGACAAGGTCTCCATCGTCCAGGGCTCGGGGTCCGGGCACGAGCCCGCGCACGTGATGGCCGTCGGCAAGGGGATGCTCGACGCGGCCTGTCCGGGTGACGTCTTCGCGGCACCGCCGATGGAGTACGTGTACGAGACCACCAAGCTGCTCGCCTCCGAGAAGGGCGTGCTGCTGCTGGTCAACAACTACACCGGTGACCGGATGGCCTTCGACATGTCGCAGGAGCTGAGTCAGGCCGACGGTCTGAATGTCCGCACGCTGATCATCGACGACGACGTGTCGGTGAAGGACTCGACGTACACGGTCGGCCGGCGCGGCGTGGCCGGCAACTTCTTTGTCATGAAGGCGGTCGGCGCTGCTTCCGAGCAAGGGGCGGATCTCGACGAGCTGGTCCGGATCGGGGAGAAGGTCAACTCGGTCACCCGCACGATGGGCATGGCGCTCACCGCCTGTACGCCGCCGGCCAAGGGATCCCCGCTGTTCGAGCTCGGCGACGATGAGATGGAGATGGGTGTCGGCATCCACGGCGAGCCGGGCCGCAGCCGCGAGAAGCTTGCCTCGGCCAACGAGATCATCGACCAGATGCTCGAGGCGGTCCGATCCGACCTGCCCTACGAGTCCGGTGACGACGTCGCGCTGATGATCAACGGTCTGGGTGGTACGCCGATCAGCGAGCTCTACCTGCTCTACGGTCGAGCTCACCAGATGCTCACCGACCGCGGGATCAACGTACGGCGCAACTACGTCGGGGAGTACTGCACGTCCCTCGACATGGCCGGCGCCTCGGTCACGCTGGTCAAGCTCGACGACGAGATCGACGGTCTGCTCTCGGCACCGGCGGAGATCGCGATCCGGGTGTTCTGAGGGTTCAGCCCTCGGTCCCGGCCGGGTCCAGTCCGTAGTCGGTGCGGAGACGGCGTACTTCGGACTGGGCCGCCGGCCGGAGTGGGGACGTCGGGGACAGCAGCGTCAGTTGGCGTTCCCACGCGGCCAGGTCGTTCACTCCGGCGTACGAGCGTGTCCACGCCGCGACCAGGTCGACGTCGTACGTCTGCAGGACGGCGGCCCGGATCCGGTTCTCGAGCCGGTTCCGGGAGGCGACCACGCCGGGTGCGTCGGACTGAGGTAGCAAAGGGCCTGCGTAGCGGCGCAGGGCCGACGACAACAGGTGCGAGTCGAGGTCGTCGGCGGTCTCGAGCCAGTCCGCGGCGATGTCCGGGTGCAGTCGGTACGGGCGCGATTCGACGATGTCGGCGCCGAGCAGAGCGCGGAGGCGGGTGACCTCGCCGCGCAGTGAGGACTGGTGGTCGTCGCCCTCGCCGTACAGGGCGTCCGACAGTTCTTCGGCACTGAGACCCTCGGGGTGTTCGGCGAGGAGAACGACGATGTCGCTGTGCCGCCGGCTGAGCCGGAGATCCCGGCCGTCGATGCGCACTGCCGCGTCCGGTCGGCCCAGTGCGGAGATCCGCATGCGCCGGGTCGAGTCGCCGAGGACCTTGCGAACGGTCATCAGCCGGCCAAGCTCGGCCTCGGCCATCCGGGCCGCGGCTCGCACCATCGCCAGCGACAGGGGTGAGCTGGCGTCGGCGGTGCCGGTGATGTCGACGACCCCGAGCACTCGCTGGGTCTCCGGATCGTAGATCGGTGCGGCGGCACACGACCATGGCTGCACCAGCAGGGTGAAGTGCTCCGCAGACCGGATCTGCACCGGTCCGGCCACTTCGAGGGAGGTGCCGAGGGCGTTGGTGCCGACCTGTCGCTCCGCCCACCAGGCGCCTTCGGTGAAGTGGATGCCGTCGGCGGCACGGAGTACGTTCGGCCGTCCGCACACCCACAGCAACCGGCCGTCACTGTCGCCGACCGCCATCACGAAGTCGCTGTCCTCGGCGGCCCGGCCGAGTACGTCGTACAGCATCGGGAAGACCGCGGAGAGTGGATGCTCGGCCCGGTACGCCGCCAGTTCGTCGGCCTCGAACGCGAAGGGTGCCGCCGCGTCGGACTGGAGCCCGGCCGCGATCGATCGCCCCCAGGAGGCCGCGACAAGGCCTCGCACGTTCCGGCCCCCACCTTCGAGGAACTCCTCGTGTCGGCGGTGAAGCCACCGGTCGACAGAATCCACCTCTCCAGGGAACTGCCGAACCCCCCGAAAGTCCAGCCCTACCCGGTCGGACCGTCGGCGAGCAGGTCGAGGGCCTCGGTGATGGAGTTGGTGACCGGGGCGCCGGTGGTTTCCAGGGCGTGGCGGGTCATGGCACCGGTTGTCACGAGGATGCATTGGGCGCCGGCTGCCCGGGCTGCCTGAGCGTCGTCGACGACGTCGCCGATCAGCACAACCTCGGCGGGGTTGAGGTTCTGGGCCTCCAGGTGCTGGATCAGGCTGTCGGCCTTGGAGCCGCCGCCCACCTCGGCGGCCAGGCCGTCGATGCGCGTGAAGTACTGCGTGAGTCCGAACTGATCGATCGTCGGGGTGAGCCGCGTGTGGAACCACATCGACAAGAGCGACTGGGTACGCCCGCTCTCGGTCCACTGCCGTAGGACATCCGGCACTCCGGCCGCGAGACCACAGCTGTGCAGGAGAGCGTCGTACCGCTCGTGGTAGAGCTTGTCCACGCGCGCCCACTCCTCGTCGTCGAGCACCCGGGACAGGATCGTCTCGTACGAGACCCGCATCGGCCGTGCGTACGCCGTCTGCCACTCGACCCACGTCAGATCCGGCCGGCCGAACCCGGCGCACACCTCGTTGACTGCCGCCAACACGACCTGGTTGTCATTCAGCAACGTCCCGTTCCAGTCCCACACCACATGCGAAGCGCTCATCACGCGCGCCACTCTAGACGGACGGTCCGACGTACCGATGCCGGATATCGTTGAGCGATGACTCTCTCGCGGCATGTGATCAGGTCTGTCACGACAGCTGAGATCGGGTATCGGTACCTTCGCCCGGTGGGCCGGAACTCGTTCCGGGGCGAGCACGGGAGTGGCGGCACGACGACGGTGTACGTCGTCGAGACCGATCGTGGGGCCATCGGGTGGGGGCTCCCCTTGCGGCAAGGCGACCCCGGTCCGCTCGTGGGGCGGAACCTCGCCGAGTTGATCGATCCGGATCGCGGCGTGGTCGAGCCGGCGGCCGAGTTCCTCGACTATCCGCTGCATGACCTGGCGGCGCGGATCCTGGAGGTCCCGGTCTACGCGATGCTCGGGTCCGCGGGGACTCCGGACGTGCGGTGCTACAGCGGCGGCATCTACTTCGACGATCTCGAGGGCGGGATCGAGGCGATCCGGGCAAATCTCCAGCAGGATCACGAGGCCGGGTTCCGCGACTTCAAGTTGAAGGTCGGACGGGGCTTCCGGTGGATGGACTCCGAGGCCGGGCTCGCGCGGGACATCGAGGTGACCAGGCTGGCCCGCGAGCTGTACCCGGACGCCGACATCCTGGTGGACGTGAACGACGGCTTCACCGTGAACACGCTGCTCGCCTATCTCGAGGCGGTCGAGGACTGCCGGCTCTACTGGCTCGAGGAGCCGTTCGCCGAACGCTGGGAGGACTTCCGGTTCCTGCGCAAGCGTCTCGGCACGGCCGGGACGAAGATCGCGGACGGCGAGTTCGACCCCGACGAGGAGTACATCGTGAGGCTCGCGCAGGAAGGGCTGCTGGACGTCGCGCTGATGGACGTCACCGGTCACGGCCTGACTGCCTGGCGGCGGACGATGCCGCGCCTTGTCGAGGCCTCCACCGAAGCGTCCCCGCACGCCTGGGGCCTGCCGATCAAGACCTTGTACGCCGCTCACCTGGCCGCCGGACTCGGCAACATCCCGATCATCGAAGGCGTCCCCGGTCACACCGAAGGCACCGACGGCGACGGCTACACCCTGGCCGACGGGTACGTCAGCCTGTCGGATCAGCCGGGTTTCGGTATCAAGTTGCCGTAGCCAACGTTTGCCGGATGGCGTCGGTCAGCGTCGGGAGGTCCTGCGGGCCGTCGTGGCGGTGACTGTTGATGAAGAAGGTCGGCGTACCGGCGACCCCGCTGCGCTCGGCGGAGTCGACGTCCTGGGCGATCCGGGCGGCGAAGTCGTGCGCGGTGAGATCCGTCCGGAAGCGCTCCAGGTCGAGACCCAGCGTCGCGGCGTAGGACAGGATGTCGTCGAGTTCGAGGTTGTCCTGGTTGAGCAGCAGCAGGTCGTGCATCTGCCAGAGCTGCGGCTGCTCGCGGAACAGCCGGACCACCGTCGTCGCCTGCTCCAGGGCGTCCCGTCGAGGTACGTATGCCGACGTCGCGAGCCCGACCGCGAGCCCCCTGGCCCGGTCATCGACATCCCGCGCGGGTCCAGGGCCGTGTGCTCGGTCATCAGCGACGGATCTCCTGCAGGGTCCAGGTGTTCCCGTCCGGGTCGGCGAAGTCGGCCAGGCTCGCGTACGCGCGCCGCCCGGGATCGGATCCGGGGGCGAACTCACCGGCCCACTCGGCGACCGGCGACTTGTGCCGGATGTCGCCAACCTTGATGCCGCGAGCAACCAATTCCTCGCGGGCAGCCTCGAGATCCTCGACGACGAGGTAGCTGGCGCGCGCCGATCCCGGGGCCGCGTCGGTCAACCCCGCACCGAACTGGATCGAGCAGGCCGACCCGGGCGGGGTCAGCTGGACGACCCGGAAACCGTCGCGCGGGTGATAGTCCACGTCGAGGTGGAAGCCGAGTGAGGTGTAGAAGGCCAGCGCGGTATCCACATCGCTGACGGCGAGAGTGACGACTTCGAGCTTGTAATCCATCACATGTCCAGGACTAGATCGGTGGTCGGGCGAGAACAGCAGATGAGGATCTGGCCGTCCGGAGGCGTCTCGAGCGGGCTGGGGGAGTAGCTGACCTCTCCGGACAGCAGCGGCGTGACGCAGGTCTGGCAGACGCCGGTCCGGCAGCTGAAGCGCGTCGGGACATCGCAGGCCTCGGCCAGGTCGAGCAGACTGCCTGCACCGAACGGTGTCGAGATCCCACTCCGCGAGAAGGTCACCAGCGGGCCGGTGCCGAGTTCGGCAGGTTGGTGGGGCGGACGCACGGTCTGGTCGACGAGGCCCGGGTTGGTCGACGGCAGCGCACTGAACAGCTCGGTGTGCACCCGCTGGATCCCCACAGCCGTCAGTGCCTCGCGCATGTCGGTCATGAAGGACGCCGGACCGCAGATGTACGCCGTCGCATCGGCAGGGAGGTCCAGGTCCACCAGCATGTCCTTGGTGAGCCGCCTACCAGAGCTGTAGTAGATGTGTTCATGCGCGTGCGGCAGCGTCCCCAGCACTTCGTGCGCCTCAGCGGCCAACGCGTGTTCCGCCGGTCGGCGAGCGGTGTGGATCCACCACACGTCGCGAGTACTGCGCTGTGCCGCCAGCGAACGCAGCATCGCCATCACAGGAGTGACCCCGATACCGGCCGACACCAACACGACCGGCTCGGTGCCGTCTTCGAGGAGGAACTCACCACGCGGCGCGGCGACCTCCATCACGGCGCCAACCGCCAGCCGGCTGGTCAGGTAGCTGCTCGCGATCCCGTGCGGCTCGTGCTTGACGCTGATCCGGTAGCTGCTGCTCCCGGGTGTGGAGGACAGCGAGTAACTGCGCACCGGAACCGGCAGACCCGCGTCCGGCAACCGGAAAGTCAGGTACTGACCGGGCCGCGCCGCAGGCAGATCCACGCCGTCGAGTGCTGCCAGTCGGATCGACGAGACGGTCGCGGTCTCCGCTACGACCTCGGTGACCTGCAACTGGCGGAAGCCCTCCCAGGCAGGCGGCGTCGCAGCTGTCGTCCCCGCGGCCGTGAACGTGCCGGCGCCGGTCGCATCGGCCTCCAGCAATTCGCGGAACGAGCCCTGCCAGCCGGGACTCAGCGCCGGGATCTCCAGAGCCCGGCGTACCGCCTCGAGGTCACGGTGCGGCAGGTAGAGCAGCGCGTCGATGTCGGCGACGCTTAGTGCTCCCGGACCGGTCCGGGTCTTGACGATCGCGTCACCGGCTTCGACCTGCCCTTCGGTGATCACCCGGAAGTAGAACCCCGGCCGGTGGTGGGCGACCAGCAGCGCCGGCAGCTCCGGCTCGCCCATCCGCAGGCCGACCCGGTAGCACGTGACCCGCGGCTGCGTGACCTCGAACTCGGCCGCGCCGATCCGGTACCGGTCGCCGATGCACACCTCGTCATCCGCCAGCCCATCGACCGTCAGGTTCTCCCCGAACTGCCCGTACACGAAGTCGTCCCGGCCGAAGTGCTTCTCCCAGTAGCGGTAGGACTCGATCTGGTAGACGAACACGGCCCGCTGCTCGCCGCCGTGTCCGGCGGTGTCGCCCTGGCCGTCTCCGTCGAGGTTCAGCCGCCGGGCCATCACCGGTCCGTCGACCTGCTCCTTCCAGACGCCGGTGTAGACGGTCTTGCCGTTCCACGAGACGTTCTTCGGCAGTCCGACGTTCACCGACAACAAAGTGGCACTTGTCATCCGGAAAGCTCCTCCACAGTCAGATCCCGGTCGATGCCGTGTGAGATCACACTCTGACCAGGTTCCAACCGCAGTCGCCGTCCGTCGAGTTCCACCTCGATCTTGTCCGGCTCGAACGAGACCATGCCGGAGATCCGCCGTACCTCGGTCCAGGCGTCTTCGTACCCCCACGCGGCGCCGCGAGCCTCGCCGATGTCCCAGTAGCTGCACAGGCCCTTGTAGGGACAGAACGTCTGGCCTTCGACCGGAGTCAACGCGGTGTCGTCCACGTCCTCGCGCGGAACGTACCAGCGGGGTGCGAACCCCGATTCGTAGAGCACCAGCGGGCGTGAGGAGTCCGCAATGACCCGGTCGCCGTCGCGCACGACCAGATGGCGGCTGGTCTGCCGGATGTCGATCCGGTGGTAGGCGTCGGCAGCATGACCGACGATCCGCTCGTCCTCCTCGTAGAACGCGTCCATCGCCCGCCACGCGAACGCGACGCGTCCCTTCAGCTCACCCGCATGGTCCGGCAGCGCGGTGTGCTGCCAGGCCGCGCGAGCCTTGCTGCTCTCGCCCGCGGAGACCGTGTACCACGTCGTCTCACCGAGATCGCGGTGCTGCGTGGTGTGCTCCGCGGCCTCGAGTACGTCGGCCACCACGTCACCCAGCGGGAAGTACGCCACCGGATACCGGGCGGGCTCATGGAGCAGTACGACGTCCTCACTGTCGGCGATCCAGGTGTCCCCGAATCGGACCCGCATCCGCCGGCGCAGTGGCTCGGCGAACAGCAGCCGCTCGGGCAACTGCTCCGGAACCAGGAACTTGCCGATCCCACCGGTAGCGAGCGGCCCTTGCTGCCAGGACAGACCCATAACTCAGTTCCTCTCAACTCAGCGGTTCACGGCTGCACCCGGGCTCCGGGCGGGCGAACCGCGGCCGGCGAGCACTGAACGAGCGTGCGCCGTGGCCGGTCGGGTTCGCATCCGCCAGTGGCTGGCCGCCACCGCCAGGCGCCGGCAGGCGTTAGCGTGAGTGCGTGCATGGGCCTGCGGATCTGCTGGGATGGCGGCGCGCGGCGGAACTGACGGGCCGCCACGTGGAGTGCGCCGTCCTCGACCAGGTGATCGGGGCGGTGCGGTCGGGGGAGAGCCGGACGCTGGTGCTGCACGGGGAGGCCGGGGTCGGCAAGACCGCACTGCTGGACCAGCTGGCAGCACGAGCCAGTGGATTCCAGGTGACGCGGGTCTCCGCTGTCCAGTCCGAGATGGAGTTGGCCTTCGCCGGTCTGCACCAATTGTGTGCGCCGGCACTCGATCGCCTCGATCAGCTGCCCGCACCACAGTGCGCGGCACTGCGGACCGTGTTCGGCATCAGCGCCGGACCGCCGCCGGACATGTTCCTGATCGGTCTAGCGGTGTTGAGTCTGCTGTCCGAGGCCGCGGAGCAGCAGCCACTGGTGTGCTTGGTCGACGATCAGCAGTGGCTCGATAAGTGCTCGGCGCAGATCCTCGCCTTCGTGGCGCGCCGGTTGGGAGCGGAGTCAGTCGGGCTGATCTTCGCGACCCGAGAGGTCGGTGACGTCCTCGCTGGAGTCCCTGAGCTTCCGGTCGCCGGTCTGCGTGACGCCGATGCACGTCTGCTGCTGGACGCCGTACTCACTGGACCGATCGACTCGCAGGTGCGGGATCAGCTGGTGGCCGAGGCACATGGCAATCCGCTCGCCTTGCTGGAGCTGCCGCGCGGGTTGACTCCGGCACAGCTGGCCGGCGGATTCGGACTGCCCGGTGCGGGCGACATCGAGGAGAGCTTCGTACGCCGGGTCAACGCCATGCCGGACGAGACCCGGCGGCTCCTGGTGCTCGCCGCAGCCGACCCGTCCGGCGACGACGCCCTCGTACGCCGTGCGGCCGCGCGACTCGGGATCGGTCCAGAGGCGGCGGCACCGGCGACCGACGCGGGACTGGCGGAGTTCGCGACCCGGATCCGGTTCCGGCATCCGCTGGTGCGGTCGGCGGCGTACCGCTCGGCGTCGGCCGCGGAACGGCGTCAGGTGCACCAGGCCCTGGCCGAGGTGACCGACGCCGAGGCCGATCCAGATCGGCGAGCGTGGCACCGGGCCAAGGCCGCGGCCGGGCCGGACGAGGAGGTCGCCGCGGAGCTCGAGCAGTCGGCCGGGAGGGCGCGCGCCCGCAGTGGCTACGCCGCGACGGCGGCCTTCTTCCAGCGCGCGGCCGAGCTGACCGTCGACCCGGCGAAGCGAGCCGCCCGGGCCCTCGCGGCAGCACAGGCCGAGATGCAGGCCGGTGCGTTCGACTCGGCGGCCGAGCTGCTGGCCATGGCCGAGGCGGGTCAGCTCACCGAGCTGGAGCGTGCCCGCGCCGAGCTTGTCCGCGCACAACTCGCGTTCGTCACCAACCGTGGCAACGACGCTCCACAGTTGATGCTCAAGGCGGCCAAGCGACTTGAGTCCGTCGACGTGGAGTTGTCGCGGGCGACGTACCTGGATGCGTTGTCGGCGGCCATCTTCGCCAGCGGCCTGGCCACGCCAGGTGGCGATGTGGTCGCGGTGGCGCGGGAGGCTGCGGCAGCTCCGCGGCCGGCGGTACTGCGCTCCGCGGATCTGCTGCTGGACGGGAGTGCGCTGTACTACCGGGACGGGTACGCCGCCGGCGCACCGCTGCTGCACAAGGCGCTGGCCGAGTTCGGGACCGGTGTGTCCGTCGAGGAGGAGCTACAGCTGCTGTGGATGGCGACCACCACGTCGCTGCGACTCTGGGACGCGGATCGCTGGGAGGAGCTGTCCCGACGGCACCTTCAGCTCGCCCGTGAGACCGGAGTGCTCAGCAATGTCGCCCTCGCGCTCACCTCACTCGCGTATGTCTCTGTGTTCTCGGGAGATCTTGCCGCCGCGGCGACGTTGACCGACGAAGTGCAGGCGGCCAACGAGGTGACCGGTGGCAAGCTCGCTCCGTACGGACGGCTGGCGCTGGCGGCCTTCAGCGGTGATCGGGCCGAGACCCTCGCGCTCGTCGAAGCCACCAAACAGGACGGCACCCTGCGGGGTGAGGGGATCGGGATCGCGTTCGCCGAATGGGCGAGCGCCGTACTCGACAACGGCCTCGGCCGCTACCAGGACGCGGCTGACGCGGCCGCGCGCGCGTTCGCGGATCCGCGTGACGCGCTGTCGATGATGCTGGTGCCGAGTGAGCTGGTCGAGGCTGCGGTGCGGACCGGGGCGATCGACACCGCGCACCGCGCCGGTCAAGCGCTCCGCGAGATGGCCACGGCGACCGGCACCGACTGGGCTCTCGGGGTGCACGCCCGATCCCAGGCGTTGCTCAGTGCCGGCGACACCGCCGAGCGCCTCTACCGGGAGGCGATCGCCCACTTGGAGAAGACCCGGCTCCAGGTCGAGCTCGCCCGTACCCACCTCCTCTACGGCGAATGGCTGCGCCGGGAGCGACGCCGTACGGACGGCCGCGAGTACCTCCGTACGGCGTACTCGAGCTTCGAAGCGATGGGGATGACCGGCTTCGCCGAACGCGCCCGCCGCGAACTCCAGGCCGCCGGCGGCACCGCCCGCAAACGCGTCGTCCCGGCCCAGAGCGAACTCACCGCCCAAGAAGCCCAGATCGCCCGCATGGCCCGCGACGGCCTGTCCAACCCCGAGATCGCGACGCGCCTCTTCATCAGCGCCCGCACAGTCCAGTACCACCTGCGCAAGGTCTTCCCCAAGCTAGGAATCACCTCTCGCAGCCAGCTGGACCAAGTCCTACCGCGCTAGCTCCACGGCCACACCGGGTGCGGCGTCGACGGGCCGGCGTACGGCGTGTCCGCGTAGTGCCGCTGCAGTTCGGCAAGCTGCTCGGTCAATGCCGCACGGGTCTCGGCGTACGCCGGATCGTTCGCAACGTTGACCAGCTCTTCCGGGTCGGCCCGCAGGTCGTACAGCTCCCACTCCGAGTCGAAGATCCGCTCCGACGACCCCGGTACGCCGAGGCCGGCGCCGTAGTAGTGGATGAGCTTGAACTCCTTCGTCCGTACGCCGTAGTGCGCCGGAGCGTGGTGACTGGGGTCGTCGTGCTCCCAGTACCGGTAGTAGATCGCGGACGGCCAGTCCGGGACCTCCGTGCCGCGCAGCAACGGCAAGAAGCTCCGGCCCTGTGACGTCGGTACCCGGTAGTCGATCTCGGTGTAGATCGACGCCACCCCGTTGACGTGGCTGTAGGTGCCGGTCAGGATCGACGCCCGCGACGGCGAGCAGATCGAGTTCGTGCAGTACGTCGCATCCATCCGGACCCCGTCCCGGGCCAGCCCGTCCAGGTGCGGGGTGCTGTTGACCTTGCTCCCGTACGCCGAGATCGCGTGGGCGGCGTGGTCGTCGGACATCACGAAGACGATGTTCGGTCCAGGCATCACTTCACCCTAGCCGCAAGTTGTCCGGTATTGGAGACCGCTTACCGCCCGAGCGTCACCAGGCGTAGGTTTGCTGCTCATGGCCATGTTCGACCTTTCCCTCGACAAGCTCCGTGAGTACCGGCCCGATGTGGCCGCACCCGCCGACCTGGTCGAGTTCTGGCGCCGTTCCATCGAGAAGGCGCGCACCGACGACCTGTCTGCCTCGTTCACGGCGATCGACAACAAGCTCGCCGTCATCGACACCTACGACGTCACGTACGCCGGTTTCGGCGGTGCGCCGGTCAAGGGCTGGCTGCACGTGCCGGCCGGAGCCGGCGGTCCGCTCCCGACGGTCGTGCAGTACCACGGCTACTCCGGCGGCCGCGGCTTCCCGCACGCCACCACCCTGTGGGCGCAGGCCGGCTACGCCCACTTCGTGATGGACACCCGCGGTCAGGGCTACAGCGGCGGCGGCACCGCCGGCACGCCGGACGACAGCGCGTACGCCGGTCTCAACCACACCCCGGGCTTCATGACCGCAGGCATCACCGACCCGGAGACCTACTACTACCGCCGTGTCTTCATCGACGCGGTCCGCGCGATCGACGCGGCCAAGGCGTCACCGCTGGTCGACCCGGACAAGATCATCGTCACCGGCGGCAGCCAGGGTGGCGGCATCGCGATCGCGGCCGCCGGGCTGGCCGGCCTGGCCGGGATCGAGTTGCTCGGCTGTGCGCCCGACGTACCGTTCCTGTGTCACTTCCAGCGCGCGCTGGAGATCACCAACAAGGAGCCGTACGCCGAGATCACGCGGTACCTGAAGGGTTTCCGCCAGGACGTGGACGCGGCGCTGCGGACGCTGAGCTACTTCGACGGCGTGAACCTGGGCCGCCTGGCCACGGCACCGGCGCTGTTCTCGGTAGCCCTGATGGACGCGACCTGCCCGCCGTCGACGGTGTTCGCCGCCTTCAACCACTACGGCAGCGCGGCGAAGGACATCGAGGTCTACAGCTACAACGAGCACGAGGGCGGCCAGACGTACCAGCAGCTCGCCCAGCTCGACTGGTTCGCGAAGATCTTCGCTGCGAAGGAGTCATCGGCGGACCGATGAGTTTCTGGTCCGGGCGGCGTTACACGATCAACAGCGTCGGTCAGACTGTGACCGACCCGATCGCAGGAGGCCGCAGATGGACTGGAAGCTCCAACTCGTCATCGTCCCGGTGTCGGACGTTGACCGGGCGAAGAAGTTCTACACCGAGCAGCTCGGGTTCCACGAGGACGTCGACCACAGCGCCGGGGACGCGTTCCGGGTCGTGCAGCTGACCCCGCCGGGGTCAGCCTGCTCGATCACGATCGGCACCGGGCTGACCAAGGCGGAGCCGGGCACGTACCAGGGCACGCATCTGGTGGTGAACGACATCGAGGCCGCCCGGGCCCAGCTGGTCGAGCGGGGTGTGGAGGTCAGCGAGCCGTTCCACTTCACCGCCGAGGGTCAGCAGACCGGCGTGAGCCCGAAGCGGGCCGACTACGAAACCTTCCTCACCTTCGCGGACCCGGACGGCAACGGCTGGACGGTCCAAGAGGTGGGAAGGGCGTAAAAGTGACCACGCTGGAGGAGGCGGCGTTCGCGGGTGATGAGACCGCGTTCGCCGACCTCGCCGGGCAGTACCGGCGTGAGCTGCACGTGCACTGCTACCGCATGCTGGCGTCCTTCGACGACGCGGAGGACGCCGTCCAGGAGACCCTGTTGCGCGCCTGGCGCGGCCGGGACTCCTTCGACGGGCGGACGTACTTCCGGGCGTGGTTGTACCGGATCGCGACCAACGTGTGTCTGGACGTCGTACGGCGGCACACCCGTCGTACGGCGTCACCCGGGGACCTGGTCTGGCTGCAGCCGTACCCGGACCAGCTGCTCGACGAGATCGCCCCACCGGCTGACCAGCCGGATGCGGTCGCGGTGGATCGGGAGACGATCGAGCTGGCGTTCCTGGTCGCACTGCAGGCGTTGCCGGCGCGGCAGCGGGCCGCCCTGATCGCCCGGGACGTGCTCGGGTGGTCGGCGGCGGACACCGCCGTACTGCTCGAGACCAGCGTGGCCGCGGCGAACAGTGCGTTGCAGCGGGCCCGGACGACGATGCAGCAGCGACTGCCGGCCCGTCGTGCGGACTGGAGCGCACCTCGGCCGACCGCGGAAGAGCGTGACGTTCTGGATCGGTTCATCGACGCGCACCAGCGGTGTGACGCGGCGGCGGCGATTGCGATCGCGGCCGAGGAACTGCGGGTGTCGATGCCGCCGGACCACCTCTCGTTCGACGGGCTCGCCGCGTGCCTTCCGCTCTTCGAGCGGGCCTTCGGGCCGGACCGCGACGGCGAGTGGCGCCTCGTCCCGACCTCGGCGAACCGGTTGCCCGCGGCAGCGTCGTACCTGCTCCGTCCGGGCGACACGGTGTGGCGAGCGTTCAAGCTCGACGTGCTGCGGGTCCACGACGGCAAGATCGTCGAGATCATGACCTTCGGCTACTCCCGTTTCCCGGCCTTCGGTCTACCGAACCAGTTGACGACCTAGTCTGGGGACATGCTGGGACTTCCTGCGGGGATCCGGGTCTGCTTGTTCGACCTGGATGGTGTGCTCACCGATACCGCTGCCGTCCACGCCGCCGCGTGGAAAGAGATGTTCGACGAGTTCCTCCGGGACTATGCGGAGCAGCACGGGATCGCGTTCGTCCCGTTCGACGCGCGCAAGGAGTACGACGCGTACGTCGACGGCAAGCCACGGGCCAGCGGGGTGCGGGACTTCCTCACCGCGCGCGGGATCGACCTGCCCGAGGGTACGCCGGACGACCGGCCGGCCGCGATGACGGTGAACGGTCTCGGGAACCGCAAGAACGAGGCCGTTCAGCGGCGGATCCGGACCGAGGGCGTGCACGTCTTCGAGGGATCGCGGCGCTATCTGCAGGCCGCCGTACAGGCCGGACTCCGGCGGGCCGTGGTGTCGTCGAGCGCCAACACCCACGAAGTGCTGAAGGTGACCGGACTCGCGCAGTACGTCGAGCAGGTCGTGGACGGCGTCACGATTCGGACCAAGGGCCTGCAGGGGAAACCGGCGCCCGACACGTTCCTGGCCGCGGCCAAGGGTTTCGGGGTCGATCCGGCCGAGGCGGCGGTGTACGAGGACGCACTGGCAGGTGTGGCGGCCGGCCGGGCTGGGCATTTCGGGCATGTCATCGGTGTGGACCGCGTCGGACAGGCGGATGAGCTGAAGAACCACGGCGCCGACGTCGTGGTTCGGGACCTGGCCGAACTGCTGGAGGACGAATGATCGACCGCGGGCATCATCCGATCGAGCCGTGGCGGTTGCGGGAGACGCGGCTCGCGCTCGACAAGCTGGCGCAGTCGGAGTCGCTGTTCGCGTTGTCGAACGGGCACATCGGATTGCGCGGCAACCTCGACGAGGGCGAGCCGTACGCGATCCCCGGCACCTACCTGAACTCGTTCTACGAGCAGCGCCCACTCCCGTACGCCGAAGCCGGCTACGGCTACCCCGAGTCCGGTCAGACGCTCGTCGACGTCACCAACGGCAAGCTGATCCGCTTGCTCGTGGACGATTCGCCGTTCGACATCCGGTACGGCTACCTCAGCAAGCACGAGCGGTCCCTGGACTTCCGCACCGGGATCCTGGAGCGGGACGTCGACTGGACCTCGCCAGGTGGCAAGCGGATCCGGGTCCGCAGCCGCCGGCTGGTGTCGCTGACCCAGCGGGCCGTCGCGGCGATCGAGTACATCGTCGAGCCGGTGGACCAGCCCGCGCGTTTCGTCGTCCAGTCCGAGCTGGTCGCGAACGAGGCGCAGCCGAAGCTGTCCGACGATCCGCGGGTGGCCGCCGTACTGGACAACCCGTTGAAGCCGGTCAGTCACGACGGCGGTGAGAACGGTGTCGTCCTGATTCACCGGACCACGCGCAGCCGTCAGCTGATGGCCGCCGCGATGGGCCACGAGGTGGACACGACGGTCCGCTACGCGATGGACCTGGACGTCCGCGACGACTGGGCTCGCTCCACAGTGATCTGCCAGCTTCAGCCGGGAGAGAGCCTGCGCGTGGTGAAGTACCTGTCCTACGGCTGGTCCAGCCTGCGGTCGGAGACAGCTATCCGGGACCAGGTCACGGCCGCGCTGGCAAGTGCCCGGTTCTCCGGTTGGGACGGGCTGATCAAGCAGCAGGTCGACTTCCTGGACGACTTCTGGGACGGCGCCGACGTAGAGGTGCAGGGACATCCAGAGTTGCAGCAGGCGGTGCGCTTCGCGCTCTTCCATGTCCTGCAGGCCGGTGCGCGGGCGGAGCGGCGGGCCATCCCGTCGAAGGGACTGACGGGCGCCGGGTACGACGGACACACCTTCTGGGACACCGAGGGGTTCGTCCTGCCGGTGCTGACCTACACGATGCCCGGTGCGGCCGGCGATGCCCTGCGCTGGCGACATTCGACCCTCGGTATGGCCCGCGAGCGCGCCGAAGTACTGGGCTTGCGCGGCGCGGCCTTCCCATGGCGAACGATCCGGGGACAGGAGTGCTCCGGCTACTGGCCTGCCGGTACGGCGGCCTTCCACGTCAACGCGGATATCGCCGAAGCGGTGATGAGGTACCACCGGGCCACCGGCGACGACCAGTTCCTCGAGGAGGTCGGGCTGGAACTGCTGATCGAGACGGCCCGGCTGTGGATGTCACTGGGCCACCATGACCGCAACGGCCGCTGGCATCTGCCGGGCGTGACCGGACCGGACGAGTACAGCGCCGTTGCCGATGACAACGTCTTCACCAACCTGATGGCGGCGCGCAACCTGCGCTCGGCGGCGGAGACCGCGGCGCGGCTCCCGACCATGGCCCGGGAGCTCGGTGTCGACTCGGAGGAGGAAGCCACCTGGCGGGATGCGGCCGCCGCGGTGTACGTGCCGTACGACGAGGAGCTCGGCGTACACCCGCAGTCGGAGGGCTTCACCGGGTACGCCGTCTGGGACTTCGAGGCGTACAAGGACAGGTACCCGCTGCTGCTGCACGCGCCGTACTTCCAGCTGTACCGGATGCAGGTGGTCAAGCAGGCGGATCTGATGCTGGCGACGTACTGGTGTGGCGACGCGTTCACGCCGGAGGAGAAGGCGCGGAACTTCGACTACTACGAGCGGCTGACCGTCCGGGACTCGTCATTGTCGGCGTGCGTGCAGGCCGTGATGGCGGCGGAGGTGGGTCACCTGGACCTGGCCTACGACTACGCCTACGAGGCTGCGCTGATCGACATGCGGAACCTGCATCACAACACCGGTGACGGCCTGCACATGGCGTCGCTGGGTGGTGCCTGGAGTGCTCTCGTCGCCGGCTTCGGCGGTCTGCGGGAACGGGATGGCTGCCTGTGCTTCGATCCCGCGCTTCCGCAGGGCCTGTCCGGGCTGAGCTTCGCGATCCGCTGGCGAGGTGCCCGGTTGAAGGTCGAGATCGATCCGCTGTCGGTGAAGTACTCGGTGCACAACGGCGAAGATGCCAGCGTGACGCTCCAGCACGCGGGGGAGGAGATCACGGTCACCACGGACCAGCCGGTGATCCGGACCCTCGAGAAGCGCCGACCGCTGCTGCCCCGGCCGCCGCAGCCACCCGGCCGCGAACCGCGAGCGGCGATGGCCAGCAACGACCGGGGCAGCTGACCCTGCGTCGTCAGTGCCTGGTTGTTGTGCGTGGTTGCTAGTTCTTGATGGCCTGGTGTTTGCGGGCCGACAGGGATTCCGCGGTGCCGACCAGCAGCACCGAGGAGATCACGGCGACGACGAAGCCGAGCACGTTCAGCTCGAAGATGCCGCCGGTGCCGAGCACGCTCGCGATCGTGCCACCGATCACCGAGCCGGCCAGGCCGAGCAGCAGCGTGGCGAGCAGGCCGAGCTTCTGCTTGCCGGGCGTGAAGAGCCGTGCCAGCGCTCCGATGATGAGTCCGGCGACGATGAAGCCGATCATGTTCTGTGTCCTCCGAGAGCCAAGGGTGTCTGTTGTCCAGTGTCCGGCCCGGCTGAGGCCGGCGGCAGTGGAGTTCACCCTGATCGCACCCGGAGTCGACCCTGGTCGGCTATTGGGCCAGTGCCTCATAGAGTTTGCTGGTCTCCAGCAGCCGCGCGGTCCGTTCCAGCAGGTTCAGGACCGCGGTGCCGGTGCGCTGGGCGGCCCGCTCGTCGTTGCCGAGCAGGGCCTTGTATCCCGCGCGGCAGGTGGACTTCGCATCGAGGATCTCGGCGTACAGCTCGACGCCCAGTAGGTCCTTACGGACCTTCAGCATCTCCAGAGTGGCCTTCGTGCACCGCTGTAGTGTCGGACTGACCGTCTTCGCGTCGAACTGGGGCAGCAGTTGGTCGGCCAGTCCCTTCGCCACGAAGTACTCCGCGCTCGACCTCTTGTCCCGCAGATACCGCACGGCCGCGGTCCTGCGCACGTCGTCGGTGAGCCCGCAGACCGCCCACTGCGGCGGTACGACGAACACCTGCGACTTCGGCAGGTACGCCGGAAGCCCGCGATCGACGTCCGTGCTTCCGGTGCCGGCGGTTGCGGCCAGCGCCGCCTTCGACGCCTCGTCCTTGGGGCTCGCGTACGGCGCCGCGACCAGCCGGGTGGTGAAGCCCGAATCGGGAGTGACGAGTACCGAAAGGCTGCCGGTGTTCTTGACCAGCAACGACGTCAGGCTCGGGTCGGTACTGATGTCCAACTGGACGCCGTCCACATCGGACTCCGGCTGCAACGGCTCCGTGGACTTCGAGCAATCCGTCGCGGGCTTCAGCGCCGGCTGCGTCTTCGGGATGACGATCGAGGGAGTCGGTACGACGGTCGTGCCGCCGTCTCCGTCGCCCGCGCCTTCCGCACTCGAACAGGCCACCGCGGTGACCACCACCATCAATACACCAAAGGGCATAAGTGCCCGACTACATATCGTCACGATGACCCCCAACACCACCGAACTTTTCGGTCCCCACCTTCCAGTTCTCTCCCAGTCTTGCATCACGCGGAGTAGCTGGACAACGTTTCGGCCGTCTCCGCAACTCCCACCGCCCAGGATTCCGGCATTCGCGGACCCACCGACGCCCCAGACCGTCCCGGCCCCGTTACGCTGCGCGGCAGCCGCAGGGCGTCCTGATCGCGGGGGGGAATTGTCTATGGGGTGGCTTAGCCTCGCGGTGTGACTGTGCACCAGCTTTCGCGACGGGATGCTCGGCGGATCGCCGTGCGGGCGCAGGTGCTGACGAGCGAGCGGCCGGGCGATCTGTTCGACGTCGTCCGGCGGTTGGCGGCGGTGCAGTTCGATCAGACGGCCGCGGTGGCGCCGAACGCTGATCTGGTTGCGTGGAGCCGGCTCGGATCGTCGTACTCGCCGAAAGAGCTGACCGAGGCGCTGGAGACGCAAGCGCTGGTGGAGTTGCAGGGGTTCGTCCGGCCGCCCGAGAGTGTGGCGCTGTTCCGGGCCGAGATGGCGGAGTGGCCCGGGAGTGGGCCGCTGCTCGACTGGCAGGAGTACCGGCGCGACTGGGTGATGGCCAACGAGGGGTGCCGCCTGGACCTCCTCGAGCGGCTCAGACAGGACGGCCCGCTGATGATGCGCGAGCTGCCGGACACCTGCGTGGTGCCATGGAAGTCTTCCGGCTGGACCAACAATCGGAACGTGTCGCAGCTGCTCGAGTTCATGCTGCAACGCGGTGAGGTCGCGGTCGCCGGTCGCCAGGGCCGCGATCGCCTGTGGGATCTGGCCACGCGCGTCTACCCCGACGAGCCGATGATCCCGGTCGCCGAGGCGGAGCGGATTCGCGACGAGCAGCGGCTGCACGCGCTCGGCATCGCCCGACCCCGTGGTCTGGAGTACTTGGTGGAGCCTCTCGACGCCGGAGTGGCGGGGGAATGGGCCGTCGTCGACGGTGTCCGAGGCGAATGGCGCGTCCACCCGGAGCTGCTCGGCCAACCCTTCTCCGGACGTACGGCGCTGCTCTCACCACTCGACCGCTTGGTGTACGACCGCAAACGGATCGCGGACCTGTTCGAGTTCGACTACCAGCTGGAGATGTACAAGCCGGTCGCGAAGCGCAAATGGGGGTACTTCGCGCTCCCGATCCTGCACGGCGACCGGTTGGTCGGGAAGGTCGACGCCACCTCGGACCGCAAGGCCGGTGTGTTCCGGGTCGACGCGATCCACGAGGACGTGCCGTTCTCGAAGTCGCTCACCGCCGCCGTCCACCGTGAGCTGCGCGACCTCGCCCACTGGCTGCAGCTGGAGCTAATCCTCATGATGTGACCCCGGTCACATCGATGTTGACGCAAACATGAGGCATTGACGTGTCCTGATGTTTACGTGAACATCGCGGCGTGAGATCAACAGTTCGCCGTATCGCCGCCGCAGCCCTCGCTGCCACCGCCATCGCAGCTGCCATCACCGTCCAGGCCGAGGCGTCGCCCACCGCGACGCCGACCGCACCCGCACCCGCACCCGCCGCCGCCGTGCAGGCGGGCGGACCGGCCGGGACCAACGACTTCCGGGGGGTGAACTGGGCCGACCCGCGGGACAACTACGCGGACGACGAAGTGGTCCCGTCCGGACTGAGCACGACCGACGACTACCGCACGACGTACCAGAAGGCCACCGGGATCGTCGGGGAGTTCCGCAAGGAGCTGAAGGCCAACACGATCCGGCTGCCGATCAACCCGTCGAGCGTAGGGACCACCTGGTGGAGTTCCTACCGCGGGGCGATCGACGCGTCGGTCGCGAGTGGTTTCAAGGTGATCCTCAGCTACTGGGAGGCCGACAACGCCAAGGACGGGCGGGTCGACGACCCGGCCGAGTACGCCGCGATGTGGGACACCGTGGTGCAGGCCTACGGCAAGAACCCGCACGTGTACTTCGAGCCGATGAACGAGCCCTTCGGCTACTCGCTGACCGAGTGGGTGTCGCTGACCTCGACCTGGATCGCCGACCACCCCACGGTCCCGCGCAGCCGGATCGTCATCTCCGGCACCGGCTACAACGACAACGTCACCGGTGTCGGCGCGGCGCCCGAGCTGCAGGGCACGCTGCTGTCGCTGCACTTCTACGGCTTCTGGGCCTCCGACACGAACGAGGCCGCCTGGCTCGCGAACCTGCGGCCGCGGATCGGTTCGTACGGCTGGCGCACGATCATCGACGAGGCCGGTTCGCCGATGACGATCGGCCTGAACTACGGCAACCACGAGGGCAACGTCTACACGGCGTACCTCGGTGCGCTCACCCAGGTGGCGAACGAGCAGAAGATGGGCATCGTCTACTGGCCGGGCCTGCGGACCGGCGACTCGTACTCGATGACCACGCAGGTCGGCCCTAGGGATCTTCAGGTCAACAGCGAGAGCGGCCGCGCGCAGCTGTGGTGGGGCTGGGGTCTGCTGAAGACGGAGCCGACGAACACGCTGCCGCCCGCGCCGCCGGGTGAGCCCTTGCGCGGTGTGGCCAGCGGCCGGTGCGTCGACGTACCCGGCTTCTCGACCAGCCCTGGTACGGCGCTCGACCTGTGGGACTGCAACAACGGCGGGAACCAGTCGTGGAACTACACGGCGACCAAGCAGCTCACTGTGTACGCCGACAAGTGCATGACCGCCGGCACCTCAGCCACCACCATCGAGTCCTGCACCGGCGCCGCCAACCAGGCGTGGGAGCTCAACGCCGACCAGACCGTCACCAGCGTCGCCACTCCCGCCCTCTGCCTCACCGCCACGGGCACGGGCAACGGCGCCGCCGTCACCACCGCCCCTTGCAACGGCTCCAACGACCAGAAGTGGACCCGCTCCTAACTGCCTTCCTCGGACGGACCCAACCGCCGAGGACCTCGCCTGCACGGCGGGGCCCTCGCGGTGGGTGCGTTCGATGGATTGGCCCCAGGTGGTGCCGGCCAGCATGAGGACGGCGCCGAGTGCGGCCAGGGCGGTGAGGTGTTCGCCGCCGAGAAGGATGCCGATGGCAACGGCCCAGATCGGTTCGGTGCCGAGCAGGAGGCTGGCTCTGCTGGCAGACGTTCGTTGCACGGCCCAGGTCTGCGCCAGGAAGGCGAACACGCTGCAGAACAAGGCGAGATAGATCAGCTGCAGCCAGGTCGTGGTGCCGGTGATCGCCGGTAGCTGCGGTACGGCGGGTGCCGCGAAGAGCGCCGTACCGACGAGAGTCTGGACCGTGGTCACCTGCAGCGGGCGCAGGCCGGTGGTGAGGCGGCCGACGAGAGCGACGTGGCCGGCGCGGACGACGGCGGCCGCGAGCATGAGCAGGTCGCCGATGCCTGGGGTGTGCAGACCGTTGCCCGACATCAACAGGCCGACTGCGACGATGCAGACCCCGGCCGCCAGGAAGAACCGCGGCGGAACCCGGTGGCGATCCAGAAGTGGTGTGAGGACGAGCGTGAGGCTGATGATCAGTCCCGCGTTGGCCGCGGTGGTGTGCGTGACGCCGTACGTCTCGAGCACCAGAACGGCCGCCTGGGTGAGGCCGAGCAGGCCGCCGATCTTCAGTTCGTCGCGGCTGAACCGCCGGACGAAGAGGAGCAGGGCGATCGCGGAGATGCCGTAACGGACGAAGAGTACGGCCAGCACGGGCACGCTGCCGGTCGCGGTCTTGGCCGCGAGGTAGCTCGAACCCCAGACCAGGGCGACCAGCAACAGGACGAGGTCGGTACGGCGGGATCCGGGCACGGCTCAACGGTGACGGTTCCCGACGTTGTAGCCAAGGACCACTTTCTAAACCAACCTTGTAGAGCGCCTACAGTGTGAAGATGGACGAACGGCAGCTACGGGTACTGAGGGAAGTCGGTGAGCTGGGGAGTGTGACCGCGGCCGCGGACGCGTTGCTGGTCACGCCGTCGGCGATCTCGCAGCAGTTGCGGTTGTTGCAGCGATCGATCCCGGTCCCGCTGACCGAACGCGACGGCCGGCGGGTGGTTCTCACCGCGGCCGGGCGGGCGCTCGCCGGCGCGGCGGCCGACGTGGAGTCGGCGCTCGCCCGCGCTCGGCACACCGTCGACGAGTTCGTCGAGCAGCCCGATGGTTCAGTCTCCGTCGCCGCCTTCCACAGCGCCGCCGCGACGTTCTTTCCGTTGCTGTTGAAGGCCGAGGCCGCGCCGCAACTCAGCCTGCACGACGAGGATGTGCCGCAGGACGAGTTTCCACCGCTGACCCGCGAGTACGACCTCGTGCTGGCGCATCGCCTCGATCACGGTGCCGCCTGGCCGCGCACGGTCGCAGTCACCCCGCTGCTGCATGAGCCGCTGGACGTCGCCGTACCCGCCGGCCATCCGCTGGCGGCCAAGCGATCGCTGACCCCGCGCGACGTCGCCCGCGAACCGTGGATCACCGTGCATGACGGGTTCCCGCTGATGGCGACGATCGAGGCGATCGGCGCTGCCGCCAACCAGCGCTTGGACTTGGTCCACCGGGTCAACGAGTTCACCGTCGTCACCGAACTCGTCGCTGCCGGCGCGGGCATCGCCCTGATCCCGCGCTGGACCGCCCGCCGCCACCCAGCCGTCGTACTCCGTCCGCTCCGCGGAGTTCACGCCCGCCGGCACATCGACGTACTCCACCGCCCCGAACGAACCGCCCGCCAAGCCGTCCGCACCACGCTCACGAACCTCCGATCCGCCGCCGCAACCATCAGAGCCTGAGAGTCACCGCCCGGAGATCCTGCGGTTCAGCGAGAACAGGCGGCCGAGCACCGGCATCAGCACGATGTTCAGCCCATGCAGTACGCCGATGACGAGCAGGATGCCGCCGATCCGGCCGGCCTCGAAGGCGACCTGGGCGGGCAGTACGCCGAGACCCCAGTTCTCCCGTGGTTCGAAGCTGACGGTGAACAAGATGTAGGCGGCGAAGATCAGGTAGTACACGATGTCGGTCAGCACGATGTAGCTCTTGCCGGTCTGCGGATTGTCGTGGAAGACATCCGCCGCGTACGCGCGGCCGAACCGTTTGATGAACGGCCCGAGCCAGAGCGCCAGCCCGATCAGCAGGACGTCGGTGAACAGCTCGAGGATCCACCAGTCGATCACCAGGTGACCGTTCGCCGCCCGCGGCGTGACGAGCAGAACGATTGCCGTCAGCAACAAGATGCTGACCACCAGTCCGAGCGCTGCCCGGGTGATCCGGCGGCGCCGGATCCGGTCGTCGGCGATGCTGCCGAGGACGCGCTCGAACAGGTCGGGTGCAGGTGGCCGGGTCGCCGCCGGGTCCAGAGCGTCGTACAGGCGGCGCTCGACCTCGGACGGCTCGTCGCCGGGAGTGCTGGGTCGCTGGGTCATCCCTGGACCTCCAGATCGGTTTTCAGCGCGCGCAGGCCGCGTTGCAGGTGGGTCTTGACCGAGTTCGGCGACAGGCCGAGGGTGTCGGCGATATCGGCGATCGACAGTTCGAGGTAGTAGCGCAGGACGACACAGTCCCGCTGGCGCCGGGGGAGTGCGCGCAGGGCCGCGATGACCGCTTGCCGGCTTTCGCTCTCGGTCGCGTGGTCCTCGGCCGAGCGGTCGTCGGGCTCGGCCGGCAGGCGGTGCCGCAGCGAGACCAGGCCGCGGCGGTTGTGGTCGCGGGCCAGGTTGATCACGATCGAGCGCAGGTATGCAGCCGCCCGGTCCTGGTCGTGGATCCGGTGGTGGTTGCGGGCCAGGCGCAGGAACGCCTCCTGGACGAGATCCTCGGCCGCGGTCCGGTCGTCGACGAACCAGCGGGCGAGCTGGACCAGGCGCGCGGCCTCGGTCCGGAACAAGGCGATCACCAGCGCGTCCGCATCCGGTCGCACCCCGTCGGCGGACAGCTCCGCAGCCGCATCCATAGCCCCCATCACCCCTACGGACGAGTGACCCGCCGAACCGGGTGACAGGCGGACGGAAGTGTTTTCGCTGTCACCCGCGCCGCGGCGGTGGCTCGTCTGTCGTAGTGATCCGTGCTCCCAGCATGGACGTCAAGGGGGAGAGATGACAGTACGAGTGCTGACCACGACGGCGGCCGGACTCGGGCTCGGAGTGGGCTGGGGGATCGCAGCCCGGGGCTGGATGCGGCTGATCTCCACCGAGCCCGAGTTCAGCTGGACCGGGACCGCGATGATCCTCGCGCTGACCGGTGTCTCCGGCCTGGTCCTCGGTCTGCTCAACGGCCTCCGCCGTACCGGCCGGTCACGGTGGTGGCGGGTGCTGGCGATCTTGTGTCTGCCGACGTTCGCCAGCCCGGGGATGATCTTTCTCCCCGCGTTCCTGCTCGGTGGTCTGCTCTACCTGCCGCACCTCTGGGCGCGGCTGGCCGGCGTCGCCGGGATCGCGCTCTCCCAGGCCGGACTGTGGGTCACCACCCGAGACGACCCGGTCAATCCGTGGGTGCTCCACGGCGGCTTTCTGGTCCTCTCGCTGACCCTGGCGGCCGGGGCCGCGGAGCTCTACCGGCCGAGTGGATCAGGCGAAGCCGCCGTTGCTGAGCAGGAGTTGGCCGTTGATCCATTCGCCGCGCGGTGAGCAGAGGAACTCGACCAGGTTGGCGGTGTCCTCCGGCGTACCGAGCCGGCCGAGCGGGGTCTGCTTGATGCCGCTGGCCCGGATCTCGTCGTTCATCCAGCCGGTGTCGATCGGGCCGGGGTTGACTACGTTGGCGCTGACTCCGAGGTGTGACAGTTCGTGCGCGGCGGCCAGGGTGATCCTGTCCAGGGCGCCCTTGCTCGCGCCGTACGGAAGGTTGTTGACTGTGTGATCGCTGGTCAGCGCGATGATCCGGCCGGTGCCCCGCGGTCCGGTGAAGCGGCGCCCGAACTCGCGGATCAGCAGCCAGGTCGCCCTGGCGTTCACCGCGAAATGGCGGTCGAAGCTCTCGACGGTCGTGTCGAGAATGCTGGAGTCGACCGATTCGCAGTGGCACATCACCAACGCCGTGACGTTGCCCAGCTGCTCCTCGGCCGTGGCGAAGATCCGCTCCGGCGCCGCCGGGTCGACCAGGTCCGCCTCGATCGGGACCGCGGTCGCGCCGAGCGCGGTGAGCTCCTTGGTGATCTCGGCGGTCGCTCCGGACTCGACGCCCCAGTCCATCCGGTCGTCGTACGCCGTCCAGTAGGTGAACGCGATGTCCCACCCGGACGCCGCGAGCCGGCGGGCCAGGCCGGCACCGATACCGACGGTGCGGCCGACACCGGTGACGAGGGCGACGGGACGATCTGAGGTGGGGAAAGTCATCCCCCGATCCTGCTGGCCCAGGCCGTCATCGGGCAACTGGATTCCGGGCCTCACCTGGCAGGTACTCGCGGCCCGCGGCAACGATCAGCGGCGGACCGACGGCGCGGGCCTCGGGTTTGGCGGTCGTACGCTCGATCGCGCAGGCGGTCAGCAAGTACTGCGTCGCCGCGGCTCTGCTCCATCCTGAGCTGCGCGCCAACCCGTGGCACCGAACGCTCCGCCGTTTCGACCCGGTCACTCTGCGTGGATGATGTGGGCGTCCGGCCCGGGGAAGAACAGTGACTCGCTGTCGGTGTCGCTCCAGTGCACCAGGTAGGGCGGTGCACCGTTCGGGTCGTGCACCTCGACGATCTCGCCCTGCCGCCGGTGCGCGCTCACATGGTTGCCCTCAACAACAACCTGGTCACCCGCCGCCGCCTTCATCGCTCCCACCCGCTCACGCCGTTCATCACATCGCCCCATCACCACCGAGAGGGTGACGCCTGCCCGCCACCCGGGATCACCCCCAGCTTTACCCCGGAACCCCGGCCCGCACCACCCCTCAGTGAATGTCGGTGGCTCAGCGGGGGAGGGTGATGGTGGCGGTTGTTCCGCCGGTGGGGGAGGGGGTGAGGGTGATGGTGCCTTGGTGGGCTCGGGTGATTTCGAGGGCTATGGACAGGCCCAGTCCGGAACCGCCGCTGGCGCGGGCGCGGCTGGTGTCCAGGCGGACGAAGCGCTCGAAGACGCGGAGGCGGTCGGCCTCGGGGATCCCGTCGCCGTCGTCGGCCACGGTGATCACGGCTGACCCGTTCTGCTCGGCCGTGGTGACGTGGACGGTGCTGTGGGCGGCGCGGGCGGCGTTGTCGACCAGGTTCCGGAGCACCTGACTGAGCCGGGCCGGATCCCCGACCACGCGGACGGGGTGGACCTCGCCCGTCACGGCGAGATCGGGTGCAGAGCTCCGCAGACGCTGGATCTCCGCCGCGACCAGGTCGTCGAGGTCGACGTCCGTACGCCGCATCCGCAACCCGGCGTCGTCCGCTTTCGCCAGCAGGAGCAGATCCTCGACGAGCTGTCGCATCCGGTCGGTCTCGGCCTCCATCACCTGATGCAGTTCCTGCCAGGCCCGGCCGGTGGTGTCCGCCTCCACAACCTCCAACGCCGCGGTCAACGTGGCCAACGGTGACCGCAGCTCATGACTGGCGTCCGACACGAACCGCCGCTGCATGGCCTGCCCGGTCTGCAGCCGATCGAGCATCTCGTTCATCGTCGTCGCGAGTCGCGCGATCTCGTCCCGCGTCGGAGGAACCGGGACCCGCTCACTCAGCTCTCCCGACCCGATTCCCTGCACCCGCGCGCGGATCCGCTCGACAGGTCCCAGCGCCTGCCCGACCAGCAACCAACCCGCGACCCCGACCACGACCAGCAGCACCGGGAACCCGACCAGCAGGTACTTCGTGACCGTGGCGACCGTCTCCCGCTGCGTCTCCACCGACGACGCGACGACCACGGTGTACGTCTGCCCGCCGTACGCGGCACCCTGCGCGACGATGAGGTACTCGTGGTCGTCGTCGATCAGCGGCATCTCGCCGACGTCGGCTCGCTCGAGCACCCCCGGCGCGGGACGCAGGTCCGTCAGCGCCTTGTCGTCGACCCTCGCCGACGACGCCGCGACCACCCGCCCGGACGCGTCCAGCACCTGGATCAGCTGGCTCGGCCGCGTCGACTCGGTCAGGTCCCGCGCCAGTCCCGACGTACCCTCCTCGGTCACCTGCCCCGCCAGGTCGCCCGCCCGCCCGTCGGCCGCGTCCGAGACCCCAGTGATCAGCGCGCGCTGCAGGAGCAGCAACAGGACCGCGGCCCCGAGCGCCAGCGCCGCGGCCACGACGACCACCGCCGCCGCGGTAGACCTGCTCCGCACACTCGCCCGCCGCAGCTCACCGCTCACCCTGCTCCACGCCGCCACCGGACGCGCTCCTTTCCGGCGCACGAGGCTCACCCGCCACCGGTCCTCTCAGCGACCATCTTCCCAGGTCCCGGGTGAGGTAGGCACCGGTCGCCACCAAGCTCAACCACGTCGCCGCCAGCAGCCACCCGGCGAGTACGTCGGTGGCCCAGTGGTAGCCGAGGTAGATCCGGCTGGCCCCGATCCCCACGCTGAGCAGTACGGCGACCGCCGTACCGGCAATTCGCCAGCCGATCCCGGCCCGCCACAGCAGCGCAGCCAACATCAGCAGAAACACGGCCGAGTTCAACGTGTGCCCGGACGGGAACGAGTAGGTGGTGTCCGCGCTGCCCAGCGTATAGACGGCCCCCGGCCGCGGTCGCCCGACCAGTAGTTTCACCCCGTAGGTGAGAGCCCCCGAGCCGGCCATCGCGACGGACAGGAGCACGGCCGGCCGGAGACTCCTGGTCACGCGCCAAAGCAGCACGGCGGCGATCAGCGTGAGCACCACCAAGACTGGTACGTCGCCCAGGAAGGTCAGCGTCCGAGCCACGTCGGTCAGCCGCACAGTGCGAAGCCCGACCACGTCCTGGGTGAAATCGAGGTCGTGCGCGGCCAGTCCGTCGGACTCACTCGCCGAATCGGCCAGCCCGGCGACCGCCACAGCGCCTCCGGCTGCGATCAGCAGACCGGGCGCCACTGGTAGCAACCGTCGAAGGGTCACCGCTCAGCCGCCTTCGGGGTCGAGGCGGTAGCCCATGCCGCGGATGGTTTCGATGGAGTGGCGGGCGAAGGGGGCGTCGAGCTTGAGGCGGAGGTAGCGGATGTAGACCTCGACCACGTTGGGATCGCCGTCGAAGGCGGGGTCCCAGACGCCGGCGAGGATCTCGAGCTTGCTGACAGTGTCGCCGCGGTGACGCATCAGGAACTCGAGCAAGCCGTACTCGCGCGGTGTGAGCGCGATCTCCTGCCCGGCCCGTTCGACCCGTCGCCGGGCCGGATCGAGCATCAGGTCACCGGCGGTCAGCACCACCGGGCGCTCCGGACCGCCCCGCCGGATCAGCGCCCGCAGCCGGGCGATCAGGACGAGGAAGCTGAACGGTTTGGTCAGGTAGTCGTCCGCACCGAGGTCGAACGCATCGGTCTGGTCGTACTCCCCGTCCTTCGCGGTCAGCATCAGCACCGGCGTCCAGACACCCCGCTCCCGCAACTGCTCGAGCACCTTGTACCCGTTCAGCTTCGGCAACATGATGTCCAGCACGATCACGTCGTAGCTGTGTTCGGTCGCCGCCCACACCGCGTCCTCGCCGTTGTGCACCAGCTCCACCACGAACCCGCTGTCCGTGAGACCCCGGCGGACCGTGTCGGCCAGCCGGATCTCGTCCTCCACCATCAGCACCCGCATGGTCTCAGTCTCACTGCCGGTCGCTGAGAATCCGCTGAGTAGACCTCATCGGAGCGTCGCGAACACGTCGTCGAGCCGGCTACCAGGTGTCCGGCCGTGTTCGACGTACCACTCCCGCCCGAGCACTCGCCGGAACAGCCACGGCGGTAGCTTGAGCAGCAGCCCGAGCGTCCGCGCCCCGCCGTCCGAGGTCGCCTGGCTGGCGTGCGCCCGGAACGCCTGCCGCTTCTGGTCCGCATACGCACGGACGTCGACACAGTGCGTGATCGTCGACGTGGGGGAGTACGCGCGGTCGTAGTCGGCTGCCCGGACGGCCGGCAGTACGCCGGGAATTGCCCCGGCCACGCGCACCAGCCGACGGATCAGCCGCCGGTCGATCGTTGCCTGCAGCACCAACGGCGTACCGGCCTGTGCGGCCGCGTACACACCGGCCGCGTACACCTGCTTGTGGTCCGGATGTCCGTACCCGCCGGCCGGATCGTAGATCGTCAGCGCATCGGCGCGCTCGGCCCGCAGCAATTCGATCAACGGCGCCGCCGCCAGCTCGACCGCGAGACGACTGAACGCGCCGTCGGCTACCGCACCCGACGACCCCGAGTCCCGGAACCCGAGCCGGACGACCCGCGCACACCCAAGCGCGGCCGCCGACCGCTCCAGCTCATCCCGCCGGTACGCCGCCAGCCGTCCGGCCGACCGGTACGACGAAGCGGCCGCACCCGCCTCGCCATCCGTGGCGACGGCCAGTACGACGCGATGTCCTTCGGCGGCGAGCCGGGCCAACGTGCCGCCCATCAGCAGCGCTTCGTCGTCCGGGTGCGCGTGGAAAGCCACGAGCGTGAACCGGGCAGCGCCGGTCTCCTGCGGATGCGCCATTTCCCGAGCATCGCACGGCCGCCAAGGGTCGTTCGACCGACTCTCAGGGCTCTCTCAGCGGCCGCCTCCCACGATGGTGCGATGAAGTCCACAGCCCCCCGCCGGGTCGTGACCTCGATCGTGAGCGGGGTGGCGACCGCCGCCCTGATCGTCCTGCTGCCGCGAGCGGTGGGTGCGACCTGGAGCGAGGTCGGTGCCGTCCTCGGCCGGGTTTCCACCGGTGCACTCGTGGTTCTGGCGATCGTCTGGATCGCCGGGTTGTGGGCGCATTCGTTCGTCCTGGCCGCGTCCCTGCCAGGACTGACGAAGCGCCGCGGTCTGACGCTGAGTCTGACCGGCAGCGCCGTCGCGAATGTCCTGCCGCTGGGCGGCGCGGCCGGTACCGGGCTGAACTTCGCGATGGTCCGCCGCTGGGGTTTCAGCCCGGCCGCGTTCGGCGGCTTCCTCGCCGTGACGACCCTGCTGAACATCGTTTCCAAGCTCGGAGTGATCGCGGTCGCACTCGCGCTGGTGCCGATCCTGCACAGCGCGTCGGCGTTCGGTGCGGCGAGTCTGGTCTTCGTTCCGGTGCCGCTCGCCGTGGCGGCGGTCATCTGGATGCTTGCCGACGAAAAAGTTGCTGCGGGCATCGGTGCCGGACTGGACAAGCTGATCCGCCGAAGGCAACTGGCCGCAAAGTTCCCGAAGCTGCGGCGCTCGATCCTGCGGGTGCTGCGTCACGGCTGGCGTCCGATGACGGCCGGCATGCTCGCCTACCTCGCGCTGCAACTGGCCCTGCTCTGGCTGTGCTTCCACGTCCTCGGCATCTCCCTCGCCCTTCCGGTGCTCTTCACCGCGCTGGCCGTCGAGCGACTGCTGACCCTGGTCCCGATCACCCCAGGCGCGGCCGGGGTGGTCGAGGTGGGCACCGCCGCCGCGCTGGTCGCCCTCGGCGGCGACCCAGCCGGCGTCGCGGCCGGGCTCCTGCTGTTCCGCGGTTTCACCTACGTCCTGGAGATCCCGGTCGGCGGTATCACGCTGGCGATCTGGTTCTGCACCCAGCGCCGGACCCGGGCACGCTCGGCCGAACTGGAAGCGGCCGCCGGATGAGGATCGCTCTGGTCAGCGACTGCTACCTCCCACGACTCGGTGGGATCGAACTCCAGGTCCACGACCTCGCCGGACAGCTGATCCGCGCAGGCCATCCGGTCACCGTCTTCACCAGCACCGACGGTCCATCCGCGGCCGGCGACGTTCCCGTCGTACGACTCCCGGCGCTCGGCGGCGTACCGTTGCCTGCAGCGACCGACCGTCTGCGTCGTGCGCTGGACCACTTCGACGTCGTGCACGCCCACACGTCCCTGCTGTCGCCACTCGCCTGGCGCGCGGCGCGCCTCGCCCCGGCCGCCGTGATCACGCTGCACTCGTTGCCCAGTCCAATGATGCCGTGGCCGCTCGCGCGGCTCGACCGGTACGTCGATCCAGCTCGATGGACCGCGGTCAGCGAGGTGATGGCCGCCGTACTGCGTCGGTCGTTGCCAAACCGACCGGTCGACGTACTGCACAACGGCGTCGATCCCACGCACTGGCGATTCCCGAGGCATGGCGGGCATCCGCTGACCATCGTGAGCACGATGCGGCTCACCCGGCGAAAGCGCCCGATCGCCCTGCTGCGGACCCTCGAGCGGATCCGCATCGTCCTGCCCACCGACGTGGACGTCAGAGCCGTCATCGTCGGCAGCGGGCCGCAAGCCGCGTCAGTTGCCGCCGAGGTGCGGCGCCGCGGCCTGACAAGTTGGGTCGAGTTGCCCGGACGCCTGACCCGCTTCGAGATCCAGCAGTTGTACGCCGCCGTGGACGTCTACCTCGCGCCCGCCGGTCTGGAGTCCTTCGGAGTCGCCGCCCTGGAAGCCCGCTGTGCCGGCCTTCCCGTGGTGGCGATGGCCTCCGGCGGGGTCGGCGAGTTCATCCGCCACGGGGTCGAGGGCTACCTGGTCGACTCCGACACCCAGATGGCTGAGACCACCGCAGCGCTGCTCAGCGATCCGGTGCTCCGCACGCGGATCCAGCGGCACAACCACGACACCGATCCAGCCATGACCTGGGACCACGTCATCCCTCAACATCTGACGACGTACCAGACTCAGGTGTCTCTCAGTGCCCTGACCCTAACGTCGGCATCATGACCTCCGACGACTCCAGCACGACCGAACTGTCCGGCTGGGGGCGGACGACTCACAAGCACTGCCAGGTACGGCGTCCGGACACCGACGGCGGCGTCGTCGACGCAGTACTGGCCGATCCCAAGGTGACGATCCGCGGTGCCGGCAAGAGCTACGGTGACGCGGCGTTGCCCGGTGAGGGGGTCGTGCTCGACATGACGGCGCGCGACCGGATCATCTCGTTCGATCAGGGCAACGGAGTGATCGTGGCGGAAGCCGGTGTGCTGCTCAGGGAGATCGCCGAACAGGCGCTGCCGCTCGGCTGGCTGCTCCCGGTGATGCCCGGCACCGAGTGGATCACCGTAGGCGGTGCGATCGCCTCCGACGTCCACGGCAAGAACCACCCGGGTGCGGGATCGTTCGGCCGGCATGTCCGGTGGCTCGCCTTGCTCCGCTCGGACGGCGTGCCCACCCAGCTGTCGCCCGGGCAGGACGCCGCCGCGTTCTGGTCGACGATCGGCGGCATGGGCCTCACCGGTGTGATCCTGCAGGCGGCCATCCAACTCCACCGTGTCGAGACCGGCTGGGCCGTCCGGCAACGCCATCGGACCGGGTCCCTGGCCGAAACGCTGTCGCTGCTCGAAGCCCTGGCCACGCACCAGCAGGCAGACCCGAACCACCACGTCGTCGCCTGGCTGGACGCCCGGTCGACCGGACCCTCCCTCGGCCGCTCGATCGTCGACGAGTTCCATCCGGCAACAACACGGGACCTCCCCGCCGCCGTCCCTCCGTTCCCCGAACGCCGCGGACGAAGCACGGCGGCCCGGCCCGTCCGCTCCCTGCCCGGTCCGGGGTTGATGTCGAGGGCAACGATTCTCGCCGCCTCCGCGACCCGCTGGCACCTCAGTCGATCCCGCAAGAGCCAGCTCGTCCCCCTGCACTCGGCGCTCTGCCCGCTTGACCGGGCCGAGTCCTGGCCGGCGGCGTTCGGGCGTGGGGGGTTGACTCAGTACCAGTTCGCCGTACCGCGGGAGGAGGCGGCCGTTCTGCGGGAGGTGCTGGGCTACCTGTCGACCGGCCGGATGGCGCCCGCGCTGGCGACGCTGAAGAACCTCGGCTTCGGGACCGCCGGGCCGTTGTCGTTCCCGATTCCCGGCTGGACGCTGGCCGTCGACCTGCCGGCGCGCTGGTTGCACGACCCGGAGGCGTTGCGTCCGATCGACAAGCTGGTCGCGGCCGCGGGCGGCCGGGTGTACCTGGCGAAGGACGCGCTGACCGACCCAGACCTCATCCCGGTCATGTATCCACGACTGCCCGGCTGGCAACGCATGCAGGCCCGCCTGGACCCGGAGCGCCGCTGGACATCCGCCCTGGCCGAGCGCCTGGGCCTCCTGCGATGACCGACGGCACCGCCTTACTCGTAGGCGGCTCGTCGGAGATCGGCTTCGCCGTACTGACCGAACTGCTGGGGCCGCCGCCGCGGCGGGTCGTGCTGCCGGGGCGGCCGAGTGGACAGCTGTGGTGGAACGCTGAGAAGCTCCGCGACCTCGGCTTCTCGGTGACGACCGCGCAGTACGACGCCTGCCTGCGGGCCGACGAGATCGACGGGATGCTCGAGCATGTCTGCGCGGAACATCCCCTCAGCCTCGCGGTGGTCGCGGTCAGATGACGTCTACCGCGAACTGCTGGCCATCTCGTTCGTACCGTTCCTGACCGGGCTTCTCCGCTACGGACTGCTCGCCTCGACCGGTCACGGTGAAGTCCCCGAACGCGAACTGTTCCAGGATCCCGTGCTGCTCGTCGCCGGTCTCAGCTGGGCCGCTCTGGTCGGTGCCGGGCTCTACCTGCCCTGAGACCCGAGCCGGACCAACTTGACGGCGTGAAGTTGCCGACCTAGCGTTGTCGAAGCGCTTCGATACCCAGCTGAGAGAGGCTCCGCGATGAAGTTCACCGATGGGTATTGGCAGCTGCGGGCGGGGTTGGAGCGGTTGCGGCCGGCTGAGGTCGAGAGTGTGGTGGCAGGCGAGCGGGAGCTGACCGTGTTCGCGCCGGCCAAGCGGATCGAGCGGCGCGGTGACACGCTGAACCAGCCGATGTTCACGGTGACGTTCTCCTCGCCGACCCGCGGCGTGATCGGGGTCCGGATCGCGCACCACCTCGGCGGGTTGCCCGCGCGGCCGACGTACCAGCTGGACACCGACGACGATCACCCGGTGAAGGTGGACGTCGGCGCCGCGGAGGCACGGTTGACCTCAGGTGAGCTGAGCGTGGTCGTCCAGCTCGAGGGGCCGTGGGACGTGCGGTTCGAGCAGGACGGGCGCCCGCTGACGAACTCAGGTGCCCGCAGCGTCGGCCTGATCACCGACGCCGGCGGAAAGCACTACCTGCACGAGCAACTCGCACTCGGCGTCGGCGAGACGATCTACGGCCTCGGTGAGCGCTTCGGCGCGCTGGTGAAGAACGGTCAGATCGTCGACAGCTGGAACGCCGACGGCGGTACGTCGAGCGAGCAGGCCTACAAGAACGTCCCGTTCTACCTGAGCAGCAAGGGGTACGGCGTCCTCGTCAACAGCCCGGCCCGGGTGTCGTTCGAGGTCGGCTCGGAGGTCACCTCGCGCAACCAGTTCAGCCTCGAAGGCCAGGAGCTCAGGTACTACGTCTTCGCCGGCCCGACCCCGAAGGACGTCCTGCGCCGCTACACCGGCCTCACCGGCCGGCCCGCCCGCGTTCCCGCGTGGTCGATGGGGCTGTGGTTGTCGACGTCGTTCACTACCGACTACACCGAGGAGACCACGAGCGCCTTCGTCGACGGGATGGCCGAGCGCGACCTGCCGTTGAGCGTGTTCCACTTCGACTGCTTCTGGATGCGGCAGTTCCACTGGTGCGACTTCGTCTGGGATCCGATCGCGTTCCCGGACCCGGCCGGGATGGTCCGCCGGCTGAAGGATCGCGGTCTGCGCGTCAGCCTCTGGATCAACCCGTACATCGCCCAGCGCTCGATCCTGTTCGAGGAGGGCCGCCGGCTCGGGTACCTGCTCAAGCGCCCGGACGGGTCGGTCTGGCAGTGGGACATGTGGCAGGCCGGCATGGCGATCGTCGACTTCACCAATCCGGACGCGACCGCCTGGTACCGCTCGAAGCTGCAGGCACTGATCGATCTGGGTGTCGACTGCTTCAAGACCGACTTCGGCGAGCGCATCCCGACCGACGTCGCCTGGTACGACGGTTCCGACCCGGAGCGGATGCACAACTACTACGCCCAGCTCTACAACGCCGCCGTCTTTGATCTGCTGAAGGAGAACCGCGGCGAGGGCGAGGCCGTACTGTTCGCCCGCTCGGCGACCGCGGGCGGGCAGCAGTTCCCGGTGCACTGGGGTGGCGACTGCGAGTCGACGTTCGAGGCGATGGCGGAGTCCTTGCGTGGTGGGCTGTCGCTGGCCGCGTCCGGCTTCGGCTACTGGAGTCATGACATCGGCGGGTTCGAGGGCACGCCCGACCCGGCGATCTTCAAGCGCTGGGTTCCGTTCGGGCTGCTTTCGTCGCACTCGCGGCTGCACGGCTCCTCGTCGTACCGGGTCCCGTGGGCGTTCGACGACGAGGCTGTCGACGTACTGCGGAGGTTCACCAAGCTGAAGCTGTCGTTGATGCCGTACCTGATGACGGCGGCGGCCGAGGCGCATCACGACGGGGTGCCGATGATGCGGCCGATGATTCTGGAGTTCCCCGACGATCCGGCTGTCGCGCACCTGGACCGCCAGTACATGCTCGGTCCTGACCTGCTGGTCGCTCCGGTGATGAGCTGGGACGGCGAGGTCTCCTTCTACCTCCCTGAGGGCCGGTGGACCCACCTGCTGACCGGTGACGTGATCGCCGGCCCGCGCTGGGTGCGGCAGACCTACGGCTTCGACAGCCTGCCGGTGTTCGTCCGCGAGGGCGCGGTGATCCCGATCGGCGCGGTCGACGACCGACCCGAATACGACTGGGCCAACGGCGTCGACCTCCGCTGGTTCGCCCCATCCGAGGGCCTCACAACTACCGTCGAACTGCCGGACGCCAACGGGGGAGTGGCCGCGGCGATCGAGCTCACCCTCCACGACGGCGAGGTCGAGTCCCGGGTGGTGGAGGGTGTCTGCGACGGCTACACCGTCACGCTCTCCAGTACGACGGACGCCGTCGAAAAGACCACGTAGAGCGTCTGGACTCCGCTCGCCGGTGCCAGCTCCGTGGCGATCGAGGTCAGCTGGTCCGTCGGTGCGATGGTGCCCAGCAGTTCGCCGTGCAGCGGATCGTCCAGGCGTAGCTCGATCGTGGCCGGCTCCGGTCCGCGGTTGGCGGCTGAGACGTGACAGCTCTCGCGGTCGTCCAGCAGGACGTCGTGAAAGGCCAACCAGGCTTGGGGTTCCAGGGAGATGACCGCGTCGCCGCGCTCAGGCGACGCGGTGGTCATGGTGATGGCGCAGTACTCGTCGAAGCTGGTGGCCGCGAGGTGGTCGAGCGAACGTGGTGGGATCTGTTCGCCGCGGACATCGAGGGTTGCGGTCAGGCGGAGATCGGTGCTGGAACGGCCGACCATGATGCTGTGGCGCGCGGTCTCGACGCAGTGACGGTCCCGGGTCGCGTCCCAGAAGCCGAGGTCGGCCGTAGCGACGGTGAGCTCGACGTCTGTTGTCTGTCCGGGCTGCAGGGAGACTCGCTGGAAGCCGCGGAGTTGCCGGAGTGGTTGCTTGACGCGTGAGCGTTGCTGGTGGGTGTACAGCTGGGCGATCTCGCAGCCCGGGCGATCGCCGGTGTTGGTGACCGTGAAGGTGACCCGGACCTGGCCGTCCGCCGGGACGGAGGGTGCGCTGAGCTGCAGATCGCCGTACGCGAAGGTTGTGTAGCTGAGCCCGTGGCCGAAGGGGTAGAGCGGCGTGCCTCGGAAGTACAAGTACGTCGCGTCCGTCGCGATGATGTCGTAGTCGAGGAGATCGGGCAGGTCCGCGGCGGAGTGGTACCAGGTCTGCGTCAGCCGGCCGGCGGGGTCGGTGTCGCCGAACAGTACGTCGGCCAGCGCGCGACCGTACTCCTGGCCGCCGTGCGCCGACCAGAGGATCGCCGGTAGGTGCTGCTGCGCCCAGCCGATCCCGAACGGGTAGCTGCTGCTCATCACCAGGACCGTGCGCGAGTTGGCCGCATGGACCTGACGGATCAGCCGGTCCTGCGCGGCAGGCAGGTCGAGGCTGGCACGATCCTCGGTCTCCCGGCCGTTCACCAGCGGGTGGTTGCCAACAACAACGATCGCGACGTCGGCCCGGGCAGCGGCTTCGGCGGCCCGGGTGGCGCCGTCGATCACAATGTCGAGCTCGAAGGCGGTGGCCTGGTCGGACAGGGTGACGGCGCCGGTCGTGTCGACCTGGAGATAGCGCCCGCTGTGCAGATGCTGGATGGTCAACTGGTCAGACGTGTGCACGAGCCGGAAGGTCTGCTTGACCTCCCACCCGTTCGGGCCGGGCTGGTCCGCGACTAGCTCACCGTCGTCGGTGACGGTCAGGTGCCGGCCGTTCCGCACCGACCTCAGCGCCCATGCATCACCACCCCAGTCGAAGAGATCGAACTCACCAGGCTCGGCCTCGGCCCGCAGTACGGCGTCCGCACCGATAGCCAGGTACGACGATGAGCCGGCTACGCGGAGCGTGATCCGGTCGACGCCCTCGCAGTACTCGACGCGGTCCGATCCCAGTCGCTCGATGATTCCGTCCAGCGCGGTGATCTGGTACGGCAGGGTCCCGGCGTACCAGTCCTCCGACAGGGTGCCGGCGAGCGGGCCGACGATGGCGATCCGCTTGATCTCCGAGGCCGAGAGCGGGAGAACCTGGCACTCGTGCTTGAGCAGGACGATGGCCTGCCGGGCGGCGTCCTGGGCGAGTTGGCGGTGTGCCGGGCAGTTGACCAGATCCGGCTCGAGCGAGCGGTACGGGTCGAGCTCGGGTGGATCGAACTCGCCGAGCCGGAAGCGGATCGCCAGCACTCGCCGGACCGCGGCGTCGATGTCCTTGGCAGTGATCAGACCGCTCTCGAGCGCGTTGGTCAGGTGCTCGATCGTCGAAGCGGAGTCGGAGTCGTCCTGCGTGAAGCTGTCCACGCCGGCTCTGAGTGCGGCGGCGTACGCGGTCGGGCCGTCGGGGTAGTACTGCTGCAGGCCGAAGAGATTGGCGGGCGCGTACGCGTCGCTGACCACCAGCAGATCGTCGGTGGTCCAGGTGCGGAGCGCGTCGTTGATGAGCGGACTGAGGTGGGCGGGCCGTCCGTTCACCAGGTTGTACGACGGCATCACCGCCACGGCCGCGCCGGACTCGATCGGGGCCTGGAACGCCGGGAGCTCGTAGTCGTGCAGCACCCGGGGCGGCAGGTTGCTCGAGGTCGTGCAGCGGTCGGTTTCGTTGTTGTAGGCAAGGAAGTGCTTGAGGGTCGGTGCGGTCTTCAGGTACGCCGGGTGGTCGCCGGCCAGACCGTGTCCGAAGGCGGTGGCGATGACGCCGGTCAGCCAGGGATCCTCGGCGTACCCCTCCTCGTTGCGTCCCCAGCGCGGGTCGCGGAGCGGGTTGACCACCGGCGCCCAGACGTTCAGACCGACGCCGACGGGGTCCTTGGAATGGAAGACCCGGACCTCGTCGCCGACCGCGGCGCCAACCGCGCGGACGAGGTCGGTGTTCCAGCTGGTCGCGAGGCCGATCGCCTGCGGGAACACCGTCGCGGGGCCGAGCCAGGCGACCCCGTGCAGGGCCTCGGTCCCGGTGCGGAACGCGTCCAGACCGAGTCGGTCGATCGGCGGCTGGTGCTGATGCAGGAGCGCGGTCTTCTCGTCCGGGCTGAGCCGGGCAAGCAGGTCGTCGATCCGCTCGCCGACCGGCCGGGCCGGGTCGCGGAACGGGGGAGGCGGAGCTGGAGTGCTCATCGGCGATCGACTCCACGGGCTATGTCGAAGCGCTTCGAGCACTGGACGAAGATGGTGATCGAAGCGCTTCGACGATGGGCGTGAACAGAGCGTGGCATTCCCAGCCACCCAGGTCAAGACCTCACCAGCTCCCTCGGCACACGCTTTCCCCACCGGGTGGGGAGTTGGGGCGGGGGAGGTGGGTTAGCGGGTGGGGAGTTGGCCTTTGGTGAGCGGCGTCAGGGCTTGGGCGGTGGCGCCTAAGGGGGTGGCGGTGTGGGGGAAGGTGGAGGGGGCGAGGGTGCAGCCGCCGGCATTGGGGGCGATGGTGGCTTCGCGGAGGGCCTTGTCGATGGCCGGGATGAGGTGGGTGGCCAGCAACGCGTAGGCGCCGCCGAGGAGGACCACCTCGGGGTTGAGGATGTTGACCAGCGCGGCGATCCCGTGGCCCAGATGGGTGCCGGCCTCGGTCAGGACCTTCGTGACGGTCGCGTCCTCGGCGTCCGCCCGTCGGATCAGCTGCTCGAGCTGGAGTTGTGGATCCGCGTCGGCCGGACCGTCGATCCGGGACAGAATCGCCGGCAGGCTCGCGAGTGCCTCCAGGCAACCGCGCCGCCCACAACCGCACACCGGCCCGTCCGGCACCAGCCGCAGGTGACCGATCTCGCCGACATAGCCGAGGTGCCCCTCCAGCGGCCGGCCGTCGGCGATGATCCCGGCCCCGACGCCCGTGTCCCCGGTGAGCTGGATCAGGTTCGCCGTACCGGCCAGTGGGCCGTAGAGATGCTCGGCCAGGACCCCCAGCGACGCATCGTTCTCGACCGTCACCGGGATGTCCGGCCGCCCGAGCGCCGCGGCCAGCTCGGCCCGCAGCGGGACATCCCGCCAGCCCAGCCCAGCCGCGAGTACGACGGCGCCCTCGCGATTCACGAGTCCCGGTACGCCGATGGTGATCCCGAGGACCCGCCGGCCCGACGACTGGACCGTGGTGATCGCCCGTCGAGCCAGCGCAGCCAGAGCCGCGATCGTCTTCGCCGGTCCGGCATCGACTCCCGGTCCGGCGCGGTGCCAGCGCAGCACCTGCTCGCCGGCCGTGTCGCAGCCGAGCGCGGTCAGCCCCCGCGAACTCACCTCCAGCCCGATCGTGGCGTACGCCGAACCGTCGAGCACGAGCAGCGTCGCCGGACGGCCGACGTGGTTCTGGGTCTGCTGGGTCTCGCGGACCAGGCGCCGGTCGAGCAGGTCGGACACGATGCTCGTCACCGTCGCCTTGTTCAGCCCGGTCCCCGACGCGATCGCGGCCCGCGAGCAGGGAGCCTCGCGGCGCAGGTAGCCGAGCACCGCGGCCAGATTGGTGGCGCGGATGTCGGTGTGGTCCGCGGTCTGTGTGGTCAAGGTCCGTCCCTCGATTGAGTCCTGGGTCAGTTCTACACCTTGTCGCGCTGTCGGCTCTGAGCTAATTTGTTTGGCTACCAGCCCAAGTAATTCTAAGGGATCAACTATGACCGGACCAGTGGGCGGCGCCACCAGCCGCCGGACGTTCATCTCCTTGCTCGGCGCGGGCGCCGCGGCGACGGCGGTCGGCGGTGTCACGCTGACCGGCTGCTCGGACGGCAAGGCCGCGACGACGGCCGGCCGGGCCGAGACCGAGGACAAGCTGACCGGTCTGCTGCCGAAGTACATCCCGTACGAGTCGGTCAAGCCGGACCTTCCGGGCGAGAACGGCGCGTCACCGGGCTTCTCGAAGTATCCGAGCCAGCTGCAGCGGGCGGTGCCGGACAAGGCGGTGCCCAGCGGCAAGGAAGTGTCGGCGATGACGCCGCTGTGGAGCCCGCTGCCGCCCGGGCTCGGCAACAACTCCTACTACGACGCCAACAACGAGCGAATCGGGGCGCCGGTCCGGTTCAACATCCTGAACGGCAACGACTACGGCGACAAGCTCGGCCCGATCCTTGCGGCTGGCAACGTTCCGGAGCTGCTCTGCATCCCGGGCTGGAACATCTCCAGCCTGACCCGGTTCAGCCAGGCCGCGGACAAGCTGTTCGAGGACCTCACGCCGTACCTGGCCGGCGACAAGGCGTCGGCGTACCCGATGCTGGCGAACCTGCCGACCCGGGCCTGGGCGTACGGCGTTTGGAACTCGCAGCTGAAGGCGGTTCCGTTCCCCGGCGACGGGTTCCCGTGGGCGCTGTTCTACCGCAAGGACATCTTCGACCAGGTCGGTGCCGAACCGCCGAAGACGGCCGACGACCTGCTGGCCCTGGGCAAGCAACTCACCGACGCGAAGGCGAACCGCTGGGCCTTCGGCGCGATCGCCGACGAGGTGGTCCGGGCGTTCCGGGCGCCGGCCGACTGGCGCAAGGGCTCGGACGGCAAGCTGGTCAACAAGATCGAGACTCCCGAGTTCGAGGAGGCGGTCGCGTTCGTCCGCAAGGTGTTCCAGGCGGGCTACGTGCATCCCGAGGTGGTCGGGAACGCGTCCGCGGATCAGAACGCGCTGTTCGAGGGCGGCAAACTTGTCATCCGGCAGAACGGTCTGGGTGGCTGGCACGAGGCTTTGCAGCGGCAGTTGACGATCAACCCGAAATTCAACCCGCAGCCGGTGATGCCGTTCGCGCACGACGGAGGCGCGCCGATCGTCTGGGGTGGCGACCCGGCGGGCATCTTCACGTTCATGAAGAAGGGGCTCGGCGAGGCCCGGATCAAGGAGTTGCTCGGGGTTCTGAACTACACGGCCGCGCCGTTCGGCACCGAGGAGTACCAGCTCTACAACTACGGGGTCGAGGGCAAGCACTACACCCGGCAGAGCAACGGTGCGCCGAAGCTGACGGCGCTGGGACAGAAGGAGGTGTCGCAGACCTACATCTTCCTTGGCGGACGGCCGGTTGCGATCACCGAGAGCGAGTATCCGGGGTATGTGCAGGCGATGAGCGAATGGCAGAACGCGGCGGCCAAGGTCCGGCAGAAGAGTCTGTTCGACGGCATCCGGGTCGAGCAGCCGGCCAAGATGGCGGCTCTGAACCAGCCGTTCGACGACGCGCTGCAGGACATCTTCCGCGGGCGCCGGCCGGTCAGCGAGCTGAAGACGGCCGTCAAGCAGTGGCAGACCAACGGCGGTAACGAAGGCCGCGACTTCTACGCCAAGGTGCTCAGTGACAACGGTCGTTAAGCCTCCGCTGAAGGCGGAGCGTTCCCCAGAGCCCAACCGATCCAGAAAACGTCCGAAACGTGGCGGGGCGGGTTTTCGGCATCGGTTCGTGCGGGACTGGCCGTTGCTGGTGATGGTTTTGCCGGTGGTGGTGTTGCTGGGGGTGTTCCATTACTTCCCGACGCTCGGGAACGTGATCGCCTTCCAGGACTACTCGCCGTACGCCGGGATCCGGGGGAGTAACTTCATCGGGTTCGCCAACTTCAGCCGGATGTTCTCCGAGCCGGCCTTCTGGAAGGCGGTCGCGAACACCCTGTCGATCACCGCCGTCCAGCTGGTGTTCTTCTTCCCGATCCCGATCGCTTTGGCCCTGCTGCTCAACAGTGTGCTGTCGAGCAAGCTGCGCAACCTCATCCAGGGCGTCGTGTACCTGCCGCACTTCTTCTCCTGGGTGCTGGTCGTGTCGCTGTTCCAGCAGATGATCGGCGGTGCCGGCCTGCTCGCGCAGACCCTGCGCGACAACGGTCACCAGGCGATCGACCTGATGACGAAGCCGGACACGTTCATCCTGCTCGTCACCGCGCAGTCGGTCTGGAAGGACGCCGGCTGGGGGATGATCGTGTTCCTCGCCGCGCTGTCGACCATCAACCCGGCGCTCTACGAGGCCGCCGCGGCCGACGGCGCGAACCGCTGGCGACGGCTGTGGCATATCACGCTGCCCGGGCTGCGGCCGGTGATCGTGCTGCTGCTGATCCTGCGGCTCGGTGACGCGCTGACGGTCGGCTTCGAGCAGTTCATCCTCCAGCGCAGCGCCGTCGGCGGCGGTGCCGCGGAGGTGCTGGACACGTACGTCTACTACCAGGGCCTGCTCGTCGGCGACTTCGGGTACGGCGCTGCCGCCGGCCTGTTCAAGGGCGTCATCGGCCTCATCCTCGTCCTGGTAGCCAACCGATTCGCGCACATGGTGGGCGAGCAGGGGGTGTATTCGCGCTCATGACGACAAGGGCTGTCTGGGAAGAAGAGCCGACCGCGGTCGGTCGGCTGAGCAAGCCGGTCGTGCTGACGCTGATCGCGCTTGCGGTGGCGTTCCCGCTGTACGTCGTGGTCGTGACGAGCCTGTCCACCACCGAAGCCGTGACCCGGGCCGGCGGGCTGGTCGTCGTACCGCGGGAGCTGACGGCGGCGGCGTACGTGCAGTTGCTGTCCGGGGGCGTGGTGACTCGTGCCTTGATGATCAGCGTGGTGATCACTGCGATCGGTACGGCGTTCAGCCTCGGGATCACCGTGCTTGCGGCGTACGGGCTGTCGCGGCCGGGGTCGTTGTTCCATCGGCCGCTGCTGTTCGTCGTACTGCTGACGTTCCTGTTCGGGCCGGGCATCATCCCGAGCTATCTCGTGGTCAACGCGCTCGGACTGATCGACAACTATGCGTCCCTGGTGCTGCCGACCGCGGTGTCGGCCTTCAACCTGATCGTGATGCGGTCGTTCTTCATGGGGATCCCCGGGGAACTGATCGACAGTGCGCGGATCGACGGGGCCGGGGAGTTCGCGATCCTGCGGAGGGTCGTGCTGCCGTTGTCGAAGGCCGTGGTCGCGGTGGTCGGGTTGTTCTACGCGGTCGGCTACTGGAACGCGTTCTTCAACGCGCTCCTCTACATCAACGACAACAACAAGTGGCCGCTGCAGATGGTGCTCCGGACCTACATCGTCCAGCAGCAACCGCTGCCGACCGGAGCCGGCGGGGTGGCGAGCGGCGTCGGTCTCGGGATGGCGCCGGCGCCTGGTCTGGCGATCAAGATGGCGATCGTGGTGATTGCGATCGTGCCGGTCCTGCTCGTCTACCCGTTCATCCAGCGGCACTTCACCAAGGGCGTCATCATCGGCGCGGTGAAAGGCTAGGGGCATGACGCGACTTTGGTACGGCGGCGACTACAACCCGGAGCAGTGCGACCCGGCGGTGTGGAAGGAGGACGTCGACCTGATGCGTCAGGCCGGCGTCAACCTGGTGACCGTCGGAGTGTTCTCGTGGTCGAGTCTGGAGCCGTCCCCGGGGCGGTACGAGTTCGGCTGGCTCGATCAGGTGCTCGACGGGCTGCATGAAGGCGGTGTCAGCGTCGATCTGGCCACGCCGACCGCCTCACCGCCGCCGTGGTTCAGCCGGTTGCACCCGGAGGCGTTGCCGGTCACGGCTGACGGCGTACGACTGACGCACGGCAGCCGGGACACGTACTGCGCCTGCGCACCGGCGTACCGGGAGGCCGCCCGTGGGATCGCGCGGGCGTTGGCCGAGCGGTATCACGATCACCCGGCGCTAGCGATGTGGCATGTCCACAACGAGTACGGGACCACGTGTCACTGCGACTTGGCGGCGGAGCGATTCCGGACGTGGTTGCGGGAGCGGTACGGCTCGCTCGACCGGCTGAACGAGGCGTGGACGACGGCGTTCTGGAGCCAGGGGTACGGCGAGTGGGAGGACATCCAGCCACCGCGGAGGACGCAGTACCTGGTGAATCCGACGCAGTTCCTGGACTGCAAACGATTCTGGTCCGACGAGCTGCTGGCGGCGTACCGGGAACAGAAGGCCGAGCTCCGAAAGCGTTCGGCCTTGCCGATCACGACAAACTTCGTCTTCGGCGGCTGGGTGCCGGTGAACCATGCACAGTGGGCGGCCGAGGTCGATGTCGTTGCCATCGACCACTATCCGGACGAGACCGGGATCGGCGCCGAGGAGCAGACCGCCTTCGGTGCTGATCTCGCGCGCTCGTGGGCCGGCGGGAAGCCGTGGCTGCTGATGGAGCAGGCGGCGGGGACGCTCAACGACGAGCATCGGCTGCACGCGAAGGAGCCGGGGCGGATGGCGCGGCACAGCCTGTCGCACATCGCTCGGGGCTCTCAGGGTGCACTGTCCTTCCAGTGGCGGGCGTCGCGTGGTGGGTCGGAGATGTACCACTCGGCGATGGTTCCGCATGCCGGAGCGGACAGCCGGATGTTCCGGGAGGTCGTGGAGCTCGGGTCGGTGCTGCCCCGGCTGGCCGAGGCCGCGGGCAGTACGGTCGTCGCGGACGTCGCGATCCTGTGGGATGTCGAGTCCTGGTGGGCGATGCAGGGGACGCATTTGCCGTCGTCCTCGCTGGATTACCTGGCCGCGGTGCGGTCCGCACATCGCCATTTCTGGCGGGCCGGCGTGACGGTCGACTTCGCGTCTCCTGGTGCTGATCTCTCGTCGTACAAGATGGTTGTCGCGCCCAGCTTGTACGTGGTGAGTGATGAGGCCGCGGCCGCTCTGACCACCTATGTGGAGGGTGGCGGGCAGTTGGTGGTCGGGTACTTCAGCGGGATCGTGGATCCCGACGTGCGGGTCCGGCTCGGCGGGTATCCGGGCGCGTTCGCGGAGCTGCTCGGGGTGCGGGTGGAGGAGTTCCATCCGTTGCCGGCCGACGGCGGGGTCGCGTTGTCGTCCGGTGGGCGCGGGCGGCTGTGGAGCGAGGACGTGCGGGCTGTCTCGGCCGAGGTCGTGGACCGGTACGCCGGGGGAGTGCTGGACGGGAAGCCCGCGATCACCCGACGCGAGGTGGGCGCGGGCACGGCCTGGTACGTGTCGACCGAGCTGGATGACGAGACGGCAGCGACGTTGCTAGGGCTGACGACGTCGCCCGTCGAGATCGTCCGGCGACGCGACGGCGACACCACGTGGACCTTCCTCTTCAACCACGGTGATGCGGAGGTCGACGTACCAGCCGAGGGGACCAACCTGGTCGTCGGCGAGCTGCCGTTGGCACCTGGCGGTTATGCGGTGCTCAGGTCGCCGTGACGCGCCTGGCTGGTGCTCGCCCGCGCCGTAAGCGTCGGCGGGAGCAGGGTCAGCTCGGGTACGTCGCCACCCTCGAGCTTGGCGATCAGCGACTCGACGGCCTGATCGCCGATCTGTTCGGCCGGGATGGTCACCGACGACAGCTGCGGGACCTGGCGCTCGGCGACGTCGTCCGCGCAGATCGCCACCAGCGACATGTCCTCGGGCACCCGGCGGCCGAGCCGGCGCAGGACGTCGAGGAGCGGGCCGATGATCGGCTCGTTCTGGACGACGAGTCCGGTGATGTCCGGGTGGTCGTGGAGGAGCTGCTCGACGGTGTGCAGGATCGCGTCGAAGGTGTGCTCGCACGGAGTCTCGACCCCGAGCACCCCACGCCGTTCGGCAGCTTCGGCGAACCCGGTCAGCGTGCGTTGCGCGAAGCCGGTCTGCCGTTCGTACACGGCGGACGGCGTACCGAGCAGTGCCAGCGACCGGTGCCCGAGATCCGCGAGGTGGTCGACACACTGCGCGCCGGCGGCAACGAAGTCGAGGTCGATGCAGGTCAGCCCGTCGGCGCTGTCCGGGTACCCGATCAGCACCGACGGCATCGGCAGTTCCCGCAGCACCGGGACGCGCTCGTCGTGCAGCTCGACATCCATCACCACGAGCGCGTCCACGAGCGAGCTCTGGGCGACCCGCTCGAGGCCGTCCGGACCTTCGTCAGCGGTCAGCAGCAGTACGTCGTGGTCGTACCGGCGGGCCGTGGTCACGACCGCGGCGGCGAACTGCATCATCACCGGGACGTGCATGCCGGTCCGCAGCGGGATCACCAGCGCGAGCACGTTGGACCGCTGGCTGGCCAGTGCGCGGGCGCTCGCATTCGGCCGGTAGCCGAGCGCCTGGACACTTCGCTGCACGCGCTCACGGGTGTCCGACGAGATCGACCGCTTCCCACTGAGCACGTAGGAGACCGTGCTGGCCGCCACCCCGGCGTGCCGAGCAACGTCCCCAATCGTGACCATCGTCGTACTCCTTCGTGTGGTTGTCCCCTTTCTACAGCAGTCGAAGCGCTTCGACTAGCCCATCTCTCTCGGCACGCGGCAGTGTCGCGAGCTAGCCCAGTTGGATGATCCGCGCCGACGGCTCGGTCAGCTCGGTTCTGACGGTGAGTGCGTCGCTGGACCAGGTGTAGGTCCAGCCGTCGGCGTCCGTCGGGAACAGGGGCGCGATGGGTGCCTGGGGGAGGGGAAGGGTGATTTCGGCTGGGCCGGGAGTGCGGTGCCAGAGGGCCAGGTAGTCGCCGAGGCCGAGGGCTAGCCACTCGTCGTCCCACGCCGGAAGGCCGAGCGGCCAGTGCGGGACCAGAGTCTCGAGGTCTTTGAGTACGGCGCGGTGCGCGGCCAACGCGGATCGAATCAGGTCCAGTTCGGCGGCCGTCATCTGGTTGAGATGGCCTGAGAGGTAGAGCCGACCGAGGATGCCGTTCACCAGGGCGAGCGTGAACTCCTCCTGCGTGGTGCCGCTGATCGGGTAGGCCCAGTGGCCGGCCTGCTCGGGCAGGACGGCGGCCGGTGCGGCCGCGGTGATCGGTGCGTAGAGCAACGGGTGCTGCTGGTCCGAGGTCGACTGCAGGTGCAGTCGGGACAGCATCGCGTAGTCCATCCGCATCGCCCCGGACGCGCAGTTCTCGATCAGCAGATCGGAGTGCCGTGCCTGGACCGCGTCGAGCCAGTCGAGCAGCGCCCGTTGGTGTTCGAGCAGCCCGTGGCCGAGCGACGTACCGCCCTTGTCGGTGCCGGGACCGGTCATGGTGTTG
>NZ_JBEZYF010000058.1:0-58524 GCF_040638415.1 Kribbella sp. NPDC026596 | reverse complement strand
GAACGACCACTCAGCACTCAGGAATCACCAAAGCGTTCCAGTCGGTGGTTCGGCCGCCCGCAAGGCACACACCTAACCTAAATGTCGGTGGGGGCTGCTTGGCTGGCTCCGTGGATCTCACGGAGTTGGCTGAGCGGTTGGAGAAGCTGTCGGTTCGGTACGGCGAGACGCTCGGGTTCGAGCGTGATCCGGACTGGTTCCTGCTGAAGTTGCAGGAGGAGGTAGGTGAGCTGACACAGGCCTACCTCCAGCACACCGGACGGGCGCGCGCCAAAGGACTCACCGCGGACGAGATCCAGGCGGGCTTCCACCAGGAGTTCGCCGACGTCTTCTGCCAGCTGATCCTGTTCGCACGCCGGCACGACGTAGACCTACCGCACGAAATCGACCAGAAGTGGCTGGCCCGCGAGGTCTAGTTGTTGCCTGAGGCAACCGGCCTGATGGTGGCCGCGGCACCAGCCGATCAGCAGCAGGACCGGCCCGAGCCACAGCAGCGCGAGCGCGCCGAACTCCCGGAGCCGCAAACGTGGCGGAACCTCGACCAGGACCAGCCCGTCGGTGGCGGCCGCGACGATGTCGTCACCGTCGTGCTGCACGTTCATCCCCGTCTCCCGCTCTGCAAGATCGCATCAACCGACGTACGAAACCGCTCCCAGTCCGCCGTGAACGCGCGAGCAGCGGATAGATCGTGCCCTCCGTGGTCACCAACCCGTCGACCTCACCGAGCGCTTTAACCAACTCGAAACCGTAGCGCTGCTCAACCTAGTCCAACCCGAGCTCCGCCCACCCGCACCTTGGGCACCCACCAACCGGAATCCGTGACGTTGCATGGTTGGTCGGTGCCCAAGGTGGGCTGTCAGTTCTTTGCCGACGGCTCCAACTGGCGGGCATCGTTTGCGGGCTCTGCGTTCGCGGGGGTCTTGCGGTCCTGGTGGCCGGGCCACCAGGCGGCGTGACCGATCAGCGCGGTCAGGCTCGGGGTGAAGAACATCGCCATCACGAACGCGGCGACGACGATGCCGAAGGAGACCGCGAAACCCATCTCGGTCAGCAGTGAGTTGCCCGCCAGCATCAGGGTGGCGAAGGTGGCCGCCAGGATGAACCCGGCCGCGGCCACGGTCGGACCGGCGTGCCGCACGGCCATGCTCGCGGCTTCACGCGGATCGCGGCCTTCCCGTGCCTCCTCGCGGAGCCGGGAGATCATCAGGATGTTGTAGTCGGTGCCGATGGCAACCACGAACAGGTACATGATCACCGGGAGCATGAACATCAGCCCCGAGTGCCCCTGCCCCTTCTGGAAGATCAGGACCGTCGCGCCGAGCGTGGCACCGAAGCCCAGCCCGACCGAGGCCATCAGGTACCAGGGAGCCACCACACTGCGCAGTAGCAGTCCGAGGATGACCATGATGAGCAACGCGGCGAGCGGGAAGACCGTGCGGTAGTCGTGGTCGACCGCGGCGTCGATGTCCTTGTAGATCGACGACATGCCGCCGACGAGGGCCTTCGTACCAGGTGGGGCGTCGGCGTGTGCAACCTCGCGTACGTCGCCAACCGCGCTGATCGCCTGGTCGGTCGCCGACCCGTACTTCAGCGTGACCGTGAAGTTGGCGGTCTTGCCGTCCTTGCTGATCGCGGCGGGTTGGACGTCGGCGACACCGGGGATCGCTTCGAGCTTCCGCTCGTACGCCGGTAGTGCCGCCGTGTCGACGCGGCCGTCGCCGGTCGAGGTGACGAAGACGGAGGTCGGTTCGGCGGCGCCGGCCGAGTAGGCGTTCTGCATCTCGGTCTGGACGACCATCGACTCCTCGGTCTTCGGCATCGAGCCGGACGCCAGGTCGAAGGTGGCCTTGAAGCCGAGCGTACCGAGCGCCAGCGCGACCATGACCACGCCCGAGACGCAGGCGAAGAGAGCCGGGCGACGCTGCACTCCGCGGCCGAGCGCCGCGAACCGCGCGTTCGCGGGCTCCTTGCGCCACGCCTTCGACGGCCAGAACAGGGCGCGCGGCGGGATCAGCGAGCAGATCGCCGGGAACAGTGTCAGTGCGGCGACCAGCGTCACCGCGACGGTGATGGCGAGCGCCGGGCCCATTTGCTTGAGGAAGCCGAGCGTCGACAGTACGAGCGCGAGGAACGAGATCATGACCGCACCGGCCGCGGAGGCGATCGCCTCGCCGACCCGGCCGACCGCGTTGATCATGGCCTCCTTGGGCTCGTCGCCGGCTCGCAGCCGCTCGCGGTACCGGAACATCAGGAACAGGTAGTAGTCGGTACCGACCCCCAGCAGTACGACGATCAGCAGCGACGAGATCGAGCTGTTCGCCTGGAGTCCGAAGAGCTTGGTGGCGTCGGCGATCAGCGCATTCGCCGTCGAGGACACCAGGGCGATCAGGACGAGCAGCGGCAGTACTGCGAGAATCGGCGAGCGGAAGATGATCAGCAGCGTGATCAGGATGATCGCGAAGGTGCCGGCGAACGTCAGCGCGTTGGCGCGGCTGGACGAGGCCTGCTGGTCGAGACCCTGCGCCGCCGAACCGCCGAGCTTGGCGTCGAGCTGCGTGCCCTTCGTCAGCGCCTTGGCGTCGGCGCGCAGCGTCTTCGCGGCGTCCAGCTGTTGCGGCTGGCCGGCGTTGTTGGTGTCCATCGAGACCAGACCCAGTACGTAGCGGCCGTCCTTCGACGCCGGACCGGGAACGACCTGCTGGACCTGATCGATCTTCTTCGCGCCGAGTTCGGTGGTGATCCGCGCTGCGTCCTTCAGGTCCGCCTCGGTGAGCTTGCCGCCGTCGGAACGCCCGTACAGGACGAGCGCGGAGGGCGTGAAGGCGCTGGGGAACGCGCTCTGCTGGAGGTCGGCGGCCTGGATCGACTCGTAGCTCTTGGGGAGGAAGCTGCTCTCGTCACTGCTCGACGGGAGGCTGGGGGCGGTGGCGACGACGGCGGCCGCGATGAAGATCCACGCGACGATCGTCCAGATGGGGTGACGGACGACGGCGCGCCCGATGCGGTGGAACATTTCGGTCTGCCTCCGGGCAGTGAATTGTGGGTAGGTGTTCAGACAGTCGCGGGGTGAATGACGATGTCGTCGAGGCGCGTGCGGGCGTAGAGCTTGACGTTGTCTTCAAGGCCGTCCTGGGCGGGCAGGGAGTTGCGCACCGCGCCCTTCGTGCTCTTGGCGTCCACCTCGGCGGCGGTGCCCTCGCTGATGCCGACCTCGATGCCGCCGGAGGCGTTCATCAGCTCGGCCTGGCCGCGCGTGATCCGGCCAATCCGGATCGGGCAGTTACCCGCCTTGGCGATGACGCTGCCCTCGGCACGGTCGATGTCGAAGCTGCCGCCCGCACCGTTGAGCTCGACGTCGGACAGGGCGTGACCGATCCAGATCCGACCGTTCGAGCCCTCGTACCTGACGACGCCCTCGACCTCACAGATCCGTACCCCGGCCGCGCCGTTCTCGATGGCGGCGGTCCCGCCGATGTGGTCGAGCTGGACCTGACCCGATGCCGTGTTCAGCTCGCAGTCGCCGAGCCGGCCCTCGGCGTGTACGTCGGTCCAGGCCGTGTTCAGGACCAGCTTGGATCCGACCGGCAGCTCGATCGTGATGGCGACCGACCCGTTCTTGTCGCCCGACTTGGTGGTCTTGATCGACAGTTCGCCGGCGGAGAAGTCGACCTTGGTGTTCTCGGCCACCTTCACGTCCGACTTGCTCGCGCTGTTGATGGGCTCGACCAGTACGACGGTGTCCGACCGCTCACTCGCGGAGACCCGCACCTGAGCTCCCGCGGTGGTCAGGGTGGCAGTAATCGGCTCCGGCGAAGCGAAAACAGGCATGACAAATCTCCTCGTGTGATGTGCGTGTCTGGTGAGCCCGGCTTGGCCTTGCTCATGTCGACAACAATCACCGAGCGCCCTGACGCGGCCCAGTCACCGCCCTGACACCAGCCCTGACACCACCCCTGACACGGCGAACCGCGAAGGAGTCTCAGGCGGTCTTGGGGCGGATGGAGAACATGACCGCGAGGACGAAGGCGGGGACGGCCAGGACCCAGGTGGAGCTGATTCCCAGGAGGACTGGGGCCAGGCAGACCAACAGCAGGTCGAAACCGCGCATGGGTTGGGAGAAGAGGCCGGGTGGGATGGCGCCCATTGGTGAGGCGACCAGCGGACCGGAGTACGACGGGGGCCGCGCGGATGCCTGGCGGACAGCGCCGGAGAGCATGCCGGCGGCGACGGCGAAGGCGGCTGGGCCGTTGCCGATCGCGGGCAGGGCGAGGAGGGCCCACAGTGCCGCGAAGAGGCCGGGAACGACCGCCATGATGACGCGGAGCTCGCGAAGATCCATGCCGAGCGCACGGACCAGCCCGGTCGAGCGGCAGACCGAACGCAACCCGTCCATCAGCGGACGTACGGCGACAAACCCGGCGAACCCAGCGGCGACAGGCACCAGTACGTCGAACCCCGCGCCCGCCACCGCATACGGTACGACGAGCAGCGCGAACCCGATGACGAGTCGCCGCGGCCACCGCAGGATCCGCAGGAACTCCCGATGCACCAGAGCAGCACCGTTCGCACCTCGACCGCGCCGCGTGTGCGCCCGTCCCTTCAACCGCCAGTGCCGGCCGGCCACCACGTCCGCCAGCATGCTGATATCCAGACTGCTCGCGGCACCCGCGAGACCGGCCAGCAGCTCCCCACCCGCGATCACAGTCGTCCGATTGAGCTTGTCGAGCGTCTGTGAGGTGACGATCACCAACGCCACGCACAAGAGCAGTACGACGGCGAAGATCACCAGCAGCCGCGTCTGCGCCGGGTCAAGCAGCCCCGGCGCGGACACCTGTCCGAAGACGAGGAGCGGGGCAGGATCGGAGCCGGTGAAAGCCGAGGTGATGACGAGCGTCTCAGCGGCGCCCTGCGGGGAGCCGCCTTGCAAAGCGAGGATCACGGCCGGCACCGCGGCCGCCAGCAACAGCAGGTCCGCGACCCGCAGCGCCCACCGCGACCGCCCGGCCGTCTGCTGGACCCACACCGTCACAGTCGCCGTACAAACGAGCAGCGCTCCGACCAGCGCCGACGCCTCGAGTACGTCGAACCACATCAAGCCCACCAGCGCCCACACGATCAACGACGCAACGAACCCGACCACCGCAACGACGCCCATCACCAGCCGGTACGTCGGCCGCAGCAAAGCAGCCCGATTCACGGGCGTGGCGAGCAACCAGAAGCCGGTGGCGCGTGACGCGGAGACCGGGCCGACACTCAGGAGCACCCGGATCGTGGTTGCCAGCAGCAAAGGCACCACGACCCACGGCATCCAGTGCGACAACTCGCCACACGTGAACGACGTGCACTGGGCGACGTTGGCGTTCAGGTGCCGGATGACGTTGCCACCGCACGCGCCGACCATGGCCAGCGTGAACAGCACCAGATAGATGTCCTCGAAGATCTGCGAGAACGGCCGGTCCGCGCGTCGCCGCCGCGTCGTCCGCATCCATTGCCGGAGCGCACGCGATGTCGGGATCGCACCGAAGTCCGCCGGGTCGAAGACGACCGGTCCTTCCGCTGAGCTCATGGCAGCGGGGTGAGGGTGACGACGGAGTCGGCGACGGCTTCGACGAGGGATGGGTCATGGCTGGCGAAGAGGATCGACGTACCCGACTTCTTCTCCTCGATCAGGCGGTCGGACAGCCACTGAACGCCGCCCACATCGAGCCTGGCCTCGGGCTCGTCGAGCACCATCAGCTTGCGCGGGCGGACCAGCGCCGTCGCCAACGCGAGGCGACGGCGCTGACCGGACGACAGCGAGCCCGGCAGCTGATCGGCGGCCGTCAGCAGCCCGATGTCGTCGAGGATCGTGTCGACGAGATCTTCCGGAGTCGGGTTGCCGTGCGCACGAGCGAGCAGGTCGAGGTGTTCGGCCGCGGTCAGGTCCGGGAAGAAGTCGAGCTCGTCGAGCAGCGTGGCGACATCGCGCCGGACCGCCTCGGCGCGTTCGTCGATCGGCAGGCCGTCGAGCAGGATCGTGCCCGCCGCCCGTTCCGCCGAGCCCACGATGCACTTGAGCACGGTCGTCTTGCCGGCGCCGTTCGGGCCGACCAGCGCGATCGCCTGACCGGCGGCGAGGCTGAAGGTCAGGCCTTCGATCACCGGGCGGTCGCCGTACTTGTGCTGCAACTCCTTCACGCTCAACCGAACCGCGGCCTTGCTCGACCCCGGGCTCACTTCTTGCGTGCCAGGGTCAGTCCGTCGCCGATGCCGAGCATGGTCACGTCGACCCGGTCGTCCTTCGCGATGTGCGCGTTGAACTCCTTGCGGTCGGCCGGACCGTCCGCGTCGACCACCCGGCCGCCGGCCAGCGTGTTGTCGAACAGCAGTACGCCGTTCGGCCGGATCAGCGGCAGCAGACGCTCGAAGTAGTCGATGTACCCCGGCTTGTCGGCGTCCACGAAGGCGAGGTCGAACGACCCGTCGAGGGCCGCCGCCAGCTCGTGCCCGTCACCGATCCGCAGCTCGATCTTCTTCGCGACCCCGGCCCGCTCCCAGTACCGGCGGCCGATCGAGGTCCACTCCTCGCTCGCGTCGAGGCAGATCAGCTGCCCGTCGTCGGGCAGCCCGCGGGAGATCGCCAGCGCGGAGAACCCGGTGAAGGTACCGATCTCGACCGCCCGCCGCGCCGAGATCAGCCGGGTCAGGGTGGTCAGCAGCCCGGCCTGGTCGGACGTGGTCAGCATCCCGGACACGCCGCCGAGCTGCCGGGTCTCCGCCACCAGGTCGGTCGCGATCTCGTCCAGCGGCATGCCGTGCGCGACCATGTAGTCGTGCAATTCCTCGGTCACCTGCACCTGGCTACCCATGAATTCCCGCCCTCCATGTATTAGATCGGTCGCCTGTAGTCTCTATGGGTTGTCCGCACGCCGCACACCCACCCCACCCGAGGGAGCACCCCGCATGCGCATCGCCGTCGCCGGATCGATCGCGACCGACATCCTGATGACGTTCCCGGGCCGGTTCAAGGACCAGTTCCTCGAGGAACAGATGCACAAGGTCTCCCTGTCCTTCCTGGTCGACGAGCTCGTCGTCCACCGCGGCGGCGTGGCCGCGAACATCTGCTACGGCATGGCCCAGCTCGGGCACCCGTCACTGCTGGTCGGCTCGGTCGGGGCCGATTTCGCCGAGTACGGCGCGGCGCTGACGACGGCCGGCGTGGACGTGTCGCACGTGCGCGTGTGTGAGAACGTACACACCGCCCGGTTCACCTGTACGACGGACCTGGACGCGAACCAGATCGCCTCCTTCTACACCGGCGCGATGGCGCAGGCACGGGAGCTCGACCTGGGCGCGATCCACGCGGCGGCCGGCGGGATCGACCTGGTGCTGATCGGTGCGGACGACCCGGACGGCATGCTCAAGCACACCGAGCTGGCCAAGCAGCACCGGATCGCGGTGGCGGCCGACCCGTCGCAGCAGATGGCGCGGATGGACGGCGCCGATATCCGCCGGCTGATCGACGGGGCGGCGTACCTGTTCAGCAACGAGTACGAAGCCGGTCTGATGGTGCAGAAGACCGGCTGGAGCCACAACGAGATCCTCGAGCGGGTCGGCGTCCGGATCACCACGCACGGCGGCGACGGCGTGGTGATCGAGAACGCCGACGGCATCCTGGTCAAGGTCCCCGCGGTTCCGGCGCCCGGCCTGGTCGACCCGACCGGCGGCGGCGACGCGTTCCGCGCCGGCTACCTGACCGGCCGTGCGGCCGGCCTGGACCACGAGGCCGCAGCCCACCTCGGCTGCACCCTGGCAACCACGGTCCTGGAGACAGTCGGCACCCAGGAGTACACACTGGACCAGTCCACCTTCCTGGACCGCCTCTCCGCCACCTACGGCTCCCCCGCCGCCGCAACCGCCGCAAAGGCCGTCAAGGGTCAGGTGCTCTGAGAGCGGGCCCAGAGGCCGCGGACGTGGCCGATGTGGCGGCGCATCAGCTGTTCGGCGCCTTCGGCGTCGCCTGCCTCGACCAGGTCCATCAGTTCGTGGTGCTCGGCTGCTGACTGGCCGAGGCGGCCGCTCTCGACGAGTGGTGTGAGACCGAGCAGCCGCGTCTGCGACCGCAGGTCCGACACCACGTCGACCAGCTTCTGGTTGCCGGAGTACGCGAGCAGCGTGACGTGGAACACCCGGTCCGCCTCGATGTAGGCGATCAGATCACCCGCTTCCGCCGCCACCACGATGGCCTCCGCCAACGCGCGCAACCGCGGAAAGTCCGACGCCGGAATCGCCGGTACGACGTCCCGGATCGTCGGCGGCTCGATCAGCTGCCGCAGCGCGGCGAGGTTGTCGAGATCGTCGTCGGACATCTCGGTGACCCGGAAACCCTTGTTCCGCAGGGAGATCACCAGGCCCTCGCGGACCAGGTCGAGCATCGCCTCGCGCACCGGCGTCGCGGACACACCGAACCGCGCGCCGAGCATCGGCGCCGAGTACACCTCCCCCGGCACCAGCTCGCCGGAGATCACCGCCGCCCGCAGCGCGTTGGCGACGCTGTCCCGCAGGTTCTCCCGCTGTGCCAGCCGCCGTACGCTCGGCAGCCCGATCGAGTCAGCCGCCATCGATTCACCTCCCTGGTCGCCGCCCATTGTGAAGCACCCGCCCTCAATCGACGGGTACGCCACCCCCGACGGATCGCACCAGCTCGGTCAGCCGGGCGAACACCCGTTCCGCACCGAGTCCGTCGTGCTCGTACTCGTTCGTCACCCACGCCTGCACGTTGCCGACCCGGTTCGCGGTGTCCAGCTGCAGCCCGGAGTCGACGTACATGTCGTCGTAGTAGACCGCGGCGGCCACCGGTACGTCGTTCGCCGCCAGCCGCTCGAGGTCGTACAACTCCGACCACCGCGGGCGCCGCGCCAGCACCTCGACCGCACCCTGGAACGGCCGCAGCCCGCGGATCTCCGCGAACATCCAGGGGTACATCATCTCGCCGGTGAACAGCAGCGGCCGCGCGTCCTCGGCGAACTCGGGCCGCAGCGCCCGCTCCACCTCGGCCGCCCATCCCGTCGCGCCGTCCCCGGACCCGTAGATGCTCTCCTGCAGCGCCGCGAACAACGGCCCGCCGCTGTACGACGACAACCCCAGCACCTGGCCGAGGAACGTGTCGGACAGCTCGTCCCCGTCGAAGGCCTCGTCGATCAGCCAGTGGATCCGCTCGTAGCCGGGCTTCATTCCGAAGTCGATCCCGAGTGACTGGAACCGCCGTACCGTCAGCCGGTCGCCATCCGGCAGCCGTACGTCGGACGTCGCAAGCCGGTCCGCGATCCGGCCGACCCGCTCCACATTGTGCGGATAGCGCCGATAGAACTCGCGGTTCTTCGCAACCACCCGTGGATAGGTGCGACGGTAGACCTCGGCCGCCGAAGGATCGATCGAGGCCAGCCCGCCGGTCACGTAGCAGGCCGTCAACCCTTCAGGGGCCTTGGACAGATACGTCAGCGTGAGGAACCCGCCATAGCTCTGCCCCAACGTCGACCACCTGCGCCCACCGAACACAGTCGTCCGCAAATGCTCGGCATCGGCCACGATCGAGTCGGCCCGGAAGCACGCCAGATAGTCAGCACCCTCCTCGGCACTCAACGACGCCATCCGCCGCCCGGAGACCGGCGTACTGCGACCGGTCCCGCGCTGGTCCATCAGGATCACCCGGTAGGTCTTCAGCGCCTGCCCGATCCACCCCGACGGCTCGACCGGCCGCGGCCCCTTCCCGCCCGGCCCGCCTTGCAGGAACAGCAGGCACGGCAGGTCGTCGTCCTTGCGCATCGGATCGACAAGTTCGCGCGCGAACACAGTGATCGTCCCGGAGCCGGCGCCGGACCAGTCCAGCGGCACCTCGACCGTGTGCTCGCGCACGTACATCCCAGGAATCGTGTAGCTGGTCATGGGGCCTCCCGGCCTGGACTGAGGAGCGGAGGGAGCGAAGCGACTGGAGCGACGAGGGAAGGCCGGGAGTTCCAGCCCCATGACCCGCCGCGCCGGAGGCGTGGCATCAATACAGTCATGGGGCCTCCTTACGCCGGCGCCGTGCGTCCCATTCCGGGTTGATCCGCGGTACGGCAGCCAGCAGCGTCTTCGTGTAGTCGTCGCGGGGATCGCCGAACACCTGGTCGCGCGATCCCAGCTCCACGATTCTGCCCTGGTTCATCACCGCGACCCGCTGCGAGATCTGCCGGACCACGGCCAAGTCGTGAGCGATGAAGATGTAGCTGAACCCGCTCTCCCGCTGCAGCCGCATCAGCAACTCCAGCACCTGCGCCTGGATCGACACGTCGAGCGCGGACACAGCCTCGTCGCAGATCACCAACTTCGGGTTCACCGCGAGCGCCCGGGCGATGCCGATCCGCTGCGCCTGGCCACCGGAGAACTGCGCCGGATACCGCTGGCAGTGGTCCGGGTTCAGCCCGACCCGCGCCATCAGCTCCTGGGCGCAGGCCCGCCGACCGCCGGGAGGCGCGATCCCTTGGTAGGTCAGCGGTGCGGTGACGATCCGTTCGATCGTGTACCGCGGGTTCAGCGACGAGAACGGGTCCTGGAACACCACCTGCACGTTGTTCCGGAACGTGGCCAGGTCCCTGCCGGTCGCCCGGGTCACGTCCTGCCCGTCGAACACGACCGTACCGCTGGTCGGCTCCAGCAGGCGGGCCGCGATCCGCGCGGTGGTCGACTTCCCGCTGCCCGACTCCCCCACGATCGCGAGTGTCTCGCCCAGCTCGACCTCGAAGCTGACGTCGTCGACCGCGGTGAACGTGGACTTGCGGGCCATCGCCCCTTCGCCGCGGGTGACGAACTCCTTCGTCACCCCACGCACTTCAAGCAGCGTCATGCCGTCACCTCGTCGTCGATCCTCGGTACGGCGTCCAGCAGCGTGCGCGTGTACTCGTGCCGCGGATCCGAGAACACCTGCTCGGCCGTGCCGTACTCGACCGGATCACCCGCACACATCACCAGCACCCGCTGCGCGATCGAGCTGATCACCGCCAGGTCGTGGGTGATGAAGATCATCCCGGTCCCGGTGGTCGACTGCAGCTCGGCCAGCAGCTCCAGGATCTGCGCCTGGACGGTGACGTCGAGTGCCGTCGTCGGCTCGTCCGCGATCAGCAGCGACGGCGAGCAGCACAAGGCCATCGCGATCATGACTCGTTGCCTCATGCCACCGGAGAACTGGTGCGGGTAGTGGTCGATCCGCCGGCCTGGATCGGGAATCCGGACCCGGTCGAGCGCCTCGATCGCGACTTGCCGGGCGGCGCGACGCGAACCACCGCGATGCGCCCGGTACATCTCCTCGATCTGCAATCCCACGGTGTAGTAGGGATTCAGCGACGACAACGGATCCTGGAACACGATCGAGATCGCGTTCCCGCGCACCGAGCGCAGGTCTCGCTCCGACCGCCCGAGCAGCTCGGTGCCGTCCAACCGGATGCTGCCGGACGTCCGCGCTCCGGGCGGCAGCAGCCCGAGGACGGCGAGCGCCGTCATCGACTTACCTGACCCGGACTCACCGACGATCCCGAGCGTGTCGTCCCGGCCGACGGTGAACGACACGTTCTTCACCACGTCCACCGGACCACGTCCGGTCGGCAGCGTGACCGTCAGGTTCTCCACCACGAACAGCTCATCCGTCATGCTGTCGTCACCCTCACTCGTGGGTCCAGCGCGGTGTAGACGAGGTCGACCACGACGTTGCCGATGACAACGAAGAACGCGGCCAGCAGGGTGACCGCCATGATCACCGGCTGGTCGTTCTTCGCGATCGAGTCGGCCGCCATCTTGCCGATCCCGTTCAGCCCGAACACGGTCTCGGTGATCAGTGCACCGCCGAGCAGGCCGGCGAAGTCCATCCCGAAGATCGTGGTGATCGGGGTCAGTGCCGGCCGCAGCGCGTGCCGGCGCAGGATCAGTGGCCGGCTCAAGCCCTTGGCTCGTGCGGTCCGGAAGTAGTTCTCCGACAAGGTGTCGATCACGTTGCTCCGGGTCAACCGCGCGTACAGACAGGCGTAGCCGACGGCCAGGACGGTCCACGGCATCAGGTACGACTCGAACCAGAGCACGGGATTGTCCGCGAACGCCGGTGCCGATGGGAACGGCAGTATCTGCAGCTTCACGACCAGGACGTACTGGAGCACAAGCGCGAGTACGTAGTTCGGCACGCTCACCCCACCCAGCGCGAGCGCCATCGCGGTGCGATCCCACCACGTGTCCTGCTTGATCGCGCTGACCAGGCCGCCGATCACGCCGGCGAGCAACCACAGTACGGCGGCGCCGACAGCGACCGTGACACTGACCGGCAGCCGGGCGGTGATCATGCTCCACACCGACTCGTTGGTCTGGAAGCTGTACCCGAGACAAGGCGCCGGGCAGTGCACCGAGCCGTACTCACGGCCGGCGAAGATGCCCCGCAGGAACTCCCAGAACTGGCTCAGGATCGGCTGGTTGAGACCGAGTACGTCGCGAATCGAGTTGATCCGGTCCGGCGTACAGGTCTTGCCGCAGATCATCACCGCGGGATCCGGCGAGAGCTTGAAGAAGATCAGGTAGGTGAACAGGCAGACCGCCAGCAGGATGACCACGACCCCGCCAAGCCGCCCGAGAACATAGCGAATCACGCGGCCTCCCCCTGGTCGATCACCGAGCGGATCTTGTCGCCGAGGACGGTCAGCGACAGCACGGTGAGGAACAGGAAAGCGCCCGGGATCGCGAAGAACATCGGGTCGACCGAGTACCAGCTGACCGAGCTCGCGATCATCTGGCCCCACGACGCGGTCGGCGGGGAGACACCGACGCCGAGGAAGGACAGCCCTGCCTCGGTGCCGATGTAGCCCGGGATCGCCAGCGTCGTCATCACGATGATCGAACCGCGCAGGTTCGGCAGGATCTCCTGGAACACCACCGCGGAATCCTGCGCCCCGGACGCCCGCGCCGCCTCGACGAACTCGCGGTTCGCCAGCGTCATCGTCTGCGCGCGGATCACCCGGGCCAGGTACGGCCAGCCGAACGCGCTGATCACCACGACCAGCAGGACCGGGCGGTTCCCGGCCGGCAGCGAGGACAGGATCGCGATCATGAAGATCAGCGCCGGGAACGCCATCAGGAAGTCCATCAGCCGCGAGATCACCTGGTCGACCCAGCCGCGGTAGAACCCGGCGAGCAGGCCGAGCACGACCCCGAGGATCCCGGTCAGGACGGTCGCCGACAACGAGATCGTGATGGAGACGCGAGCGCCGTACACGATCCGGGCGAACAGGTCACGGCCGTTCTGCGGCTCGACGCCGAACCAGTGGTTCCCGCTGATCCCGCCGAGCGCGCCGCGCGGTACGCCGCCCAGGTCGGAGTTGATCGCCGCGGAGTCGAACTGGTACGGCCCCCAGCCGCTCAGCTTGGTGATCAGCGGCGCGGCCACCGCCATCAGGACCACGATCGCCAGGAACAGCAGGCAGAGTACGGCGCCTCTGTCCTGGGTGATCCTGGTCAGGATCCGCCGGGTCGACGTCGGGGGACCACCGGCCGCTGCCGGGGTCCCCACCTCCTCGACGTCGAGCACGGTGCCAGTTTTTCCGGCGAGGGTCGTTGTCATCGGCTACTTCCCGGCGTCCGCGACGCCGACCGAGACCAGGTCGATCCCACCGGAGAAGCCGTCGTGCAGGTACGCGCCGGCGACGTTGCTGCCGACCAGCATCAGCACCTTCTCGTACAGCAGCGGAACGACCGGCGCGAGCGCCATGATCTGCTTGTCCAGGTCGCCGTACGCCGCGTTGGCCGCGGTCACGTCGGTCAGCTTGGCGATCTCGTCGATCTTCGCGTTCACGCCCGGGTCGTTCAGCTGGGCCAGGTTCGAGTTGCCCTTCGGCGCGATGTTGCGGCCGTCGAACAGCGGCGGCAGGAAGGTCGCACCGGACGGCCAGTCCGGGCACCAGCCGGTGATCGCAGCGTCGTGCTGCTGCGACGGCGTCCCGATCACCTCGTAGTACGTCGAGGTGTCGATGGTGTTGATCTTCACGGTGATCTTCAGCGGCTCCAGCGCCTGCTGGACCGCGACCGCCATCGCCTGCATCTTCGGCGTGGACATGATGTCCAGCGTCATCGTGAAGCCCGCGGTCTGCCCGGCCTCGGAGAGCAGCTTCTGGGCCGCCGCCGCGTCACCCTTGTGGTCCGGGCTCGGGTACGGGTCGTAGTCCACCCGGCCGGCCACGGTCGGCGGCTGGATGCTGGTCGCGATGTCGGCCAGCGTCGACCCGCCGACGGCGTTCCGGACGGTTTCCTTGTTGACCGCCAGGTTGATCGCCTGCCGGACCTTGACGTCGTTGAACGGCTTCTTCGTGGTGTTCAGGCCCATGTACGTCGTACAGCCGGCCAGACCCGTCAGCGTGCGCTGCTTGAGCTGTGGGGTCTGGATCCGGGCCACTGTCGCGGCCTGGATGGTGCCGGCGATCGCGTCGGTGTCGGTGCCCTGGCCGGCGATCATCCGCTCGTCGATCGTGGCCGGGTCGAGCCCGAACGTCCAGTGGTAGCCGTCTGGGTTCGCCTTGCGGATCGAGTCGGTGTTCTTGTCCCACTTGTCGTTGCGGACGAGCGTCAGCGACGCGCCGGGCTTGTACTCGGAGATCTTGTACGGGCCGGAGGCGATCGGCTTGCTGTCCAGCTGGTTGCCCGCGCCCCGGCCCTTCGGGACCGGGGTGAAGGTGTTCTGCGCGACCACACTGCTGAAGTCGGCGAACGGCTTCTTCAGGTGGAACACGATCGTCTTCGCGTCCGGTGTCTCGATCGTCGGCAGGTCACCGGTCTTGTACGGGCCTTGGTACGTCGCCGGTGCCTCGATCAGCTGCTTCGCGTACGGCGAACCGATGCCGAGCTCCGGGTCCCAAGCACGCTCGACACCCCACTTCACGTCCGCGCTGGTGATCGGCGCACCGGTCTCGAAGAACAGACCGTCCTTCAGGGTGAACGTCCAGGTCTTGCCGCCGTCGGACGGCTTCCCGGTGTCGGTCGCCAGGTCGGGCACGATCTTGGTGCCGTCGGCACCGGGCGCGGCGCCCTGGGTGGTCAGGGTCCGGTAGATCAGCCGGTAGAAGTTGTTCACGCCACCGTCGAAGCCGCGGGCCGGATCCAGGTGGGAGTAGGCCGCGTTCTGAAGCACCTGGACGGTGCCGCCCTGGGCCGCCTTGCCGCCCGGCCCGGCCGCGTCGCCGCTGGCCCCGGTCGTGCCGCCGCCGCAGGCGCTGAGCGCCAGCGCACCGGACGCCACGAGCCCCACCAGCATGGTCGTTCTCTTCATTTTCCTTCTTTCAGTTCGCGGCGCGCAGCCATACACGCATGGCCAGGGCCTGACGGTTCCCCCAGAGGAAGTACGGCACGAACGTCGCCGGCACCTCGCCTGCTCGAGCGACCTGCGGTTGCTCGGTGATCAAGGGATAAAGCTCTTTCGGCGGCGCCGGCGCGACACCGACCGGCAACTCGAGCACGACATGGTCGTTCGACCGCCGCGCCGCCGCGTTCTGGACTTCTGTTGCCGAGAGCAACAGATCGTCCACCGGCGCCGCGACGTCCTGCTGCTCGACGCAGTAGACAAGCGGCCCGCGAGCAACGGCAATCGCTCCCCGGGTGGCATCCAAATACGGATGCGACCCATGCGCTCTAGGTGCCATCGGCAACGTCAACTGAATGGTTTCTCCAGCAACAAACATTCGCCTGACGACCGCCCACCCAGCGTCCACCACCGAGCCATCCACCTGAGCGCCAACCACCCACGACGGAATGCGTAGGGCGATCGCCTGCTCGGTTTCCGGTCCTTGCTGGATCGTGATCGTCACCTGGCCGTCCCACGGGTAGTCGGTGGTGACGGTGACCTCGAGATCGCCGGTGGTGATGCGGGCGTCGGCGTACAGGCCGACGTACAGGGTGTCGTCGCGGACGGCGGCGACGTGGTCCTGGAGTTCGGACATCCAGCGGATGATGTTCGGCGGGCAGCACGGGCAGCCGAACCACGGCCGACGAAGCGGATCACCACCGCTCTCGGCCCCCGAACGCTGCTCGTGATCCGGTCGCCGCTGCAACGGGTTGTCGTAGAAGAACGCCGTACCCTCGGCCGAAAGCCCAACAGCGTAAGCGTTGTAGAGCACGGTCTCGAACACATCGAGGTACGACGCTTTCCCGGTCGCGAGGAACATCCGCCACGCCCATTGCATGGTCGCGATCGCCGCACACGTCTCGGCGTACGCACGCTCGGACGGCAACTCGTACCGATCACCGATGGCCTCGTCGGAGTGCCGGCTGCCCAACCCGCCGGTCAGGTAGAGCTTCGTCGCGACCATGTCGTCCCAGAGCCGCTCCAGCGCCGCTAGCAGCGTCGGATCGCCGGTCTCGAGATGCACGTCCGCGGCCCCGGCCGCCAGATAGGCCATCCGTACGGCGTGCCCCGTGACCGACGGAAGCTCGCGGAATGGCGCGTTGTCCTGGAAGTACTCGGCCGGGAAGATCGTGTGCTTGAGCTTCCCCTGCCCGCGGCGATCGACGAACAGCCGCGCCTGCGTCAGGTACTCGTCACGACCCGTTTCTCGATAAAGCTCAACCAGCGCCATCTCGACCTCGGGATGCCCGTCGACGACCTCCTCGCCGTCCACGCCGTACCGCTGGACGACGAGGTCCGCGAACCGGCGGGCGATTGTCAACAGTCGACCATCAGACAGTTGGCGATTCGCCGCGACGGCCGCCTGGATGAGGTGGCCGAGGTTGTACAGCTCGTGGCCCCAGCCGAGGTCCGACCACGGCTGCTTCGGCTGGTCGGGGTCCTGGAAGTACGAGTTCAGGTAGCCGTCCTCGGCCTGGGCTTGCTCGAGCAACCCGACGACCTCGTCGAAGAACTCCCGCGCTCCCGCCGGCGCGTCGTCGCGGCCGACCTCGTAGGCGAGCCCCTCGAGGGTCTTGTACAGGTCGGTGTCGAGGAACGGATACCGCCCGCGGTACGGCCCGACCGACGGATCGGCCAGCCGGCGCAGGTTCTCCAGGTTGCCCGCCTTCCGCAACTCCGCGATCGAGTGCGGGATCGTAGCCGCCCGATTCCGCTGCTGCCAGGCGCCCAGCAGCCCTCCGGTCAGCTCAACCTCCACCACGAACGCCGTCCTCTGCTCAGTACCGTGTGACATTGCACTGACCTTAAGGCGCTCCCCCACGCCTTGCCAAGCGATTCCGAAAGACGTTTACCGACCGGAGACAACTCCCGCCCCGCGGCCCTCCGGCGAGCCCTGCTGCCCGCGGAGCTGACCGCCTCAGAGGCGGGGGTCGATCGGCTCCGACTCGAGGGCGAGGACCGCGAAGACGCATTCGTGGATGCGCCACAGCGGCTCGCCGCGGGCGGCGCGTTCCATCGACTCCAGGCCGAGTGCGTACTCACGGAGCGCGAGTGAGCGCTTGTGACCGAGGTTGCGGTCGCGCAGCCGCTCGAAGTTGGCGGGCTCGGTGTAATCCGGACCGTAGATGAGCCGCAGGTACTCCTGCCCGCGCACCTTCAGCCCCGGCTGCGCCAGCCCCTTCGGCGTCCGCGTCAGGTTCGCCGCCGGCTTCACGACCATGCCCTCACCACCGGCACCGGTCAGCTCCTCCCACCACGCGATCCCGGCCTCCCAGTTCGCCGGGTCCACGAACAGTCGCCTGGTCGGCGTGATCAGCCCCGGCCCAGCGGCAACCATCCGGTCCGCGATCCCGAGGTGCCAGACATGCGGCCGGTCCTGGTACGTCGCCCCTTCCGACGCCAGCACCTGGAACGGCGCGACGCGCACCCCCTCGAGCCCGTCCGTCGGCCAGCAGTAGCGCCGGTACGCGTCGGTGAACTTCGCGGCATTCGACGTACGGCGTTCTGTCGCGGCCAGCAACTCGCCGACATCGAGTCCGGCCGCGACGGCCGACTGCAGCGCCGCGGTTGCGGCCGGCAACGACGTACGCGCGGCCGCGCCGACGGCGGCGTACTGGTTCCGGAGCAGCTCTTCAGCCTTCGCGCTCCATGGCAGGAGCTCCGCGTCGAGCAGCAGCCACGACGTGTCGAGCTCGTCGAAGGCGCCTGCCTCCTCGGCGACCGCGCGCAGTCGGAGCAGCAGCTCGTCCGTCAGCACGCCGTCGAAGAAGGAGCGGCCCGTCCGCGTGTGAATCGCACCGCGACCAGCCAGGCCGAAGCGCTTCCCGGCCATATCGTCGTTCCGGGTCAGCAACACCACGGCGCGCGAACCCATGTGCTTCTCCTCGCACACCAGCTCGGTGACGCCCTGCGCCCGATACGTCTCGAAGGCCTGCCGCGGGTGCTCCAGCAAGCCTGGCTCCGGTGAGGTCGAGACCGGGCTCATCGTCGGCGGCAGGTAGAGCACGAACCGCGGATCGATCGCGAACCGGCTCATCACCTCCAGCGCCGCGCCGGCCTGCTCGGCCCGGATGCTGAGCCGCCCGTGGGCCGAGGTCTCGATCACCCGGCGGCCGGTCACGTCGGTCAGCTCGAGGACGTCCGGTTCGCGTGTCGGTGCGGTTGCCACGTGCAACGGTTTCGCCGGGGCGTAGTACTCGCGGGCGGCCTGGACCGAGACCAGCTCGCGCTCGGGGTACCGCAGTGCGGTGAGTGCGCCGCCGAACACACAGCCGGTGTCGAGGCAGATCGTGTTGTTGATCCACTCCGGCTCCGGCGTCGGGGTGTGGCCGTAGACGACCGTCGCGCGACCGCGGTACTCGTTCGCCCACGGGTAGCGGACCGGCAGGCCGAACTCGTCGGTCTCGCCCGTCGTTTCGCCGTACAGGCAGAAGGATCGGACGCGACCGGACGCGCGACCGTGCATCCGCTCGACCAGGCCGGCGTGCGAGACGACGAGCTTGCCGCCGTCGAAGACGTAGTGCGAGATCAGGCCGTCGATGAAGTGCTCGACGGCGTCGCGGAACTCGGGCGGCTCGTCGGACAGCTGTTCCAGCGTTGTTTCCAGGCCGTGGCTGATCTTCACGTTCCGGCCTCTGAGGGCCTTGAGCAACTTGTCCTCGTGGTTGCCGGGGACACACAAAGCGTGGCCGTTAGCAACCATTCCCATCACCAGGCGCAGCACGCCAGGCGTGTCCGGGCCGCGGTCGACCAGGTCACCGACGAAGACGGCGCGACGATCCGGGTGTATGGCGTCGATCGGCCGGCCGGCGTCGTCACGGGTGAACGCGTAGCCGAGGTCGGTCAGGAGTTGCTCGAGCTCGGCGCGGCAGCCGTGGATGTCGCCGATGATGTCGAACGGGCCGGTCTCGTCGGTGCGGTCGTTGAACAGCCGGGTGCGCTCGATGCTGACGGCATCGATCTCCTCGACGCTGCCGAGCACGTGCACGGTCCGGAAGCCCTCGCGCTTCAGGCTCCGCAGACCGCGCTTGAGCTGCGAGCGCTGGCGGACGATCACCTTCGCCCCGAACTGCCGATCGGCTCGCTGCTCGTTCCGCTCGACACACACGCGCTCCGGCGGGTCCAGGACGATCGCGACCGGCAGGACGTCGTGCTCTCGAGCGAGATTCACCAGTTCCTTGCGCGCCTCCGGTTGCACGTTGGTCGCGTCGATCACCGTCAGCCGGCCGGCCGCGAGGCGCTTCCCCGCGATGAAGTGCAGTACTTCGAACGCGTCTTTGGTGGCCGCCTGATCGTTCTCGTCATCAGAAACCAGCCCCCGGCAGAAGTCGCTCGAAATCACCTCGGTCGGTTTGAAGTGCTTCCGGGCAAACGTCGACTTCCCCGACCCACTAGCCCCCACCAAAACCACCAAACACAGTTTCGGTAGGTCGATGATCGTCATCGAGCCTCCTCACGCAGGCGGAAGAGCGCGAGCTGGGTAGGCGGACCGACCTCGGGATCGTCCGGACCGACGGGACGGAACTCGACGGTATAGGCGTATCGGTCCGCCACACCGACTGCCCAGGTTCGGAATTCCTCGCGGGTCCATTCGAAGCGGTGGTCGGGGTGGCGGTAGCGGCCGGCGGCGAGGGAGGGGAAACGCACGTTGTACTCGCTGTTGGGGGTGGTGACGATGACGGCTCCGGGGCGGGCGGTCTGGAAGACGGATCGAGCCAGCGCGGGCAGGCGGGGCGGGTCGACGTGTTCGACGACCTCCATCAGGACGGCCGCGTCCAGGCCGGCGAGGCGTTGGTCGGCGTACGTCACCGACGACTGCAGGAAGCGGAGCCGCTCGCGCCGGCGATCGGGCAGGTCGTCATAGTGCAGACGTCGTTTGGCCGCGATGAGCGCCCGCGCCGACACGTCCGTCGCGATCACCTCACCGATCATCGGGTCCTTCAGCAGTTCGCCGACGAGCGCGCCCTCACCGCAGCCGAGGTCCGCGATCCGCCGCGCCCCGAGCTCCCGCAGTACGCCGGCAACCGTCGTACGACGTTCGTCCGCGAGCGACACCGAACCTTCGACCGGCGTCTCCTCCACCAGCTCCACGCCGTCCGCCTCGGCGAGACGCTCCAAGGCGGTGTCGGCCAGGTATCGGCGGTGGGCGAGATAGCGGTGTGAAATCAGGTCCTTGAAGGGATGCGCGCCGAGCCAGCCCTCGCCGGCGCGGACGAGCTTGTCGACCTCGTCAGAGGCGACCCAGTAGTGCTTCGCGTCGTCGAGTACGGGCAGCAGCACATAAAGGTGATTGAGTGCGTCCGCCAGTCGGAGTACACCGCTCAGCCGCAGGTCGACATACCGGGAGAAACCCCAGTCGGGGATCTCCGGATCGAGCGGCACCGGGCGCGCGTCGACAGTCCAGCCGAGCGGGGCGAACAGCTGCTCGGCCAACTCGGCGCCGCCACTGCAGGGGAGCGCCGGAACGTGGATCTCGAGCGGGATCGCGCGGGCCGCGAGCTCCGGGCGGGCGTCGCAGCGCCCGTTCATCGCCGTCCGGAACAGCTTGCCGAGGGCCACTGCGAGCAGGCTGGAGGCGGCGTAGGGGCGGTCGTTCACGTACTGCCCGAGCGTGAATCCCTCGGCCGCCTTCCCGCGCCCGGACCGGACCAGCGCGATCGGGTCGATCTCGAGCAGAACCGCCGCCGTACAACGTTGGTCTGTTGCCTCCGGATAGAAGACATGCGCCAACCCGCCGGTAATTTCGACCGCCTGCGGTCGCGCCGGGTTCTTGTGCAGCAGGAACCCGAAATCGCTCGCGGGAGCGTCGACTCCGGCCAGATCGGTGGCAAATGTCAGGAACACTGCCGTATTCGATCACGCCGCGCGTTCAGAACGCACCGAATTACGATGATTTGCCGGCAGATTCCGGGGTACCAGACGGCCGGGGATTGAGACACGCTGCCGGTGCTCTGGCGCGTTCAAGCAGTTTGGATCTAACTTGTTGTGAGAAGTTGAGTCGCTACAGACCGTCTTTCCCCGCTGACAGTCCGTATTGTCCCCGGTTTGTGGCGAGCGCCCATCCACGCCGACCACGGGGAAAGGACCATGGCAGCTCCCTCAGGCCGACTCGGCCACCACAGTTCCGGCGAGGTCAGCCGGTGAAACCCCAGACATTCGAACTCGTTCGTTACACCGACATCAGTGGCGTCTCCGGAACGGGCATCGTCGCCGAAGGCTGTGTCTTCACCGACGGCTCGGTCGCCCTCCGCTGGCACGGCCCGAACCCGTCCACGGCGGTCTGGCCGGACCTCGACTCCATCCTCGCCGTTCACGGCCACCGCGGAGCCACCGTCGTGCGCTGGATCGACGTCTCCGAGATGGAAACGGTTCCCGGCACCGACCTCCTCCCGGGCGAGGTGGCGCACATCCTGGCCACCGGCCGGCACACCCATCTCCACCCACCGACGGCGGTCGCCTCCGTCTGAGGAACGCTTCGCCCGACCGCCGGAGCTACGGGGTGAGGCCGGTCAGGGCGAAGAACTCCTGACGCGAGCTGGGGTTCTCGCGCAGGGTGCCGTGCAGGGCCGACGTGACCGTGCGCGAGCCGACGGCGCGGACGCCGCGCAACGACATGCACTGGTGCTCGGCCTCGATCACCACGCCGACGCCCTTCGGGTCGAGGTGATCCTGCAGCCAGTCGGCGACCTGCTTGGTCAGCCGCTCCTGCACCTGGAAGTCACGGGCGAACAGCTCCACCACGCGGGCCAGCTTCGACAGGCCGAGGATCCGCTCCCCCGGCAGATACCCGACGTGGGCGACGCCCTGGAACGGCAGCAGGTGGTGCTCGCACAACGACTGCACCGGGATGTCCTTGGCCAGCACGAGTTCGTCGTACCCCTCGTCGTTGGGGAACGTGGTCAGCTCGAACTCGCGCGGCGTGAGCATCTCCGCGTACGCCGACGCGACGCGGCGCGGGGTGTCGGCCAGGTGCGTGCTGTGCGGGTCCCGCCCGAGGGCTTTCAGCAGATCCGCGACCGCGCGCTGGGCGGCGGGTAGATCGATCTCCGCACGTCCGGGGACGATGTGAAGGGGGACGGACTCGAAATCGGCCGAGATCGCCATCTACTCACTCCCTGAAAGTTCAACGAAGGGCCATCATACTGTTACTCCAACCGATGTTGTCGATAGAATCATTCCGTGGACAACTCCTGGGACGCACGCGTGCAGGCGGTCGCCGTGCTGGAGGAACCGACCCGACGCCGCCTCTACGAGTACGTCGTCGCGCAGCCGGAGCCGGTCAGCCGGGACGACGCGGCCACCGCCCTCGGGGTGCCGCGGACGACGGCCGCGTTCCACCTGGACAAGCTGACCGAGGAAGGTCTGCTCGCAACCTGCTTCGAGCGCCGCACCGGTCGCACCGGCCCCGGCGCCGGCCGCCCCGCGAAGCTCTACCACCGCTCCGAGCGCGAGATCGAGATCAGCCTCCCCGAGCGGCAGTACGCCGTCGCCGCCCGCCTCCTGGCCGGCGCCGTCGAGGACGCCGAGTCGACCGGGACATCACCCCGCGAGGCGGTCAACCGTCGAGCCCGTGAGTACGGCGAAGCAATCGGGCGCGCGGCGGGCGAAGCTCCGCTCACCGAGATCCTGGCCGCCCATGGCTTCGAACCCCGTCCGGACAAGGGCGGCATCGCGCTCGCCAACTGTCCGTTCCAGCGCATCGCCAAGGAGCAGCCTCAGCTGGTCTGCGGTATGAACCTGCACCTGCTGGCCGGCCTGGTCAGCACCCTCGACATCCCGTACGAAGCCCGCCTCGTCCCGACCCCCGGCCACTGCTGCGTGCGGCTGGTGCCAGCGGGCATAAGCTCGGGTGGTGGCTAAGGGCAAGAAGGTGGCTGGGACGCCGGCGACGGTGGCGTTGACGAAGGCGAAGATCGCGTTCACGACGCACGCGTACGACCACGTCCCGGGCGCGAAGTCGTACGGGCTGGAGGCCGCCGAGGCGTTGGGGCTGGCGCCGGAGCAGGTGTTCAAGACGCTGCTGGTCGAGGTCGACGGCAAGCTCACGGTCGGCGTCGTACCGGTGGACAAACAACTGGATCTGAAGGCGATCGCGGCCGCGGCCGGCGGCAAGAAGGCGGTGATGGCCGACCCGGCCGCCGCCGAACGCACCACCGGGTACGTCGTCGGCGGCATCAGCCCGATCGGCCAGAAGCGCCCCCTGACCACGGTCGTCGACAGCACCGCCACCGAGCACGCCACGGTCTACGTCTCCGGCGGCCGCCGCGGTCTCGACATCGGTCTGTCCCCCACCGACCTGATCACCGTCACCAAAGCAAGTACGGCGGCCATCGCCCGCTGACACAGAGGACCCTGATCAGGTCCGAGCCGGCCGCGGTGGTGGGATCTCGCCGCTGCCGCGGATGACCAGGGTGGGGTCGAGGACGACATGCTGGGGCGGGGCACTGGATCCGCCCAGGCGGTCGAGCAGGATCCGGCCCACCTCGGCACCGATCCGCCGAACGTCTTGACGTACGACGGTGAGCGCCGGTTCCACCAGGTCCGCCATCGGGAAGTCGTCGAAGCCGACGAGAGCGACCTGGTGGATCAGTCCCGCGGCCCGCAGGGCACGGACGGATCCGATGGTAATGATGTTGCGTCCGGCAAGGATCGCGGTCGGCGGGTCGGCCAGCTCGACCAACCGCGTCACGACCTCAGCGGCCTCGTGCTCGCTGCGGACGCTGTGCACGAGCAACGCGGGATCGAAGGCGATCCCTGACTCCTCGATCGCGGCGCGGTATCCCGCTCGGCGCTGCACGGCCGTCTCGATGTCGCGCAGGTCGCTCAGCATCGCGATCCGGCGGTGTCCACCGGCCACGAGATGAGCGGTCGCGACCTTCGCACCGCCGTGGTTGTCGACAGTGACGGAGTCGCAGTCCAGGCCGTGTGGTGCGCGGTCCACGAAGACGAGTGGAAGACCGGCCCGGTACTCACTGATCAGGTACTCGTGCCGCCGCGACGCCGGCATCAGTACGAGGCCATCGGCCCGCCGGGCGACCAGGTCGGAGACGATGCCGCGTTCTCGCTCGGGTTCCTCGTCGAGGCTCGCGGCCAGGACCGACAGGCCCGCGCCCCGGAGCGCGTCCTCGAGCGCGCGCAGGAGGCCGGCCGAGAAACTGTTACCGACATCTTGGAGCAGGGCTCCGACGATGCCGGACCGGCCGTCTTTGCGCCGCAGCGTGCTGGCGCCGAGATTGTGCCGGTAGTCGAGCCGATCGGCGGCATCGAGCACCCGCCGCCGCACCGCCTCCCCCGCTCCGGGCTCCGCGTTGATCACTCTCGACACGGTCTTGACGCTCACGCCGGCCAGCCGGGCGACGTCCTTCATCGTCGACCGGCTCGGTCTCGCGCCGTCGGCACCAGACTGCGTCATCGTTGTCCCATGAACCGAGTCTTTCCGACTGAAGCCTTGACCACAAGGCCTAGGAGGTGTCTCCTGCTTACGTCAACGTTGACGTAAGCACAAACCTTGAATCGTTTCCCGGAGGGATCCACCATGCGCTTCTTCGCTCGTACGGCGCGCTTCGGCGCCGTCGCGGCCGGACTGACAGGCCTGCTGGCCGCCGCGGCCTGCGGCGGATCCGGCAGCGATGACGCGGCCTCTTCGACCGAGAAGGTCGGCGTGTCGCTCATCACCAAGGACTCCACGAACCCGTTCTTCGTAGCCATGCAGAAAGGCGCGAAGGAGGACGCCACGAAGAACGACGTCGACCTGACGGTGGCGTCCGGCAAGGCCGACGGCGACGAGCAGGGGCAGGTCCAGGCCATCGAGAACGCCATCGCCAAGGGTCAGAAGGGCATCCTGATCACGCCGAACGGACCTGGTGTCAACTCGGCGATCAAGAAGGCCCGTGACGCGGGGCTGTTCGTCATCGCCCTGGACACTCCGCCGGATCCGGCCGACACCGTCGACATTACGTTCGCGACGGACAACTTCGAGGCCGGCAAGCTGATCGGTCAGTGGACCGGCAAGCAGCTGGCCGGCAAGCCCGCCACGATCGCCATGCTCGATCTGTTCAACGACAAGGTTGTCTCGGTCGACTACAACCGTGACCAGGGCTTCCTCACCGGTCTCGGGGTCGACGTGAAGGACGCCAAGAAGAACGGCGACGAGGACAAGACCGGGTCGTACGGCGGCGGGAGCTACACCATCGCCTGCAACGAACCCACTCAAGGCGCCGAGGACGGCGGCCGGTCGGCGATGGAGAACTGCCTCACCAAGAACTCGAACATCAACGTGGTCTACACCATCAACGAGCCCGCGGCCGTCGGCGCGTACAACGCCTTGAAGGCGGCCGGCAAGGCCAAGGACGTGCTGATCGTCTCGGTCGACGGCGGTTGCGCCGGCGTGAAGTCGGTGAAGGACGGTGTCATCGGGGCGACGTCCCAGCAGTACCCGCTGAAGATGGCTGCTCTCGGCGTCGAGGCGATCGCCAAGATCGCTCGGGGCGGTGACAAGCCGAAGACCACCGAGGGTCTCGACTTCTTCAACACGGGGGTGGCTCTGGTGACCGACAAGACCAGCGACGGGGTCACGAGCATCGACACCACGAAGGGAACCTCGTTGTGCTGGGGCTGAGAACTGAGCTCTTCCGTCCAGGAGTGACGACATGACCGTTCAGAGCACCACCCCCGGAGCCGCGGCGCAGGAACTGGCCCGTCGTGAGCACACCTTGGGGCAACGGGTGCAGCACCTGCTCCACCAGCGGCCGGCGCTCAGTCCGGCGATCATCCTGGTGCTCACGGTGGTGTGCTTCACCCTCGTCAACAGCCGGTTCGCGAATCCGGCGGCGCTGTCACTGCTGGTCCAGCAAACCGCCGTCGTGGCCGCCCTCGCAGTCGGCCAGACGCTGGTCATTCTGACCGCGGGCATCGACCTGTCCGTGGGCGCCATCACCATCCTGTCCACCATGGTGATGGCGACCCTGGCGGCGGAGAACGGCTGGCCGGCTTGGCTCGCACTGGGGGCCGGGATCATTCTCGGCCTGGCCGCCGGCGCGTTGAACGGGTTCCTGGTGACCCGGGTCGGCCTGCCACCGTTCATCGTGACGCTCGGCACGCTGAGCATCTTCACGGCGATCGCGCTGCTCTACTCCAGCGGTCAGAGCATCCAGAACAACCGCCTGCCGGCACTGCTCAACTGGACCGGCGAAGGCTTCTCGATCGGGAGCTTCAGGATCACGACCGGGGTCGTCATCGTCGGCGCTCTCTACCTCGTCGTCGGCTACGCACTCAGCCAGACCGCCTGGGGCCGCCACGTCTACGCCGTCGGTGACGAACCGGAGGCCTCACGGCTCAGCGGCGTACGGTCCGGGCGGGTCCTGTTCAGCGTGTACGCCGTGGCGGGGGTCATCTACGGCATCGCCGGCTGGGTCCTGATCGGCCGGGCCGGGGCCGCCAGCCCGAACGCGATCGTCGACGCCAACCTCGACAGCATCACCGCCGTCGTCATCGGCGGGACCAGCCTGTTCGGCGGCCGGGGCGGCCTGCTCGGAACGTTGCTCGGAGCACTGATCGTGCAGGCGTTCACCGTCGGGCTCTCGCTGGCCGGAGTCGACGCGCAGTACCGGCTGCTGGCCGTCGGGGTCCTCGTCATCGTGGCGGTCTCGGTCGACCAGTGGATCAGGAGGGTGCGCTCATGACAGCGGTCATCGGCAAAGTCCAGGACACCCGGGTCAAGATCCCGGTGCTGTCGGCACGAGGGCTGGTCAAGACGTTCGGGCGGGTCATCGGGCTGGACGGTGTCGACCTGGACCTGCACGCCGGGGAGGTGCTCGCGATCATCGGCGACAACGGCGCCGGCAAGTCCACGATGATCAAGTGCCTGACCGGCGCGCTCGTGCCCGACGCGGGTGAACTGATGCTGGAGAACGAGCCGGTGACCTTCCGGCGCCCTCAGGACGCTCGCGCGGCCGGCATCGAGACCGTGTACCAGACTCTGGCGGTCGCGCCGGCACTCGACATCGCCAGCAACCTGTATCTGGGCCGCGAGGAACGACGGCCCGGGATCCTCGGCTCGGTCTTCCGGATGCTTGACCACGGCGGCATGCGCAGACGCGCGGCCGGCGCCGTCCGGGATCTCGGCATCCAGACCATCCAGAACATCCAGCAACCGGTCGAGACCTTGTCCGGAGGACAGCGTCAGGCCGTGGCGGTCGCACGGGCCGCCGCGTTCGGCAGCAAGGTGGTGGTGCTCGACGAGCCCACCGCTGCTCTCGGGGTGAAGGAGTCCAACCAGGTACTGGAGTTGATCAAGGGGCTGCGCCAGCGAGGGCTGCCGGTTATCCTGATCAGCCACAACATGCCGCACGTGTGGGACGTCGCCGACAGGATTCACATCCAGCGGCTCGGCCGGTGCGCCGGGGTCATCACACCGGCCAGCCACACCATGAGCGAGGGCGTGGCGATCATGACCGGTGCGGCGACCCTGGAGGATGACAGCCCCCTCGACTGACGCCACGCTTGCGTCCGAAGGAGCGAGGGCTCTGGCCCTCGCTTCTTCGGACCTTGCTGTCAGCCGGTGATGCTCGGCTTGCCGGTTTCCAGGTGGCCGGTGAGGCGGCGGCGGTACGTCGTGTCCTCGACGACTGTAACCTCGACGTCGTACCAGCCGTCGTCGGTCGGCCAGGGCAGTGTCCGGGTCTGCTTGCCACGCAGCTCGACCACGGACGTCTTGCTGCCGTACCCGCGGGCCTTCACCTTGAGGGTGAGCGGCTTGCGCGAGGTGTTGACCAGCTCGAGTTCGAGCGAGTCGCCGTGCCGGTCCGCGCGGACGTCGAGCCCGGCGGCCGCACCGTCGACCGAGCCGGCCAGCTCGACCCAGAACCGGTTCGGTCCCTGCACCGCCAGCTCGAACGGGCCGTCGACCGCGATCTCCTCGACCTGGGACCGCCGGACGTCGAGATGCGCGGGCGCCGGCAGCTCACCGCCGTACGGGTAGATCGCGAAGTGCGCCGCCTCCGCCGCATCGTTGCTGAAAGCCAACATCAGCTTGCCATCAGCAACGAGCCCGGAAACCGACGGCTGGTAAGGGATCGCGCGAGCCGGCCGGCGGCCCGGCTCCTGCTGCGGCACCGCCTGGTCGACCGGAGGCGTCGGCTTCCAGCGCGCGATCGGAGCCGGCACCGGGCCGGGCTTGTCGACCGACGGCTGCCGGTACGAACGCTGGAAGTCGAACGCCGACGTGAGGTCGCCACACGCGGTCCGCCGCCACGTGCTGATGTTCGGCTCGCGGACGCCGGTCCACTGCTCGAGGAAGCGGATCACCGAGGTGTGGTCGAACACCTGCGAGTTCACGTGCCCGCCGATCGACCACGGCGACACCACCGTCATCGGCACGCGGGGGCCGAGTCCGATCGGCTGGCCGGCGTACCAGTCGTCGCCCGCACCCGAGTCGGGCCGCGGTGCGACCGGCGGCGGGACGTGGTCGAAGTACCCGTCGTTCTCGTCGAAGTTGATGAACAGCGCGGTCTTGGACCAGGTCTCCGGGTCCGCGGCGATCGCGTCGAGCAGCTCGTAGACGAGGTTCGCGCTGCCCACCGGCGTTGACGATCCCGGGTGCTCGGAGTCGACTGCAGACGGCACGAGCCAGCTCACCTGGGGCAGCGTCCCGGCCTTGATGTCGGCGCGGAGCCGCGGGATCAGCGACTCCGGCTCGGACCGGTACATCGCCTTGCGGAACAGCTTCTGGTCCTTGGCCGGCAGCTTCTCGACCGCCGCCTTCAGCTGCTGCAGCGCCTCGGCCTGCTCGGCCGGCGTCTTCGCGAAGAGCTTGTCGTAGAACTCCTCCGTGGTCCGGTAACCACCCGGCACCGATGCCAGGATCCGGTGCCCGAGCTCCTTGAAGGTCGTGAAGTACTCGACCGCGTTGTCGGTGAAGTTGTCCCACTCCTGGTAGATCTGCCAGGACACCCCGGCCTTCTCCAGCCGTTCCGGGTACGACGTCCAGTCGTAGCCCGCGTGGTCGTAGGAGTACGCCGCGTTCGTCACCGCGCGCTGCGTCGTACCGGGCTCGTAGCCGGTGGTGCCGGACCACAGGTAGTTGCGGTTCGGGTTCGTCGAGCCGTTGACCGAACAGTGGTACGCGTCGCAGATCGTGAAGGTCTCGGCGAGCTCGTACTGCAACGGGATGTCGCGGCGCTCGTAGTGGGTCATGGTGGCCGGCGTCTTGGCCTGGACCCAGTCGTCGTGCCAGCCGTTGGCCCAGGCTTGGGTGGCGTCCTTGTAGCCGTGGGCCAGCGCGCCGAGGTACTGGATGTCGTCGGGGTTGCGGCCCGCGTCGGCGGCCGCCTTGCGGATCGAGAACGGCAGCACCTCGCCGCTCCCGGTCTTCGGCTGGTGGAAGACGCTCTTGCCGTCACGCAGTCGCAGCGGCTGCCGGTCGCCGTACCCGCGGACCCCGCGGAGGGTGCCGTAGTAGTGGTCGAACGAGCGGTTCTCCTGCATCAGCACGATGACGTGCTCGATCGCTCGCAGACCACCGCGCCGCACAGGTTGCGCCATCGCGGTGTGCAGCGAGGGTGGGAGCCGCGAGACCGCTGCCCCACCCACCGCCGAACCGAGCACCAGGCGCCGGGAGATCCCGGTCATGGGACCTCCCGCCCTGGACTGAGGAGCGGAGGGAGCGAAGCGACTGGAGCGACGAGGGAAGGGCGGGAGTTCCAGCCCCGTGACCCGCCGCGCCGGAGGCGTGGCATCAACACAGTCATGGTCGGGACCCTAGGGTCGCCCTGTAGCCGCTGTGAGACCTCCAGATGAACAGCTAGCCGCGTCGGGCGACCGCGGCGTCCCGCAACTTTTCGAGCACCGTCTCGGTGATTTCCCAGCCCAGGCACGCGTCGGTGATCGACTGCCCGTAGGTCAGTTCGCGGGTCGGGTCGAGCTCTTGGCGGCCCTCCTGCAGGAAGGACTCGAGCATTACGCCGACGATCGCGCGATTGCCCGCCGCGACCTGCGCGCCGATCTCCTCGGCCACCACCGGCTGCCGGCGGTGGTCCTTGCGGCTGTTGCCGTGGCTCGCGTCGATGACTACTCGCTCGGGCAGACCAGCCTTGCGCAGGAGTTCGACAGCGCCGGCCACGGACTCCGCGTCGTAGTTGGGTCCGCTGTCGGATCCGCGCAGTACCAGGTGGCAGTCCGGGTTGCCGCGGGTGTGCTGGATCGCGGGAGCGCCGTCGTGGTCGATACCGGTGAACACATGCGGTACGGCGGCTGCCTTGATCGCATCGACCGCCGTGCCGATCGAGCCGTCGGGGCGGTTCTTCATCCCGATCGGCATCGACAGACCGGACGACAGCTGACGGTGTACCTGGCTCTCGACTGTCCGCGCGCCGATCGCACCCCATCCGACGGTGTCGGCGATGTACTGCGGCGTGATCGGGTCGAGGAACTCACAGCCGACCGGGAGGCCCAGCTCGGTCACCTGCAAGAGCAACTGCCGTGCGGTGCGCAGACCGCGGTTCACGTCACCGGAGCCGTCCAAGCCCGGGTCGTTGATCAGGCCCTTCCAGCCCAGGGTCGAGCGCGGCTTCTCGAAGTACACGCGCATCACCACGAGCAGACCGTCGGAGAGTCGCTCGGCGACCGGTCGGAGGCGCTCGGCGTACTCGAGGGCCGCCTTGGCGTCGTGCACCGAGCACGGGCCGACGACGACCAGCAGGCGGTCGTCGACGCCGTTCAGTACGTCGGCCGCCGCCTGGCGACCGTCGACCACGGTCCGGGCCAGGGTGTCGTTCAGCGGCAGTTCGTCGTGCAACGCGAGCGGCGTGATCAGCGGGACCGTCTTCTCGATCCGCCGATCGACGACGGCGGTCTGTTCGCTCGGTTTCGGCAGGGTGTTCATGGGACTGAGACCTTTCCGCCGGACGGCCGCGGATGGTCGCAGGCGCCGGCTGAGAACGAGAAAAGGCAAGGACGGATGTCCTTGCCTTCGAGCCGGCTCTGGAGTGTTCGGTTGGGCGTCAGCGATCGGCTGAGCTGCCCGGCACCAGGGCCGGCCACTCAAAAAATCGCCAATAGCTGCGCTTCACGAGTACGACGATAGCACCCGGACGGAATCCGATGGCATCCGAGCCCTGGTCATGGTTGTCTCACCCGGTGAACATCCGTACGGCGCGCCCCGACGAGCTCCCGCTCCTCCAGCACCTCGAGATGGCCGCCGGCGTCCTCTTCGCGAACCTCGGCATGACCGACGTCGCGGAGCACCCACCGCCGTCCCTCCAGGTCTTCGAACACTTCCGTCAGGCCGGCCGCCTCTGGGTGCTGACCGACGCCGATGACCAGGTCGTCGGGTTCGTCCTGGTCAAGCTCGTGGACGGTGCGGCACACATCGAGCAGGTGAGCGTTCATCCGGACCACCAGGGCCACGGGCTCGGTCGGCGGCTGATCGACCACGTGGACTCGTGGGCTGCCGGGCAGGGGATGCCGGCGCTGACGCTCAGCACCTTTCGGGCGGTGCCGTGGAACGGGCCGTACTACGCGCGCCTCGGGTTCGTGGAGCTGCGCACCGACGAGCTGACACCTGGTTTGACCGAGATTCTGGCCGAGGAGATTGCGTTCGGGCTGGACCCGGCGGAGCGGATCTTCATGCGCCGTCCGGTTGCTCGTCAGTAACCGGAGGTGGTTCGGACTCGTTGAGGGCTGCAACGACGGGTCGAGACAAACGGGGAGTGCAGCAGGTGGTGAGGCCGCGGACCTTCGAGTTGGTTCGGTACCGGGATCCAAGTGGGGTGTCAGGCACGGGCGTGGTCGCGGAGGGGTGTGAGTTCAGCGACGGGTCGGTGGCTTTGCGGTGGCGCGGTGACAATCCCGCGACCGCGGTCTGGCCGGATCTGCACTCCGTACTCGCGGTGCACGGCCACCAGGGTGCGACCGAGGTGCGCTGGATCGATCCCCAACCCGAGGCCGCCGCGGGTGTCGACCACCTCTTCGACGAGCTCCACCAGGTCCGGCCACCCGCCGCGCTCACCGATCCGGTCCCACCCAGCCACGCCCGAGGATGGGCAGCCGCCCGCCATCTCAGGTAGAACATGGCCGTGACGCAGATTTACCTGATTCGGCATGGTGAGCCGGATTATGAGCCGATCGATGCGCGGGGGTGGCCCGGGATGGCGGCCGACTCCGCCCCGCTGACCGCCCTTGGCGCGAAGCAGGCCCAGGAGCTCGCGGACATCCTCAGCGGCGTACGGGCGACCTACCTGGTCAGCTCGCCGTTCACGCGCGCCCTGCACAGCGCCGCGATCATCGGTCATCGCCTGGCTCTCGGCGTCCGGGTCGACTACGACCTGCGCGACTGGCTGCCGGACCACACGGGGTCGTGGCGCAGCATGGCCGACGTACGGGCTGCTCAGGCCGAGCTCGAGGCGTACGACGGGGAGTGGCCGGAAGGCATCCAGCGACCGTGGGAGCCGCTGTCCAGGGTCCGCGAGCGCGCCCGGGCGGCGCTCGCCCGGCACACCGCCAGCACCGACGGACCGGTCCTCGCGGTCACGCACGCGATGGTGATCCGGGCGCTGACCGGCGAGACCGGCACCGCGCACGGCGGGCACGAGTACTACCGCTACGATCCGACGGAGAATGGCTGACTCCGAACTGCCTCGCGTCGTGGGTGTGGTGGCGCTCGGCGGGATCATCGGCTCACTGGCCCGGTACGGGCTGGCCGAGGCGTTCCCGCACGGACCGGGTGACTTTCCCTGGGCGACGTTCGCGACGAACGTGCTGGGCTGTTTCGCGATCGGCGTCCTGCTGGCCCGCCTGACCCCGCGATCGCATCCGCTGCTGCGGCCGTTCCTCGGCACCGGCATCCTCGGCGGCTTCACGACGTTCTCGACCTTCGCGGTCGACACCGAGAAGCTGTTGCACGGGCACGTGGTCGTTGCCCTGGTCTACTACTTCGGCACGGTCGTCGCAGCGATGCTGGCGGCGGCTCTGGGCGAGTGGGGCCGGCTCGGTCGCGTGAACGGGCGGTCGCGATGAACGTCCTGCTCGTCACCCTCGGCGCCGCGGTCGGCGCTCCCCTGCGGTTCCTGGTGGACAAGCACATGGTCGCCCGGTTGTTGCTCGGCACCCGGATCCAAAGTCCGTTGCCGTGGGGAACCTTCACCGTCAACATTCTCGGCAGCCTGCTGCTCGGACTGCTCACCGGCGTCGGTAATCAGACGATCGCTGTGCTCGCCGGCGTCGGGTTCTGTGGCGCGTTCACGACGTACAGCACGTTCGCCGCGGAGACGACCGCGCTGGCCGCTTCCGGACGCCGTGGCCTGGCGGTGCTGAACGTCGTACTCAACCTCGGAGCCGGTCTGCTCGCCGCCGTTCTCGGCGCCTGGCTGTCTAAGTGACCCATGTCACATCACGTGATGACGTGAACACGCTCTCCGCGTGAAAAGCGCCGCTCATGGCCTGCGACGGCGCCGCGAGAGAACTCCGCGATAACGAATGGACCGAACTTCGAGACAACAAGGGTTGAACTCGGTGTGAGTTGAGCATAGTTTTCACCGAGCGCCCGTCCGCGCTCACGGTGAGTCAAGGAGGTTGCCATGTCGAGAGGGATGCCTCGCCTGCCCCGCCCGCTCATGGATCTGTGGGACTGGCAGTCACAAGCCGCCTGCCGGGACGTCAACCCGGAGCTCTTCTTCTCGCCCGAATCGGAGCGTGGCGTTCGCAAACGCGCCCGCGAGATGGTGGCCAAGTCGCTCTGCGGCACCTGCCCGGTCCAGCCCGAGTGCCGGCAGCACGCGCTGTCGGTCGGAGAGCCGTACGGCGTCTGGGGCGGCACCACGGAGTCCGAGCGCGACAACACCCTCCTCCCCGAGCACCGAAAGTCCGCGTAGTCACCGCGGCCCCCAACCACACACGTTCCGGCCGGCGCGGCCTGCGCGAAAGCTCAGGCCTTACCGTCGTCGGGCTCTGACGGAGTCTCCTCCGTCGGTGCCTCCGCGTCCTTCGCCTTGTCGCTGTCCTTGGCCTTGGACCGCTTCGGCTCCTTCGGCTCGTCCTTCGTCACATCCTTCGGACGCTCCGGCGGCTTGGCCGTCGTCCGCGGATCCCGGTAGCGATCCAGGGACTTCAGGAAGTCCGGATCGTCGTCGGGGGCGACGGGGCGGGAAGGCGGCTTCGACGGTCGTCCGGTGCTGTCCGCGCGACTGGACTGGGTCCGCGACATGAGCAGCCAGACGATCGGCCCGACGAACGGGACGAACACGATCAGGACGATCCACACCAGCTTGGGCAGGTGCGGCACGTCCTCGTCGGGCGTCTGGATGCAGGAGAACAGCGCGTACACGCTGAGCACCAGGCTGATCAGGAACGGCAGAAATCGGACCACGCTCCAACAGTACGGCGGATCGGGGAACACGCCCGCGGCACGACGGCCACGAAGCCAACCCGTAACCGGATCCGGCGGAACTCAGCGGGTCGACGCGGTCAGTCCGCGCGCCCGCAGCACCGAGTTCTCCAGGGGACGGAACACCAGCAGTTCGATGCCGACTCCGACCACGAAGATCAGCATGATGCCGGCGAACACCATCGAGATGTCGGACAACGACATGCCGTTGTGCAGGAACTGGCCGAGGCCCTCACCGAGCTCGGGCGAGGTCGCGATCAGTTCGGCGGCCATCAGCGACCGCCAGGAGAACGCCCAGCCCTGCTTGAGGCCACCGAGGAACCCGGGCAGCGCGGCCGGCAGCAGGATGTACCGGATCCCGCCCAGCCGGCCGGCACCGAGCGCCTTGCCGACCCGCGGCAGGATCGGCGGCACCTGGTCCAGTCCGGACACCAGCCCGTTCGCGATCGACGGCACCGCGCCGAGCAGCACGACCCAGTAGATGGCCCGGTCGTTCAACCCGAACCACAGGATCGCGGCCGGCACCCAGGCCACCGACGGCAGGCTCTGCAGCCCCGAGACGAGCGGCCCGATCCCCCGGCGTACGACCTTGATGTTGGCGATCGCCAGTCCCAGCGGTACGGCGATCACGAGCGACAGCGCGAAGCCGATCACGGCCCGGTGCACCGATACCCAGAACAGTTCGAGGATCTTGCCGCTCGTCACCAGTTGCCAGATCTGCCCCCACACGTCGGCCGGTGCGGGCAGCTTGAACTCGGGCCAGAACGCGGCCGCCCACAACAGCTGCCACACGACGACAAACAGTGCGATCGCACCGATCGGTGGCAGCACTCGCGCAGCGAGACGCCTAATCCGCGAGCCCTCCGCCGCGATGACCGGCGTGTCCAGCGCATCCAGGCCGGCCTCGACCGACCCGTGTTCCAGAACCTCAGGCTGCGGCATGGCTACTGATCACCTTGCGCAGTGCGGCGTTGATCTCGTCGACCGCCTCGGCCTCGGGCAGGTTCTCCGCATCCCACTCGCGCACGACCCGGCCAGGCCGCGACGACAGCAGTACGACGCGCTGCCCGAGCCGCACGGCCTCGCGGACGTCGTGCGTGACGAACAGGATCGCCGTACCGGTGGCTCGCCAGATCCGCAGCAGCTCGCCCTGCAGCACGTCACGCGTGATCGCGTCCAGCGCCGAGAACGGCTCGTCCATCAGCAGCAACGACGGCTTGCCGGCTCCGGAGCCGGTGTTGTCCGTCGTCGACGCGAGCGCCCGGGCCAGCGCAACCCGCTGCCGCATGCCTCCGGACAACTCGTGCGGCCGCTTGTCGCCCAACCCGGCCAGCCTGACCAGCTCCAGCAGCTCGGCAGCCTTCGCACGCCGTTGCGACTTGGGTACGCCGGCCATCCGCAAGGGCAGCTCGACATTCCCGGCGGCCGTCAGCCACGGCATCAGCGCCGGCTCCTGGAAGACGACGGCCGGCCGCGACGAGTTCAGCTCGATCCGGCCGCTCGTCGGCTGGTCCAGGTCCGCGACCAGGTTGAGCAACGTGGTCTTGCCGCAGCCCGAAGCCCCGAGGAGGCAGACGAACTCTCCGGCCCCGACCTCGAGATCGACGCCGTCCAGCGCCACGACCGCCTTCCGGCCGGTCCCGAACGCCTTGCCCACTTGGTGGAACCGCACCGGACTCACCACACGGTCCGACACGGTCCGATCAGACTCAACTATCGCGGTCATGGGGCCTCCCGGCCTGGACTGAGGAGTGGAGGGAGCGAAGCGACTGGAACGACGACGGAAGGCCGGGAGCCAAGGCCCCATGACCCTGCCGGTGCCGAAGGCCCGGCCGAAAGCACTGTCATGGTCTGCCTCCTCGGTGGCTGCGTGACTTACTTGGTGTCGAGACCGGCGGCGTCGACGGCCGGCTTGCCTGCTTTGCTGAGTACGTCGTTCAGCGGGCCGAGGTCGGCGAACCCGGCCACCGCCGGCGCCGCCTTGGCGATCCCCGCGGTGACCTGGTCCTTGGCCAGCTGCGGGAACGTGGACGCGATCGGGTCGGCGGTGATCTGGATGTTCTCGAACGCGCGGTCGATCACGTTCGGCTTCAGTGCCTTGCCGGTCGCCTCCTTCAGCTGCGCGTTCACCACGGTCTTGGCCGCCGCCTTGTCGGTATTGGCGAAGTCGATCGACGCCACCAGGCCGCTCAGCAGCGCCTTCACCGTCTCCGGGTGCTCCTGCAGGAACTGGGTCCGGACGATCAGCACCGTGGTCGGGAACTTGCCGTCCGGCCAGAGCGTGGCCTCGTCCAGCAGCACCTTCGCGCCGGCGTCCAGAACGAGTCGCGACGACCACGGCTCGGGCAGCCAGGCGGCGTCGATGTCACCCTTCTTGAACGCGTCCAGGGTCTGGGCGTTCTCCAGGTTGGTCACCTTGACCTTGCCGGTCAGGTTCTTCTCGGCCAGCCACTTCTTCAGCGAGACGTCCTGGGTGTTGCCGAGCTGCGGGGTGACGACGGTCTTGCCGACCAGGTCCTCGGGCTTGGTGATCGTCGACCTGACCACGAGCTGCGCGCCGCCGGACGTCGTACCGGCGATCAGGCGGACCGCCTCACCGTTCGACTTCGCGTAGGCATTGATCGCGGGACCGGAGCCGATGAACGACGCGTCCAGCGAGCCGCCGAGCAGCGCGCCGACCGCCTCCGGACCGGCGTTGAACTTGGTCGGCACCAGCTTGGTGTTGCCGAGCTCCTTGGTGAACAGGCCCTTGCCGAGGCCGACGAGCGCGGCGGCATGGGTGACGTTCGGGAAGTAGCCGAGCCGGAGCTCGGTGGCCGGGCCCTTGTCGGACGAGGCGGCCGGGGTCTCGTCCTTGTCCGCCCGGGAGCAGCCGGCGGCGGCGACCGCGAGGGCCAGGGCAGCGACGAGTAGACGGGCAGGACGGAAGCTGGAGATGCTCACAGGTAGACCTTCAGTTGCGGGCGGCCGGTCGGCCGCGGGCGGAAGAAAAAGAGCAGGTCAGGAGACGGTTTCGAGGTCACGCTCGTCATCGAGGCTGTACTCGTCGAGAACGTGCTCAGCCTCGGCGACCGTGCGGCGGCCGGCGAACCGGATGCCGTAGCAGACGACCGCGGCCCAGCCGAGGACGAGAGCGCCGTACACGGCGTACCGCGGCGCGGTGGCTACGTCGAGGCCGTTCAGCAGCGTCCGGGCGTTGGTCAGGATCAGCACCAGGCCGACACCGACACCGAGCCAGCGGGTGGCGAGCCGGGACACCAGCCAGGCCGCCAGCGGCGCCACGACAACGCCGCCGATCAGCAGCGCACCGACGATGCTGAACGGCAGGTTCTGCCGGCCGAGTCCGAACAGGAACCCGACGCTGGCCGCGACCGAGACGATGAACTCGGCGGCGTTCACCGAGCCGACCGCGCGCCGGGGTGCGAGCTTGCCGCTGCTGAGCAGTGCCGAGTTCGCGACCGGACCCCAGCCGCCACCACCGGTGGCGTCGATGAACCCGGCCACCAGACCTAGCGGGCCGAGGAACTTGCCAGCCGGCCGGCCCTCCACGATCGCCCGCACCTTCCCGGTCGCGAACCGGGCCAGGATGTAGACACCGAGCAGAAGCAGCAGACCGGCCACCCAGACCGAGGCGGACTCGGTCGACAGGCTGGACAGGAACGTCGCGCCGGCGAACGCGCCGACCCCACCCGGCACCCCGATCAGCGCGACCACGCGCCAGTCGACGTTGCCGAACCGCCAGTGCGACAGTCCCGAGGCGAGGGTGGTGCCGACCTCGGCGAGATGGACGGACGCGGACGCGACGGCCGGGGTGATCCCGGTGATCAGCAGGGCGGTGCTGGCGGTGACGCCGTACGCCATGCCGAGGGTGCCGTCGACGAGCTGGGCGATCGAGCCCAGCAAGGCGATCAGGATGAGACGACGCACGGAGCTGCTCCTACGGGTCGGGAGGAGACGCGGACGGAAGGCGGAAGGTCCTACGCCGAGGTCAACAACCCGAAGAGTTCACGCGCAGCAGGTCGACGTGCCGGCGGCGCGTGAGCGCGGCGCCGGGAGCGTTCGAGGTGACCTGCATGCATCCATGAAAGCGGACAAAGTCGAGTAACATGCTCAGGTTTCGCGATGTGAGACGACAAATCGCGAAGTGAGACAAACGATCATTTTCGATCATCGTCCGGATCTGGTCAGAATGTTGAAAGCGCCCGACCCGGCTGCCTAGGGTCCTCGGGGTGCCGAGACGAGCTTGAGGAGCGCCTGATGCACGTGCCGGACGGATGGACGCCTGGTGGTCCGCTGACTGCCCGATCCCTCAAGACCGAGTACGCCGTCCGCCCGTTAGGTATCGAGGTGACCAGGCCGCGGCTGAGCTGGGTCGCCACGGCTCCGGGGTACGGCGCGGCGCAATCGGCGTACCAGGTCCTGGTGGCTACGTCGCCGGAGCTGGTGACGCCGGAGAGCGCGGATGTGTGGGACTCCGGCAAGGTGGCGTCGGCGCGGACCTTCGGCATCGAGTACGACGGCCCGACAGCAGCCCGCATGCGCTACCACTGGACCGTGCGGCTGTGGGACGGCCTTGACCGCATCGGCGAGTGGGCTGAGCCGGAATGGTTCGAGACCGCTCTCCTCGACGAGGGGTTCGGCGACGCCCGCTGGATCGGCGGCGCGGTCGACAGCGCTCCGCTCCTGCGCCAGGCCTTCGAGGTCGACGGGACAGTACGGCGAGCGCGCTTGTACGCGAGCGGCCTCGGGTACGCCGACCTCCGCCTCAACGGCCAGGCGGTGAGTGACGCGGTCCTCGACCCCGGCTTCACCGCCTACGACCACACCGTCCTCTACACCACGCACGACGTCACCGACCTGCTGCGCGCCGGCGACAACGTGGCCGGCGCCGAGCTCGGCCGGGGGTTCTTCGGTCTGACGAGCCCGAACGTCTGGCGCTGGCACCAGACCCCCTGGACCGCCGACCCGCGCCTGATCGCGCGCCTGGTGATCGAGTACGACGACGGCCGCACCGCCGAGGTGATCACCGACGAGACCTGGCGCATCACCGGCGGCCCGACGCTCTCCGACTCCCTGTACCTCGGCGAGACGTACGACGCCCGCCGCGCGCTCCCCGGCTGGGACACGTCCGCCTTCGACGCCTCGGCGTGGTCCGCAGCCACTGTGGTCGACGCACCGAAGGGCAAGCTGGTCGCGCAGGCGCACGAGCCGATCCGGGTGATCGAGACCGTCGACCCGATCGAGCTCACCGAGGCCGGCCCCGGGGTGTGGCTGGCCGACTTCGGCCGGACCGTGGCCGGTTGGACCAGGCTCACCGTGACCGCTGCCGCTGGTACGACGATCAGCCTGACGCACGGCGAGACGGTTGCCGACGGCAACGTGGTCGCGGTCAACGGGCACGTCGAGGGCGACCGGATCCAGCGAGACGAGTACATCGCCGCCGGCCAGGGCGTGGAGACCTGGGAGCCGCGCTTCTCCTACAAGGGTTTCCGCTACGTCCAGATCGAAGGACTCGCGGAGCGTCCGGACGTGGCGATGCGGGTCGTCAACTCCGACGTTCCGACGGTGACCAGGTTCGCCTCGACGCAGCCGTCGTACGAGCAGTTCGACCAGGCGATGCGCCGGACGATCCTGAGCAACCTGCACGGGATCCCGACCGACACGCCGTTGTACGAGAAGAACGGCTGGACCGGTGACGCGCAGGTGGGCGGGCCGACGATGCTGGCCACGTTCGACCTGGCCCGGTTCTTCACCAAGTGGCTCGGCGACATCCGGGACAGCCAGGTCGCGTCGGGACAGTTGCCGGTGATCGTCCCGTCCAGCGGCTGGGGGTTCACCGACCTCTCCCCCGCGACCGAGTGGCCGACGGTCTACCCGTTTCTGCTGCGCGAGATGCATCGCTCGTACGGCGATGACCGGCTGCTGCGTGAGCACTGGGAACCGCTCACCCGCTACCTGTCGTGGGAGCTCGACCGGGTCGAGGACGGGCTGTCCGTCAGCGTGCTCGGCGACTGGCTCCCACCGGGCTTCGGCAAGGGCCCGGCGCCGGAGGACCGGCGGCTCACGGGGACGGCGTACCTCTACCGGGCCCTGCTCGCGGCGGCGGAGATCGGCGACATCATTGGGCAGTCCAACAACTATCGCAAGGCAGCGACCGAGCTCGCCGACGGTCTGAACCGTGCGTTCCTGGATCGCGAGGCCGGCCGGTATCGGTCCGCCGACGACCCGGACTACCGGCAGACGTCGAACGCCGTACCGCTGGCGTCCGGGATGGTGCCCGGCGAACTGGTCGAGCGGGTCGCCGCCAACCTGGCCGCCGACGTCGAGGCGCGAGGCTTCCATCTCAACACTGGCTGCCTGGGCGTCGGCGTACTGCTGCCGGTCCTCACCGCGCACGGGTACGGCGAGGTGGCGACGAAGGTCGCGCTGCAGCGGACCTATCCGAGCTGGGGCTACTGGTTCGAGCTCGGCGCGGACACGATGTGGGAGAAGTGGGAGGACGACTCCCGCTCACGGAGCCACTACTTCCAGGGCACCGTCGTTCAATGGATCTTCGAGAACGTCGCCGGTCTCCGCAACGTCGACGCCGGCTGGGAGCGGATCGTGGTCCGGCCGGACGCGCGGGGCGAGGTGGACTCCGCGAGCATCCGGACCGAGACGATTCGCGGCCGGGTGTCGGTCGTCTGGAAGAGGACGAGCCGGGTGCTGTCGGTGGAGGTCCAGGTCCCGGTCGGTACGACGGCCGAGGTCCACGTACCGTCCGCGGCTGCCTCGGACGTCACCGCCGTACCTGGTCCGCTGGTGAGCGAGCCGGCGTACGAGGACGGCTACACGATCTACACGGTGCCGGCCGGGCAGTGGAGCTTCACGAGTCGCTCGGCGTCACCCGCGTGAAGAGGAGGTCGCGGCACTCCCGGCCCTCGGCCTGGGCGCGGGTCTCGAACTTGGTCACCGGCCGCCATTCCGGTCGCGGGGCCCAGCCGTCGTACTGATTGCGTAGTAGCGGCTCGGCCTCGCAGATCTCGAGCATCCGGTCCGCGTAGTCCGCCCAATCGGTGGCCAGGTGCAACGTCCCGCCAGGCTGCAGCCGGGACGCCACCAGCGCGACGAACGCGCGTGTGACCAGGCGCCGCTTGTGGTGCCGCTTCTTCGGCCACGGGTCCGGGAAGTAGATGCGTACGCCGGCCAGCGTGCCAGGGGCCACGTGGTCCCGGAGGAAGTCGAGCGCGTCGCCGTGCAGCAGCCGGACGTTGTCGAGGTCATACTTCTCCACCCACAACATCAACTGGCCGAGCCCGGCCGGATACACCTCCGCGGCCAGGTGATTCAGCTCCGGCGCCGCCACCGCGAGCTGAGCCGTCGCGTCACCCATCCCCGACCCGATCTCCAGCACGGTCGGCGCGTCCCGCTCGAACCAGGCGGCGAGGTCGACCTGCCCCGGCGGCAACTCCTCCAGCCGCCGTCCCAGCTCGGACCAGTGCGTCTCCCAGACACGCTGCTGTCCAACCGTCATCCGCACACTCCGCCGGACGTGGCTGAAAACGCCCTCCTGCCGGACCTGATCCACAGCATTCACCAGCCGGAGTCTATTAGGTCGTGCCTGGCGGCCCCGCGCCTACTGCGCGGCACTCGGCACGGCACCTCGCCGTGCTGGAGCAAAGGCCATGATGGATCCGCATCGTGACCTTCGCTCCAGCACGCCGATGCACCGCACCGAGCACCTGCTCGCTACGGCGCGGGACCACCAGGCACGACCTAGTCGTCCCAGAACAGGCGGGCGACGGTGTTGGAGGCGTGGCGGGTGAGGCGGAGGTAGTCGTCGGAGAAGCGGCTGGTTTCGCCCGGCGGGTAACCGCAGATCTGGGCGACGGCGGCCAGGTCGCGGGGGTCACGGGGCAGCGAGTCACTGGCCCGGGCCCGGACGAGCATGATCGCGTTGCGGATCCGGGTGGCCATCTCCCAGGCCCGGCGGAGGATGTCCGCCTCGGTCGGGTCGATCAGGTCGGCCTCGACCCCGGCCTGCAGTGCGCCGAGCGTGCGCGTCGTCCGGAGACTCGGAACCCGGTGTGCCTCGCGCAACTGCAGCAGCTGCACGGTCCACTCGATGTCGGCGAGTCCGCCGCGGCCGAGCTTCGTGTGCGTGGCCCGGTCGGCGCCGCGCGGCAGCCGTTCCGCGTCGACCCGCGCCTTGATCCGGCGGATCTCCATCACATCGCGCTCGCTGACCCCGTTCGCCGGGTAGCGCAACGGGTCGATCAGTTCGCGGAACGACTGACACAGATCCGCGTCACCACACAGCGGATCGGCCCGCAGCAATGCCTGCGCCTCCCACACCGCCGACCAACGCGCGTAGTAGGACGCATACGACGCCAACGTCCGGACCAACGGTCCCTGGCGACCCTCGGGACGCAGGTCGGCATCGACCGCGACCGCCGGATCCGCGCCAGGCAATGCCAGCAGCCGCCGGAACTCGGTCGCCGCCTGAGTGGCGAAGTCGGTCGCCGCCTTCTCGTCCGCACCCGGCTTCGGGTCGTGCACGAACATCACGTCTGCGTCGCTGCCGTACCCGAGCTCGTGGCCGCCGAATCGGCCCATCGCGACGATCGCCATCCGGGTCGGCTCCGGCTGTCCCTTGGCAATCGTCCGGCGCGCAACTTCCAACGCCGTCGTGAGCGTTCCGGCCGTGATCACAGTCAGCGCCAGCCCGACCGCCTCGACATCGAGCAACCCGGACAGATCCGCCGCGGCCACGCGGAACAGCTCGCGCCGCCGGACCGCCCGGATCGCGGCCACCGCGGCATCGGGCTCGTCCTGCCGGCGGGCGGCCGCGGACATCTCCGTCAGCAAGGCCTCCTGTGTCCGTGGCACGAGCTCGCGTTCGTCGGCGAGCATCGCGGTCGCTTCGGGCGCGCGCTGCAACAGATCGACGGCGTACCGGCCGCTCGCGAGCAGGTGGGCGAGCCGCTCCGCCGACGCGCCCTCGTCACGGAGCTGACGCAGATACCACGGCGTCGACCCGAGGGAGTCGGAGATCGTCCGGAAGGCGAGCAGTCCCGCGTCCGGATCCGGCGACTCCGCGAACCACCCGAGCATCGCCGGGAGCAGTGCCTTCTGGATCGACGATCGCCTCGACACGCCCTCGGACAGTGCCTCGATGTGCCGCAGTGCGGAAGCGGGATCGGCGTACCCGAGCGCGGTCAGCCGCTGCTTCGCGGCTTCGGGTGTCAGCCGCACCTCCTGGCCGGGGATCCGCGCGACGGCTGCGAGGAGCGGTCGGTAGAAGAGTTTCTCGTGCAGCCTACGTACCTCGAGCGCGTGCTTCTTCCAGGCGGCGGTCAGCTCGGTGATCGGGTTCTTCGTGAACCCGAGCGAGCGGCCGAGCCGGCGCAGGTCCGTTTCGTCGTCGGGGACCTGATGCGTACGCCGCAGCCTGTACAGCTGGATGCGGTGCTCCATCGACCGCAGGAACCGATAGGCATCCGCGAGTACGGCGCCATCCGTGCGGCCGACGTACCCGTTCGTGGTAAGTGACTCCAGCGCGACGAGCGTCGTACCGCTGCGGACCGCTTCGTCGCTGCGGCCGTGGACGAGCTGCAGGAGTTGTACGGCGAACTCCACGTCACGCAGACCGCCGGGACCGAGTTTGAGCTGGCGATCGATGTCGGCCGCGGGGATGTGGTCGATGACGCGCCGTCGCATCGCCTGGACGTCGCCGACGAACCCCTCGCGGTCGGCCGCCGACCACACCAGCTCCGCAGTCTTCTCGGCGTACTGCTGACCGAGCTTCGCGTCGCCCGCAACCGGACGGGCCTTGAGCAGGGCCTGGAACTCCCAGGTCTTGGCCCAGCGCTGGTAGTAGGCGAGATGACTGTCGAGAGTTCGAACCAGCGGGCCGGACTTGCCTTCCGGGCGCAGCGCGGCGTCGACCGGCCAGAGCGTGCCTTCACCGGTGTGGTTCGAGCAGATCCGCATCGCTGCGGCGGCTAGCTGGCTCGCAGTCTTGAGCGCGGGCAGCTCCGGCTCACCATCGAGCGGCTCGGCGACGAAGAGTACGTCGACGTCGCTGACGTAGTTCAGCTCGCGGCCGCCACACTTGCCCATGGCAATGATCGCCAGACGGCAGTCGGCGGCGCCCGGATGAGCGGCGAAGTAGTCGTTGCGGGCGATGTGCAGGGCGGTCTCGAGCGCTCCCCCGGCCAGGTCGGCCAGGACCGCGGCCACTTCGTCGACCAGCAGCCCTTCGGCCAGGTCGCGCGCGGCCAGCCGGAGCAGGAGCCGCCGGTACTCGACCCGGAGCGCGTCGACCGGGTTCTCGGCGTCGACGGCCTTGGCGAGCTTGGCAGCGACGTCCTCGACCGACGGACGGGCACCCGCCAGCGCAGGGTCCGCCAGGTCGTACCAGTGCCGCGGATGTACGCCGAGATGCCGGCCGAGCGCCTCACTCGCGCCGAGCACGAACACCAGCCGGCGCCGGAAACCGTCGTCCACCTCGAGCGTGCGCGCGAAAGCGGCGAGGTCGTACTGATGCCGATGCAGCGCCTCGGCCATCCCGCACAGCCCGTGCAGCGCGAGATCCGGATCCGCCGACTCCGACAAACTGGCGATCAACTGCTCGGTCACCATCGGGCTGCGGGCATCGAGCGCGTCCAGCTGCTCCAGCATCACCCCGGCCCGCCGCGGATCCGCGAAACCGAGCCGAACCAGCCGACCTTCCCACGAACCCCGCCGAGCCTCAGCCACCTCTGCAGGCTACCCAAACACCCCCGCCCCGATGCGCCCGGGCTCAACCTCTGCCGAACCCCTCATACTCAGTGTTATGAGATCGCGAAGAGATCGCGGGATGATTGCGGTCAATACACGGTGTCGTGTAGCGGATTCGCTCAGTAATCGGCATGATGGCTTCTCATGGTCATGATGACGGGGTCGCTCGCGGTGCGGGGCACGGTGGTCTGGTTGACGCCCCAGCAGGGTGGGCGAGTGTCCGGGCCGCCTGAGCCGGACTACGACTACGACTACACAGCCACCGCTTTCCTGCCGCCGCGGACGGCGGAGGACGGTCAGGCCGGGATCGCGCTGCGCCGGTTCGCGCCGGGAGCCTGGCGGACGCCGGCCGAGGGGATTCTCGTGCCAGGCAAGGGAAACCGGGCCCAGCAGGTGATCCCCGGCTGCATGGTGGTGATCACCGAAGGGGTCCGCCCGGTCGGCCTGCTCACGGTCGAGGAAGTGCACGCCCTCGCCGCCGACGGCACCCCGGTCATCGCACCCAGGGAAGAGCCGCCGCTGCCGGTTATCACACCTCCTGCCCCGGGCGAGGCGCCGTACCGGCACTCCACCGCGGCGTCCCGCTGGACCTCACAGCACGCCTCGGACGACGCACCTCCGGAGCCGGCCAAGGTCTGAACGCCTGGTGGCAACGGGCTGCCGGTGCTCGACCGGATCGCGGCCTCGCCCCGGCAGCCCGTCAGGGTGCTCGCAGTACTGATCGGTTGATCAGAAGGCGAACTGGTTCAGTACGGCGAACTTGTCCGCCGCGCCCCCGTTGGAGACCGCGACGACGCGCCGGGTGATGGTGTGTGCGCCACCGGCGGGCAGATCCAGCTTGAACTTGCTCATCGTCCAGATCGCCTGCGAATACCCGGTGAACGCTCCGCTGTCGGCGCCGTACACCAGCCCGTAGGTCTGGTTGTCCGCGCCGGTCCCGGACTGCCCGATCCAGCGCTTCGCGTCCGGCGTCTGGGCGAACGGACCACCAGTGGTGACCGGCGCGTTGCCCGACACCGCCGAGCGTGACCCGGCACCGTCGTGGTCGAGCGCGTCGCCGGCCCACACCGTCAGCGGCGCACCCGTCGCGTTGGTGAAGGTCGTCGCCGCGGTGACGAACTGCTCGTCGGCGGTCGCGGTGTACGTCGTGACCACCTTCAGGTTCGGGTTCTCCGCCGAGGTCCCGGTGGCCTGGACGACCGCCTTCTCGCCGGTGTTCTCGACGATCCGTACGTCGGTCGATCGCACCTGCAACTGCTGCCACGCGCTGCCGCCGGTCGGCTCGGTGGTGCTCACGTACGGCAGGTTGATCCAGTCCAGCTGGTCCGGCTGTCCGGTGATCGCCATGTCGACGACCTTGCCGGGCGTGGACGGCGCCATCTGCGAGTCCTGGAAGACCTTCGCGATCGCCATCGCGAGGTGCTTGTTCTCGATCACGATGTCACCGACGCCGCCCTCGACCAGACCGCTGGGCAGCCGCTTGCCGATACTCGCGTCGACGTTGACCGGCGTCACCTCGAGGTCGGCCTGGTACGTGCCGCTGTCACCGGCCTCGATCTCCTTGGCCGCGGTCGCGAAGCCGAGCTGCGCGACCTGGACGGTGTACTTGCCCGCGCCCTGCGACAAACCGACCTGGTAGTTGCCCGCAGCATCGGTCGTCGTACGGCCGACCGCCGTACCGTCCTGCACGACCAGCACGGTGCTGTTCGCCGCGGGTGCACCGGTGATCTTGTTCTTCACCGTTCCGGCCACCAGCGGCCACGGCTTGGCGGTCGTTCCGCCCGGCGTGAAGGCGTACAGGTTGCCGTCGAACGCGCCGGCGACCACGGTGTTGCCGCTGACCGCCGGCCCGGCCGACACCCAGGTGCCGATGTCCTGCGACCACAACGGCTGGCCGGTCCGCGCGTCGAGCGCGTAGAACCCGCCACTGTTGGCGCCGACGAACAGCGTGTTCCCGGACAGCGCCGGCGAGGTGAACGAACCACCCCGGTACTGCGAACCCGGCAGCAACTGGTCCCAGATCACTGCACCCGTGGTTGCGTTCAGCGCGGTGACCGCGCCACTCGGGAAGGACATGTAGACCGTGTTGCCCTTGATCGCCGCAGCGGCCGGCGTCGCGCCACTGCTCACCAGCGACGGGTGCGAACTGGTGTAGGTCCACAAGGTCGCGCCGGTCGCACCGTCGCGGGCGACGATGCCGTTGTTCGAGCCGATGAACACCTTGCCGTCGGCCGCGGACGGGATGCCGTCCTGCCAGCCGCCGAGGGACTCGGTGCCCTGCCACAGCTTCGCGCCGGTCTTCAGGTCGTACGCGATCACCCGGTCGGCGGTCTCGTTGCCGACGTACACCCGTCCGTCGGAGACCGCCGGTGTGCCGTCGCTCATCGTGGCACCGGTCATCGGTGCGGCCCAGACCCGCTCGCCCGTCTTGGCATCGAGCGCCAGCAGCAAAGCAGCCGCCGCCTCACCGAACCGCGTCTGGTACGGGAACAACACCTTGCCGTCGGCAACCGTCACGCCGTAGTACCCGTAGGTGCGCTGGTTGTTGCCTTCCGGCGCGGCCTCAGGGTCGTGGCGCCACTTCAGCTGGCCGGTCTTCGCGTCCACCGCGAACAGCGTTCCGCGCAGGGTCGGGACGTAAACGAGACCGTCCGACACCGCCACGCTCCCGTGCACCGACGACGGCACGGTGTAGCTCCACAGCTTCTTGCCGGTGGCCAGCGAGACCGCGTGGACCGCGCTGTTGCCATCACCGTTCTCGTCCCGCGTTCCGGCGTACACGACGCCGTCCACGATCGCCGGCGAACCGGTGAGGAAGGTGCGCTTGGTGCGGTACGACCAGGCCAGCCGCTGACCGGCCGCGATCGCGTCGGTGGCGACACCGCTGTGCGATTCGTTGCCGTGGTGCTGCGACCAGTTCGCTCCGGCGATCGGCTGGATCGCCTTCTCGCCGGTCAGGGTGAAGTCCCCCGTCCGGGTCCAGGTCGCGCCGGTCTTGTCCGCGGCCTCGACGACGATGCGGTGCTTGCCGGCCTTGGTGCCGTGCGGCAGGTCGGCGTACCACGTGAACTCGCCGGTGGACTGCAGTGACCACCATGAGCCGTTGTCCAGTCGATAGCGGACCCGGACCGGGTTGTCGGTGGTGTCGTAGGCGTTCACCTGGATCCCCGGGAACTTGTCCAGCGGGACCGCAGTGCCCGGGGCCGGCGAGACCACTGTCAGGTCCTTCTCCGCGCCGTAGATCCGGAACGGGTTGTCGAAGGCCTTGTTGTCCATGTGCACGAAGCGGAACCCGCGGGGCGAGTTGTCGATCGTGTACGAGCTGGACACCGTCTGGATGTGCTTCGCGATGCCGGCGAAGTCGCTCTTCGGCTCCACGTCATTGGAGTGCTCGTGGCCGACCAGGATCAGCTCGGCGCCGTACTGCTCGAGCACCTTGCCGTACTCGTCGTACACCGAGGGCGAGCCGAACGGCACGTTCATCGGCTGGTGGGTCAGCACGACCAGGTGCTTGCCAGGCTTCATGTTCCGGGCGAGGTCGGCCTTGACCCACTCCAGCTGCTCGGCGAACGGCGCGGCGCCGTTGTTCTCCAGGACCAGGAAGTGCCGGTCGCTGTAGTCGAACGAGTACCACTCCGGGCCGACGTGCTTGCGGTAGTTGTTGATCCGAGCGGCGTACGTCGCTCCCGCGGCGTACTCGTGGTTGCCGACGGCCGGCCAGACCGGGACCTTCGAGTTCGCGGTCCCGCGCTGGTAGGTGTCGAACTCCGCGTCGGTGGCGTTGTTCGTCAGGTCACCGCTGACCTGGATGAAGGCGAGCTTCTGCTGGGTCGAGTTGATCTCGGTGATCTGCTCGGGCAGCTGCGCGTTGACGTGCGGGTCGGCGACGTTGGCGAAGGTGAATCCACCGCTCGCGGACGCCTTGTCCTTGCGGAGGCCGAAGTTGACCTCTTGGCCGGCGCCGTCGGCCAGCTGACCGAGGTTCCGGAAGAACTTCGGGGTCATGTTGTCGTCGGTGCCGACCGAGTAGCCGGCCGGCTGGGTGACGAACACCAGGTCGACGTCCCGACGCTCGACGGCCGTCGAGAAGGTGTAGCGACCGTTGGCGTCGGTGACGACACTCTGCTGACCGTCCGACACGCTGACGCCGGCAATCCCGACCTCACCGTTGTCGATCCGGTTGTCGGCATCGCGGTCCTCGAAGACCGTGCCGGTGATGGTGGCGCTAGGCCCGTCAACGGCGTCCGCGACCACGCCGGTAAGAGGCACCGCGACAACCAGGACGGCCAGGCCGCCGGTCACGCCGTACAAGAGTTTGTGCCACTTCGTCGTGGCGGGTGAATGATCGTTCGACCTGTGGAACAGGCGGATCATGACAGGAAGAACCTTCCTGCGAACCAGTAGAGGCCGAAGGCGGCGACGACCCCGGTCGCCGAGCGAACCACCGGAACCGCGACGCGGGTCCGGCGAATCATCAGGACCAGCGGGAACACGGCGAGCAGCAGCAACGCCTGGCCCATCTCGATGCCGACGTTGAAGCTCAGCAGCGAGACGAGCAGTTCCGGACTGACCTGGTCGGTGATCCGCAGCGACCCGGCGAAGCCGAGCCCGTGCAGAAGACCGAAACCGAAGACCACCGGGAGCTGGTGGCGGGTGGAGCCGAGCAGGTTCTCCACCGCGACGAAGGCGATCGAGAGCGCGATCAGCGGTTCGACGATCACCGCCGGTACGACGAGCCCGCCGAGCAGCGTGGAGACCAGCGTGACGCTGTGCGCCACGGTGAACATCGAGATCACCTGGACCAGGCCGCGCAGGCTGCCGGCACCGAGGATCAGCGCGACAACGAAGAGCACGTGATCGAGTCCGAGCAGGATGTGCTCGACGCCCATCTTCCCGAACTGCAGGCTGGAGCTGGCCATCGTGTTGTCGCCGGCGGTGAAGTCGTGATGCGACCGGTCGAAGACGGTCCGGCCGGACGTGTCGCCGAAGGTGTACTCGACCAGGTTGGTGTGATCGTCGGCGACCGCTTCGGCGGTGTCGAAGACGTCGTACTTCAGGCTGAACGCGCCGGCCGATCCCGGGCAGTCGAACACCAGCCCGAGCTCGGCGTACGCCTTGGTGGCTCGTTCACCGACCGCGGTCGTCTCGAGCGCCGACTCACACGCGGCGCCGTCCACGGACACGACCACGCGGTCGTGCAGGTACTCCGCGATCCGGTCCTTGGCGTTGTCCAGCGCCTGCGCCCGCTGACCGTCGTCAGTCGCCGGCGCACCGAGATCCACGGCCCGCGCGAGTACGTCGTACTCCAAGCTGAGCAACCAGGTCACCCGACTGCCGTCCTGGTGCACATCGGAGTAGCCGGTAGACGCAATCACATGAGCCGAAGCCGACGAGGCTCCACCCAGAAACAGCAGAACCAGTAACCCCGCAACCACCAGCAGCCGCCGCATGGCCCTGATCCCACGCGACCCCGGCAACCACTAGATGACACCGCAGGAAACTATTCACCGCCACAACACGGCAAATCGCACTTTCTAACCGGCACCCCCGAGCATCCCGCGGGCGGAGCACCCGTCGGAAGGAAGCTCCTACAGGACTGGGAGGAGCTTGTTCAGTTCGAAGGGGGTTACTTGGCGGCGGTAGTCCTGCCATTCGGCGCGCTTGTTGCGGAGGAAGAAGTCGAAGACGTGTTCGCCGAGGGTTTCGGCGACCAGTTCGCTGTCTTCCATCGCGCTGATCGCCTCGGCGAGGCTGCTCGGCAGCGGCTTGATGCCGAGGGCCTTGCGCTCGCGGGCGGTGAGCGACCAGACGTCGTCCTCCGCCTCGCGCGGCAGCTCGTAGCCCTCCTCGATCCCCTTCAGCCCGGCCGCCAGCATCAGCGCGAACGCCAGATACGGGTTGGCGGCCGAGTCCAGCGACCGGAACTCGACCCGCGACGACTGCCCCTTGTGCGGCTTGTACATCGGCACCCGGACCAGCGCGGACCGGTTGTTGTGCCCCCAGGAGATGAACGACGGCGCCTCGTCACCGACTGCGAGCCGCTTGTACGAGTTCACCCACTGGTTCGTCACTGCGGTGATCTCGGCCGCGTGGTACAGCAGGCCGGCGATGAACGCCCGCCCGGTCTTGGACAGCTGGTACTGCGCGCCGCCCTCGAAGAACGCGTTCCGGTCACCCTCGAACAACGACATGTGCGTGTGCATCCCGGACCCGGGCTGGTCCGACAGCGGCTTGGGCATGAAGGACGCGTAGATGCCCTGCGACAGCGCGACCTCCTTCACGACCACCCGGAACGTCATGATGTTGTCCGCGGTCGACAGCGCGTCGGCGTACCGCAGGTCGATCTCCTGCTGGCCCGGACCGCCCTCGTGGTGGCTGAACTCGACCGAGATGCCCATCGACTCCAGCATCGTGATCGCCTCGCGGCGGAAGTCGTTGCCGATCCCCTGCGGCGTGTGGTCGAAGTACCCGGAGGAGTCGACCGGCTCCGGCGTCGTACCGGCGGCGCCGACCAGCGACTTGAACAGGTAGAACTCGATCTCGGGGTGGGTGTAGAAGGTGAAGCCCAGGTCGGCCGCCTTCGACAGGGTCCGCTTCAGCACGTGCCGCGGGTCGGCGAACGACGCGGACCCGTCCGGCATGTTGATGTCGCAGAACATCCGCGCGGTGCCCATCGTCTCGCCCCGCCACGGCAGGATCTGGAACGTCGACGGGTCCGGCTTGGCCAGCATGTCCGCCTCGGTCACCCGGGCGAACCCCTCGATCGCGGAGCCGTCGAACCCGATCCCCTCGGCGAACGCGCCCTCCAGCTCGGCCGGCGCCACCGCCACCGACTTGAGGAACCCGAGCACATCGGTGAACCAGAGCCGCACGAAGCGCACGTCGCGCTCCTCCAGCGCGCGCAGCACGAACTCCTGCTGCTTGTCCATCAGTCCACCTCTCGCATACCTATGGGGAGCCCTCACACAGTGTGCCCTGGCTCTGTTAAGCAGACGTTACGTGCTCGGGCGGACATGAGCTTGCACAGGGCCTAACGTGTTCCCTTGTGCAGACGATCTTCGGCGCCGGTTACCAGGTGGCGCTGATCGTGGCCGCGCTGCTGTGTGTGAGCGATCTGCTGCTCAGCACGACGCGGTTCGTCCAGTCGATCCGGCGCAAGCGGCCCGCCGAGCGGGACGTACTCGGCCGCCGCTGGCTGCCGATCCCGGAGCTCGGGTTCGGCATGTTCGCCTTCTGCTGCCCCGGGCTGGTCACGCTCGGGCTGACCCACCACGACGCCGACAACCTGCCGACCAGGCAGATCCTGCTCGCCGCCCTGGTCTTCGGGTACGCCGGTGCCGTGCTGTCCCGGGTCGTCCGGACACCGGGCCCCGGCGGCCGGCGGTTCCGGCTACGCGCCGGCCTGCTCCTTGGCCTGCCGGCTCTCTTCGGCCTGGTCTTCGGGCTGTCCGCCTTCTGATCCCCGCCGCCGCTGGAACCACGGCACCACCCGCTCGAGCGGTGCGAACGCGAGCCAGCAGACCACGGTCGGCAAGAAGTGGATCAGCAGGATCGCCGTGTTCGCCGCGTGGAACCCGAGGAAGAACAGCGCCCCGAGCAACTGCCACCGCCCCTTGAGCCAGAGGATCACCGGCGAGAAGAACTCCGCGATGATGCCGACCCACTGCATCACGTGCAGCATCCACGGGTGATGCAGCAACCACTCCCCGACCGGGTGCGGCCGCCGTACGATCGCCCAGGTCAGGATCGCGCTGTTCGGCCAGGCGAGCGTCCACCCGGCACCACGGAGCTTGGCGATCGCGGAGAGGAAGTAGGTCGCGATCACCGAGATCTGGATGCACCGGATCGCCCAGCCGGCGGCCTCGGACGTCGTCTGGTCCGCGTACGGCGAAACCTCCCGGCGCCACGTCCAGCCGCGGCCCCGGGGTGCCACCGTCGGCAGCACCCAGAGCGCGACGACGAGGGCGAGATGGTCGTGATCGACCTTGCCGTCGCTCATCCCGATCAGCACCCACCAGGTGAACGCCGGGGCGACCACCCAGCCCGCGATCCGCGGCAACCGGTTGGCCGCGCCGATCAGGCAGAACACGATCAGGACGACGTACAAGGTGGTCGTGTTCGCCACCGACGGCTTGGGCAGGTCGAGCATCCGGGCCAGCAGTAGCGGCTGGTACAGGCCGGGGTGCTCGCCCTTGTCGCGGGTGTCGCGGACGAACGCGTGCATGTCCAGGATGACGAACAGGTAGAGCACCGTCCGCAGCCACGCGATCCGGGCGACGGCGATCCTCGGGGTGAACCAGTCGGCAACCCGGCCGACTGTGGATCGGCGGGCGATGGCCTGGTCGGCGGGCTGGGCGTCTGATTGGGCGGTGCTCACTTGCGCACCTCCCAGGTCGCGAGGACCTCGGACGTCGGCGGGCCCTCGACCCGGCCCTTGACCAGCTGCGTGGTGTCCCGGATCAGTTCGAGTTTCACGTACTTCGGCCGGTCGGGATGCTTCCGCGCCCACCCGTCGGCCACCGACTGCAGCAACGACGGGTCCTTGACGATCTCGCCGATCCGGACCTCGATCTCGGCCCGGGCGACGCCGGCGCCCTCGATGTTCAGCGGTACGTCGACCGTCGTACCGGCATCTGTCTGCGCACTGATCCGGGTGAACGTGATCGAGGCGTCGTCAGCGACCGAACCGGCGTACTGCGACATCGGCCCGAACGGCCAGGCGTCGTCGGAGGCCCGCACCGATCCGTTGATCAGCAGGCCGATCCCGACGACCGCTACACCGACCCGGACACACTTGCCGATTCGGCCCAGCCGGACGTCCCCCGTCCGCACACCATCTGTCACGCCCGTCATTAGACCATCCTCGGTTTCGACGGGTTATTGGTAGGGAATTTTCCAATGTATGACCGCCCCAGAAAATATCCAACGTGCCCAGAATCCGGCGCTGCCGTCCCGGCGTACCCTGCTGCGCGGCGCGGCCGCCGGCGGCGTCCTGCTCGGTGGCGTCGCCCTCCCAACCACAGCAGCCCACGCGGCTCCCGCACCGCGCTGCTACACGCGCACCGAATGGTCGGCGCGCCCGCCCAAGTCCGCCACCCAGGTGATCGCCGCACCCGACCACATCGTCATCCACCACACCGCGAGCCCGAACGTGACCGATTACTCGCTACGCGCGGCTGCCGGAACTGCGCGACCGCGTGGCCGCGGTGATGCTGGGCTGATAGGTGATCCGGCGGATCAGCAGCTCGAACGGTCCGCGGTAGCCGGCGCGCCGCATCCGGTCGGCCATCACCACGGTCGCCAGCCAGGTCGCGACGGCGAGCAGTGCCGTCGTGGTCGTGGTGAGCGTGCGCGACAGGTCGAGCAGGTACGGCGTGAAGACGACGGCCCACACCACGGACTGGGAGAGGTAACAGGTCAGCGACCGCTGGCCGACGGCGGCGATCGCCCGGGTGATCGGGCGATCGCTCAGCCGGTGTGCGATCAGGACGATCAAGGCGGCGTACCCGAAGCCGCCGAAGACACCTGCGGCGTCGTGCAGCGGACCGAGGATGCGGAGCGCGTGGTCGCTCGGCTGGTCGATCATGCCGCCGACGACGAGTGAGACAGGGAGCGCGCCGACCACGGCGACGGTCAAGCCGACGATCGCCGTCGTGGTGAGCAAGGTGCGGTGCTCGGCCGGGCGCTCGAGGATGCGTCGCCGGCCGGCCCAGAGTCCGATCAGGAACGGCGTGATGAACCCGATCCACCCGAGTCCGGCGATGTACGGCTGCACCACGATGCGATCGCCGAACTGACCGAGGAGGTCCGTGGGCAGCATCGACGGATCCGCCGCGTCGGACGCGGTCGCCAGTGAGTCATCGCTCGGCAAAGCCGTGAGTACGAGCACCAATGCGGCGACGATGAACAGCCAGCGGTCCTTCCAGCGCAGCGCCCACACGCCGAGGAAGAGGAGTACGCCGTACGCCGCGAGGATGTCGCCGATGTAGAGCAGCATCGCGTGCAGGAACCCGAGGACCACGAGCACGAGACTCCGCCGCCACAACAGCTTCCGGATCGGCCACCACTCCTTCCCGTCCTCCCGCTGCCGCCGGACGATCTGCGCCACGCCGTACCCGAACAACACCCCGAACATCGGAAACGCGCGCCCATCGACGAACGTCGAGATCACCATCCCCACCGGCCCCGCATCGACCGGGAATCCCCCGAACACCCGGTCTCCGTAGATGAAGTAATGCGAGTTGGCCAAGGCAATGAACAACAACATGAACCCCCGAGCCAAGTCCGGCCCCAGCGCCCGCTCACTCAACCCCGTAGGTCCACCCATACCGCCAGTCAATCCGCTGCCCCCGGCACCCACATCCAACGAAAGTCCCCGCCCCCAGAACCTTCGTCGCTAGATTCGAAGGACGCACCCGGGGCATCCCCGGGTGGCATGAGGTGGGGTGGGATCACGTCGAGCGGACGCGGTCTGAGTACCCGCCGCTGACTCGTGAACACCTGACGGTGGACGCGATGGATCCGGTCGGCGGGAACCTGCATTTGATCAAGAAGTACATCGGGCGTGGGTTCGAGCCAACGAACCAGTAATGTGCTCCCGTGCCTCAGCTTCGGGTAGCCCTCGCTCAGCTCAATGTGACCGTGGGTGACATTGACGGGAACGCGGACAAGATCGTCGCGTGGACCCGCAACGCGGTCGAGCGGGGCGCGCACGTGGTGGCGTTTCCGGAGCTCGCGCTGACCGGCTATCCGGTGGAGGACCTGGCGCTGCGGGCGTCCTTCGTGGACGCCTCCCAGGCGAAGATCAAGGCCCTGGCGAAGCGACTGGCCGACGAGGGCCTCGGCGACATCGTGGTGGTCTGCGGCTACCTCGACCGCGCCAGCGGTACGGCGATGGGGATCGACCGGCTCGGCCGCCCCAAGGGCTCCCCGACCAACTCCGCCGCCGTGATCCATCAGGGCCAGGTGGTCACCAGCGCGGTCAAGCACCACCTGCCGAACTACGGCGTCTTCGACGAGTTCCGGCACTTCGTCCCCGGCAACACCCTGCAGGTGATCCGGATCCACGGCATCGATGTCGCCCTGGTCATCTGCGAGGACCTCTGGCAGGACGGTGGCCCGGTCGCCGTCACCAAGGCCGCCGGTGCCGGTCTCCTGCTCGTCGTCAACAGCTCGCCGTACGAGGCCAACAAGGACGACGTCCGCGGTGACCTGGTCCGCCGCCGCGCCCGCGAGGCCGGCTGCTCGCTCGCGTACGTGAACCTGATCGGCGGCCAGGACGAGCTCGTCTTCGACGGCGACTCGCTGATCGCCGACGCCGAGGGCACGGTGTTCGCCCGAGCCCCACAGTTCGAGCAGGGCAGCATGGTCGTCGATCTCGACCTCCCCGCCGCGACCGGTACGCCGGAAGGCACCCACGAGGGCATCGAGATCGTCCACACCGTGCTCCACGAGGACGCGCTGGCGCCGTTCGAGGCGATGGACTCCGCGATCGCGCCGCGGCTGGCAGACGAGGCCGAGATGTACGGCGCGATCGTCACCGGCCTGCGCGACTACGTCCAGAAGAACGGCTTCAAGTCCGTCCTGCTCGGCCTCTCCGGCGGCATCGACTCGTCGCTGGTCGCCGCGATCGCCTGCGACGCGATCGGCCCCGAGAACGTGTTCGGCATCTCGAACCCGAGCGTCTACTCCAGCGACCACTCCAAGGACGATGCCGCCGAGCTGGCGGCGCGGACCGGGCTCAACTACCGGGTGGTGCCGATCCAGCCGATGGTGCAGCCGTTCCTGGACACGCTCGGCCTGACCGGCCTGGCCGAGGAGAACCTGCAGGCCCGGGTCCGCGCGGTGATCTGGATGGGCCTGTCGAACGCCGACGGCCACCTGGTGCTTGCCTGCGGCAATAAATCCGAGCTGTCCGTCGGGTACTCCACCATCTACGGCGACGCGGTCGGCGGCTACGCACCGTTGAAGGACGTCCCGAAGACGCTGGTCTGGCGGCTGGCGAAGTGGCGGAACGCGGACGCGAAGGAACGCGGCCAGCAGCCGCCGATCCCGGAGAACGCGATCGCCAAACCGCCGTCGGCCGAGTTGCGCCCCGGACAGCGGGACACCGACTCGCTGCCGCCGTACGATCTGCTCGACGACATGCTGGACGACTACGTCGAGCAGGACCGCGGCAGTGCGGAACTGGTCGCCGCCGGGTTCGACACCGAGCTGGTCACGAAGGTGATCCAGCTGGTCGACCGTGCGGAGTACAAGCGCCGGCAGTATCCTCCGGGTCCGAAGATCACCCACAAGGCCTTCGGCCGGGACCGGCGACTGCCGATCACCAGCGCGTGGCGTGAGGACGCACGAAAGGCAGCCGAGCACTGAGCGACTCCTGGCGGTACCGCCCTTCCACCGACACTCCGTGGGGTTCCACCGAGGAACCCTCCGGCCGCTCCGGCCTGCCCGCCGACGATGTGAGCGATCGCTCACCCACAGGCGGTGGCGCTCACCCTCCGCAACGGTGGGACGATGAAGGCATGGTTGACAACTTCCTGTCGGCCGGTACCCCAGGTGACGACGAGGAGTTGCCGTCGCCGTACGGGACCGGACCGAAGAACCGGACAACCGAAGAACAGCGTCGTGGGGACTATGGCGACGACAACTGGCGGGAGCGGGCCAACGGGCTCGGACTCGACCCGTCTCCGTCCCTGCCGAACGCACCGCGGTCGTACGAGCGTGGCCCGGTGCCACAGCAGCCGTACGTGCCCAAGTCGCCGTACCTGCCAACCGCACCGCCACCGCCGGCGCAGCAACCCCAGCAGCAGCGGTACGGCGACCAGCCGCGGCCGTACGGCGATCAGCCGCAGCGGCCGGAGTACTACGCCGACCGCGAGCAGGCGCGTGGTGAGCGCGATCCCCGCGCAGAACGCGAGCAGCAGGCTCGTGGTGAGCGCGAGCAGCTGGCTCGTGGTGAGCGCGAGCAGCTGGCTCGTGGTGAGCGCGAGCAGCTGGCTCG
>NZ_JBEZYF010000057.1:0-60690 GCF_040638415.1 Kribbella sp. NPDC026596 | reverse complement strand
ACCGACTGCTCCAACAAGCCGTCGACACCGACCCCCACCCCCTCAAGGAACTCATCGGCGGCTGAGCGGCAACTGCACTCAAGCAGAGATGCAGGGCGTGTGCTCGAAGAGATCGACGCTGCCGGACGGCGTCTGGCCGACGGCTCCTACGGAGACTGCGACAACTGCCGAACCGCCATCCCCGTCGAGCGTCTCGAGATCCTGCCTTACGCGCGCCTTTGCGTGGGGTGCCAGCAACGCGCCAGCTGAGAGTCGATCCAGTGGAGGAGTTGCGCCGTGACCCATCAGATCTCCGCAGCCGATAGTCGACGCCTCGAGCCCGCACAACTCACCGTTCTGCGGGCGGGTCTGCTCGAACAACTGCTGTTCCGGCGTCAACAGCTCCGGGATATCGCCTGGGAAGCCACCGAGGTCGCCAAGACGGCAGGCTCTCGTGACACCGCCGCGCATAGCCAGGTCCGTCATGAACTCACCGTGGCCGCACAGACCGCATTGGCCGAAACTGAGGCCGCTCTGGCCCGAATGGACGCGGGGCGGTACGGCGGATGTGGCCGATGTGGCCGCACCATCAGCCTCCAATGCCTGTCCGTCCACCCTCAGGCGCGCTATTGCACACCGTGTCAGCACTTCCTCGCGACCCAGCACTGAGCGGATTCACAGCTTGGGAGCAGCCCGTCCCCGCGCCTAGTTACGGCACCGACTCGGCTCCGGCCTAGCGCTTGATCTCGGCAGCCTGCGCACCCGCGACTGGATTCCTGACCATCGTCTGATCGTTGACGTCTCCACGATGACGGCATCGCCCACTGGCGTCAGCTCGGTCGCTCCCAGCGGTGCTAGGACCGAGCCGAGCCGAACAGGTCGGCCATCCGGCGCATCAGCTCGTCTGGTGTCACGTCCTCGATGTGTGACGCGACGGTCCAGCCGTGCCCGAACGGGTCGACGATGTGGCCGTCGCGGTCGCCGTAGAACTGGTCCTCCGCCGGACGCTGCAGCGTCGCGCCCAGTTCAACAGCTTGCGCGATGACCGCATCCACGTCCTCTACGTAGATGAACAGTGACACGGGCGATCCCGGCAGCCCGCCGGCCGGCGGCGCCGTGGTCCCCCGCTCGGGGTCCTCGTCCTCGACGATGACGACCGAGTCGCCGATCTGGATCTCGGCGTGGGCGATCGACCCGCCGGGGCCGGGGAACCGCATCCGCTCGGTCGCGCCGAACACCGCACCGTAGAACTCGAGTGCCTTCACCGCGCCCGCGACCGTGAGGGTGGGCGTCACCCGGCGGTACGAATCGGGGATCGGGCTGGGCTTTGCTGCGGATGTCATCTGATCTTCCTCCGTCGGTGCTCTCGGGTTCTGTTCAGTCCGGGCTGCTCGACCGCCGCCCTCTACCGGTAAGACGATCGACGGAACTGCGGATCAGACAACCGCCAGGTTTCAGTGTGGACCAGCCCTTCGGATGGGCGCCGCATCAGTCACCGGGTCCGTGATGACCTGCGTGAGTACCTCTTCCCTCGCCGCATCGGTTCGCTCGGGCCCGAACCGGAGGGTGGTCTGGGTGGGCCTACAGCCCGACAGGCTGGATAAATGGGTGCTGGTCCCGATGGTCGCCGCGGTCGGTGTCGGGCATGGTTGAAGGCAAGGCGCAACTGGGGCGAACGGTGCACAACATGTGCTTCCGTTGGCTGCAGCGGCGTCTGCTGTCGTTCCCATCGTTCGTGAGAGGACGTATCTTCAGTGACCACCGTGGCCCGCTCCCCCAACATGACCGTGCACGAGGCACGCCAGCGCCTGCAACAGGAACGCAACTCCCGCCTCACCCAACTCAGCGCAATCGAGGACGGCGCCGCTCTCGCGCACAGGGACCTCGCGACGGCGCGGACAGCCGCCATCAGACGCGTGCTGACCGAGATCACGGCAGCCGAACACCGCTTGACCGGCGACACCTATGGCACGTGCCAAGGCTGCAAAACCCGCATTCCGGTTGAGCGGCTCGAGATCCTGCCGTATGTGCGCTACTGCGTCAGGTGTCAGCAACTCGCCGCCTGACCGACGCCTACCAGAAACCCGAGCGCGGGCCGTTGCGCCTGCACCGCCCGACCTCGGGTAGGCCGGCCCTATCTGTCCCCTGCTGACGCCTTGTAAGGGTGTGAAGTCTTGAGCTACATGTTCGCCATTGTGAACGAAGTCGAACTAGGTCCCGAGGACCTGGTTGCGCTCCGCGCAGACCTTCATGCTGAGCGCGCGTTCCGGCTGGAGCAGCTCGCCGGAATCTCGCCAAGCCGCGACGACCTACCGGCCGACCAGCACGCCCGTGAAGAGGTGCTGACCGCTCTTGCCGCGGCCGCCCGGGTGGTGCTCACCGACGTCAGCGCCGCGCTGCGCCGGATGGACGCCGGCCAGTACGGCTGCTGTCACCTCTGTGACCGGCCCATTCCGCTGGCGTGCCTGCGCATCCTGCCGCACGCCCGGTTCTGCGGCCCGTGCCACCAACTCAAGGAGGCAGTCTCTTGACGCCCCAAGGAAGCACTCTCATGACTCCGGCCTCGCGTACGCCGTTCCCGCGTACGGCGGCGCTGCGACGGCGAGGTACGTGGTCGGCCACCCAGCGGTCGTCCGGCGTAGCGATCGATCTAGGCAGCGCCCGCACCAGGGCGTGGATGCCGGACCGTGGTCTGATCTTCGACGAGCCCACGATCATCTCGCCGGGCGCGGACGGTGGCAGTCGTCCCGTGCAGCGCGGCGTCGTCGTCGACCAGGCGGGGGCCGCTCACGTACTCGAACGCCTCCTCGGCCGCCGAGCCGGCCTCGGTCACTACACGATGGTTGTGTTGACCACCCCGGTCCTATGCCCTGGTCAGCACCAGAGCGTGTCCCGCGCCGCGCTGGAGGTTCTCGACGCGCGGGTCGTGCTGACCATTGAAGGTGTGAAAGCCGCCGCGCTCGGAGCAGGCGCAGACTTTGCCCGGCCACTGCTGGTGCTGGACATCGGAGCCGGCCTGACCGAAGTGGGTTTGCTAGTGGATGGCGGCGTCACGCAGGCCCATCGATTGAACGTGGGAACCTCGGATCTTGGCACGACCACGACCGTTGCCGAGCTTGTGCAGTCGATCGTCGCAGTGGTGACCGACCTCCTGCACCATGAGTGCGGTGTACTGGTTGTCGATGCCCTGGACCGTGGGCCGCTACTCACCGGAGGCGGCGCGCTGCGTCCGGAGATCACCTATCGGCTGGCCAAACAACTGCTGGCCCCGGTACGTCCTGCACCAGCTCCCCACACCGCAGCCGTCCGCGGCGCCGGTCTGGCCATGGTCGCGGCCCACCGCCACCCCTCGATCCTTACCGCACAGCCGCATTGACTCCACAGCGCCGATCAGTCAGACCGACAGCATGCCCCCCGGAGACTCCGACCTGCCCCAGTCGGACCGGCAGACCCGGCCACCGGCTCAGGACTGTGCCGAAGTCACCACCGGTAGATTCGTTGCATGACCTGATGCCGCGGCGCTTCCTGCGGCCCGGGGTAGGCGATGAGGATCGGGGCGTTGTCGGGACCACGGCCCTCGACGATCGTGAACCCGTCGAGTGTTGACCGCGTCACCTGGCCGGACTGTTCCGTCAGTACCCGCTCGCAGCGGTCCAGTTCGCTCTCGCTCGGTGCGGTCCAGATGAGGTACTGCACCCCGATGTGGCCGAGGCCGTGCGGGGCTCTGGGGCCCCGTCTGCGCAGGTAAAGCTGGCCGCCGTCAGGGCATGCCAGGAGCGCAGCATCCAATTCGTGGACGGCGATTGTCCACGCCAGCAGTTCAGCGTAGAAGGCAACCGACCGGTCCAGGTCGGACACGAACATCACCGCGGAGGTCAGGCTCAGACTGGCCGGCTGTTCCGCCGCGGCCGCGGCGTCCTGCCCGGCGAGGGAGATAGGTTCAGCCGCGGCAGGTGTGGCTTCGTCGTCGAGAGGCATCCGGCGAACCTTTCTCGCTGGTCTGGCCGGGTGTCTGCGGGGCCGCCGCGAGGTTCGTCAGGTTCGCCAGGACGTCTTGGTATGCCTTGTCGAAGCTGGCGACGCCATTGTCCTCCAGGGTGCGGCCTACGGCCGTCATGTCGATGCCGACTGCCGCCAGGCGGACCATCAGTTCCGCTGCCTGCGGTACGCCGCTGTCGACGGTGCGAGCCGTGGTGCCGTGATCCTCGAAGGCGGCGATGGTTGCTTCGGGCAAGGTCGTGATCGTGTCAGGGCCGATGAGCTCCTCGACGTAGCGGGTGTCACGGTCCTTGGGGTTCTTGGTGGACGTCGAGGCCCACAGCGGACGCTGGACATCCGCGCCCAACCTGGCTAGCCGGTGCCAGCGGGGTGTGGAGAACTGATCGGTGAACAATCGGTAGGCCAGTTTGGCCTGCGCGACCGCGGCCTGGTCGCGCAGGGCCAGCGCCTCGTCGGTCCCGAGTGCCTCGAGGCGCTGGTCGACTTCGGTGTCGACCCGACTGACGAAGAAGGAGGCGACGCTGCTGACAGACGAGGGATCTCCGCCGTTCGCTGTCAACTTCTCCAGCCCGGACAGATAGGCCTCGATGATCTCGGCGTAGCGAGACAGGGAGAACAGCAGGGTCACGTTGATGCTGCTGCCTTCACCGGTCAGCGTTTCAATGGCGGTGACGCCTTCGGCGGTTGCCGGAATCTTCACGAGCAGGTTCGGTTGTGCGATCCGCCGGTGCAGCCACCGCGCGGCGGCTATCGTGCCCGGAGCATCATGAGCCAGCTCAGGAGATACCTCCACCGACACGAAACCGTCAGCGCAGTCACCGCGATCGAACACTGGGCGAAGGACGGTCAGCGCCTGACTGACGTCGGAGATGACCAACTCCCAGTAGGCCTCGTCCACCGATTTGCCGGCCGCCATCAGCGCCGAGAACTGTTCGTCGTAGTCGTGGGAGCCCTTGATACTTCTGGCGAAGATCGTCGGGTTCGCGGTGACGCCACGGATCCCGTCGGCGACCATGCGCGCCAACGTGCCGTCACGCAGGTACGTGCGGGTGAGGTTGTCCAGCCACGGGCTCTGCCCGCAGTAGCGGTAGAGATGTTCAAGCTTGGTCATGGCGTTCTCGATTTCCCTGGCGTCTGCCAGTCGCAACGGTGCGTCTGTCAGCAGGACTCAGTTGTCCGTGCCGTGGATGAGGCGGTCCCAATCGATCGCAGCGTGGCCTGGGATGCTGTCTCCCAGGATGTACCTGCTGGGGTCTCCCGCAGCTCTGGCTCCGGATGCCAGCCACGCCGCGATACCACGCGCATTGCGGCTCTCGAGTTCCTCGAGATAGGCCCGGCGCTCGTCGACCACCCATAGCCGTTGCGCCGGCGACCTGGCGCTTTGGAGAGCCGAGAAGCTGGCCCGCCACGCCTGGCACAAGGCGTCGTCGCTCAGCGACGCCGGCGCAACGCGAGGCGCGGATGGCCGGCTCGGCTCGGTCCACGAGATCGGCGCCGCCGCGGACCCTGCCGAGCGCTCGGCAGGGTCCGCGTGGGCCGGACGCGATGATGGGCTCGGCAGGTGGCCGTGTTCCCTGAGCCAATGACGGCAGTATTCGAGAGCGTAGGGCGACCCGCCTGCGGTGATCGCCAGCAGCAGGACCACGGTCGGACCACCGACCATCGCCCCCAGGCCGACGACTGCCAAGGTCCCGATCCCACCCAGGATCGAGCTTCTGGCGATTATTCGCCGGCGCTCACGCGGCGGCCGGTTGCCGTTGGCGTCCAGCAGGATCATCACGACTACACCGCCGGTCACGGACCCGCAGATGGACAGCGAGATGACGGCCGACAGGGACCACGTGAACGCGACGAACACCCCCAAGGCGCCGAGAATGCCACAGAAAAACAACCAGATGACTCGATAGGCCTTCATGGTGTGTTCTCCCGCACCGTTGCGCCGGGCACGTCGAGGCGGACGGCGACTGATCGGTCCACGACAACCTCCTTACGGTGGCGGGCTTGTTCGTGCACCTACGACTCTGCCGGGGCGTGGCGATGACGGGTACGGCAACGATCGGCGAACCTGAGGCCGGCATGTTGGCCGACGCCCGGCAACGACGGTTCGCTGCAGACGCAATGACGCGGTGCCTAGGCGTGTGCCTCCGCGCCCGAGGGAAGATCACGCAGAGGCCACTCGAGCAGGCGCGCGCCGAGTACGGCGATGTGCAGCGTGAACCGCTGTGCCGGGTCGCCCGGGTCGTGTCCGGTCAGGGTCTTGACCTTGTCCAGGCGGTAGGTGATGGTGCGGACCGACATGTTCAGGCGCCGGGCCGCCTCGGTGGCGACCTCACCGGTAGCGAAGTACGCCTCGAGGGTCTGCAGAAGAGGCTCGGCACCGCCGCGGGCCTGGGTCAGCGGGCCGAGCACAGCCTGGATCAGATCGACGATGGCGGCCTGGTCGCGAATCAGAACCCGGTAGACGAGCATGTCGCGGGCATCCACCACGGGGGTGTCGAGTTGCAGCCGCTCGGCCAGCATCAGCGCCTCGCGCGCCTCCTCGTAGGAGCGGGCGATGCCGTAGGAGCCGGGGTAGGGGCGGCCGGCGGCGACACGCCAGGTGCGGCCTCGCCGGTGCCGGATCAACGCATCGTGGACGAGTTCCCCGACGTCTTTGATGGTGGTGCGGGAGGCCGGCGTCGGGGCGGTTGCCGGGAGCAGCATCACCAACAGGCCTTCTTTGGTGGCGACGAGCACCTCGCGGTCCCCGAACTGGTCGAGGATGAACCGTTCCAGCATGCTCGCTGTGGTGTCGCCGTCGCGCAGCCCGTCAGCGGGGGCGGCCAGGACTACCTGGTGGGGCCGGCCGAGGTCGAGCCCGAACGGTTCGGCGCGCTCGACCATCCGGGAGACGTCGGCGTCGCCACGGAGCAGGTCGTCGATCAGTTCGCGGCGCAGCGATTCCTCTTGCCTGATCAGCTGCTTGGTTGCGACCTGGTAGCTGTCCACGAGGACGGCGATCGCTTCACCTACGGCCCGCAGTACCGCCTGGGCGGAGGCGCGGACCGTGTCGCGGTCGCGGTACGGCACGACGTCGGGCAGGTCCCGCCACATCCGCCAGGCCGCGGACAGGTACAGGTCGACGACCCGCCCGGCGGGGATGCCCTGCTCGGCGGCGCGACGGCCGAGTTCACGCACGATCGCCAGCTCATGCTCGCGCGGACGCCGCCCGGAGATGGCCGCGTCCGCGAGGAGGGTGAGGTATTCGACCAGCAGCTCCAGCGGCGCCTGCGAGTCTCCGGCCGCCGCCTGCGCGATCGCTGTCAGCCAGGCCTCGTCCGCGGTATTCGGGGCGCTGTCGCTCAGACCTGACAGGCGACCGAATTCGCTCATCTCACTCCTCTCCCAGTGGAATCGACGCAACTGTGCGGCGCTGTTCCAGTAGAGCATCGTTGCCGGGCGTCGGCTATCAGGGCCGTCACAGGATCGCCGATCGTGGCAGTACCTATGGCGCCGCCGGAAGGGCACAGTCGAACCGCAGGGGCATCCAAAGCTGAAGCGGAGCGGCGACATAACGAACACAACCGTTGTAGACAACCGCAGCCGCCGACCGGTCCTGGTCGGCGTCGACGGCTCGATATCCGCGCAAGCCGCGCTCGCCTGGGCGGTTGCCGAGGCGACGTACAGACGCTGCCCGCTGCACATCGTTCACACCTTCACCTGGCCGATGATCGGAGACCCCCGACCGGCCGGATCGTGGTCGGCGTCGATGGATCGGAAGTCTCGTCCGCAGCGATCCGGTTCGCCTTCGGGGAGGCCGCGCGCCGCCACGTCGGAATCACGGCCGTGCATGCCGCGATGCCGAGCCGCCGGCAGTCGTCGGTGCGCGTGCCCGCGGACATCGTCGAGCAGGTCGACCGCCAATTGGTCGCCGAAGCGATGGACAGCAAGCGGATCCTCATCCCTGGCATCGACGTGAAGACCAAAGTCGTCCACAGCCACCCCGTCCAGGCGCTGCTCGACGGGGCCGACGGCGCCGAGTTGATCGTCGTAGGTTCACGTGGGCGAGGCGGCTTCACCGGGATGGTACTGGGCTCAGTCAGCCAGGCCGTGCTGCGCCATGCTCCCTGCCCGGTCGCGGTCGTCCACCCCCGCCAGACGAAGGTCGACAGACCCTCGCCTGCGCAGCAGTCCGTCCTCCAGATCGCCGTACCGAGCCGTTTCGCGGACCAGAGAGAGCTGTCGTGACGTTCAAGCCGCAAGGCATGCTGGAACAGGATTCGCTGCCGCGCACCACGCCGTTGACGAGTCGGACAGGCGGCCGGCCCTGGCGACACGAGCCGAGGCCGGCGATGCGTGGTGCGGTTGAGAGTTAGGCGCTGAGGCGTTTCTCGCTGGAGGTGGAGAAGACGTGGACCTTCTCCGGCTGCGGGGCGAGGTAGACCAAGGCGCCTTTCTCGCTGTGAGTTCGGGTGCCGATCCGGGCGATGACCTGCTGATTCAAGGTGGTGTGCTCCGCAGCACCGTAGAGGAATGCGTCCGAGCCGAGTTCCTCGATCACCGCGACCCTGACCGGCAGCCCCTCGTCGGCGATGTGGAACGCCTCCGGGCGGATCCCCAGTGTCACGGTCTTGTCGCCGCCGGCCTTGGCCAGCAGGCTGCGTTCGATCGGTACGACGTAGTCGCCGATCTTCGCGCCACCGTCGGTGATCTCGGCTTCGATCAGGTTCATCGCGGGCGAGCCCATGAAGCCGGCCACGAACACGTTCTTCGGCCGGTCGTAGAGGCCCAGCGGCGTGTCGACCTGCTGCAGTCGACCGTCCTTCAGTACGGCGACCCGCTCGCCCATCGTCATGGCCTCGATCTGGTCGTGGGTGACGTAGACGGTGGTGACGTCCAGCCGGTGCTGCAGCTCGGCGATCTGGGTGCGGGTCTGCACCCGGAGCTTGGCATCGAGGTTCGACAGCGGCTCGTCCATCAGGAACACCTGCGGGTCACGCACGATCGCACGCCCCATCGCCACCCGCTGACGCTGACCACCGGAGAGTGCCTTCGGCTTGCGGTCGAGGAACTCCTCCAGGCCCAGCAGCTTCGCCGCGTCGGCGACGCGTTTGGCCCGCTCGTCCTTGGGCAGGCCTTGCATCTTCAGGGCGAAGCCCATGTTGTCGGCGACCGACATGTGCGGGTAGAGCGCGTAATTCTGGAACACCATCGCGATGTCCCGCTCCTTCGGCGGAAAGTTGGTGACGTCGCGGTCGCCGATATAGATGGAACCCTCGTTGACCTCTTCGAGGCCGGCGAGCATCCGGAGCGAGGTGGACTTTCCACAACCCGACGGGCCGACGAGAACCATGAACTCGCCGTCGGCGATGTCCAGATCCAGCCTGTCCACGGCCGGGGTTTCGCTGCCCGGGTACACCCGGGTGGCTCCCTTGAACGAAACAGTTGCCATGTCACGCTTCCTCTCCTTCGCCTGCCGGACGATCCGGACGACTACCACATGCGCGACCTCCCGGCCGGCGACCTCCTCACGGTGACGAGGTTGCCCGTGAACGGGGATCAGGGTCCCGGCAATCCTCGGAGATGCCACGCCGGGCTCAGCACAACCAACGGAAGGTCCAATCAGGTTCCGGCGGCCCGGCCGTTTCGCGGGCCGCGGTGATGCTTGCGCCGGCCGAGGTCTGTGCCGTAACGGTCTGTCCCGTGGGCGACTTCGATCCGCCCAACGAGAGTGGCCCACCGGACTGCTCGGTCTCCTCGAGCTCGCGAACCTTCTGAGGGTCGGCCGCGGCGAGAACCTGTGCGCCGTTTTGTGCGGGCGGTGCAACCGCGGGCGTCGGGTCAGCGCCGGCGACTGGCCTGGGGATCTCGGCCGGTGTCGATCGTTCCAGAAACCGGAGCAGTTCGACCGGGAAGGGCAGCACCAAGGTCGAGTTCTTCTCAGCGGCGACCTCGACAACAGTCTGCAGCAACCGCAACTGCAACGCGGCCGGATGCTCAGTCATCACTTCGGCGGCCTGGCCCAGTTTCTCCGAGGCCTGCAGTTCGCCGTCGGCGGTGATGATGCGCGCCCGGCGCTCCCGCTCCGCCTCAGCCTGCCGCGACATCGACCGCTTCATCGTCTCCGGCAACGCGACATCCTTGATCTCGACCCGTTCGATATGCACACCCCAGTCGAGTGCGGGGCTGTCGATCATGAGTTCCATGCCCTGGTTGAGGCGTTCCCGGTTCGACAACAAATCGTCCAGATCACTCTTACCGATGATCGACCGCAACGACGTCTGCGCCACCTGACCAATCGCCGACACATAGTCTTCGACATCCACAGCCGCACGGACCGGGTCGATCACGGTGAAATAGACGACCGCATCGACACGAACCGTCACGTTGTCACGAGTGATTCCGTCCTGCGCCGGGACCGGCATCGTGATGATCTGCATGCTGACCTTCTGCATCCGGTCAGCAACCGGCACCAGCAACGCAAGCCCCGGTCCCCGGACCACTGGAAGCACCCGACCGAACCGGAACACAACACCTCGCTCGAACTGCCTCACCACACGCACACAGACCGCCGAACCGATCAACCCGACGGCCAGTGCTACGAGTAGTACGTAAATGACGATGATCATCTGTCCTCCATAACCTCCTCCGTCCTGCAGTGACGACTTTGCCGCGACCGGCCCGCAACCGGTATGGCGCTGATCGGCGAGATGAGGCTGCCCTGATCGCCGGTGCCCGGCAACGACGGGCTTCCGCAGCGCCAGGCCACTGCCTTCACACTGGATGGCCACCCACAACCCCTAGGGTTCGTTGCCGGGCGTCGGCTATAAGGACGGTCACAGGTTCGCCGATCGACGCAATACCCCATCGCACCACCGGAACGGCACAGTCGAAGCCGCAGGGCATCCAGAGCTGAAGCGGAGCGGCGATATGACGAAGGCAACTGCTGTGAACAACCGGGGTCGCCGGCCAGTTCTGGTCGGGGTCGACGGATCGGTGTCCGCGCAGGGCGCGCTGGCCTGGGCCGTCGCGGAGGCATCGTCGAGGCGCTGCCCCCTGCGCATCGTTCACGCTTTCAGTTGGCCGATGATCGGCAACGCCCTGGACATGGCCTTCGTCGGTGACACGGACCTCGGCCTCCAATCGGCCGCCGAGTGGATCCTCACCGAGGCGGCAGCCCATGCGCGAGAAGTTGCCCCCAACATCAAAGTCACCACTGACCTGTTCGTCGGCCCGCCTGCGGCGACCTTGCTGAGCCAGTCGCACGACGCCGACCTGCTGGTCGTGGGCAGCCGTGGCGTCGGTGGTTTCCGCGGCCTGCTGGTGGGGTCCGTCAGCGCGACGGTCGCCGCACATGCCCCGTGCCCAGTGATCGTCGTCCACCCCCACGGCGACGGTACGGCGTTCCCCGCGGTGCCGACCGGGCGGATCGTGGTCGGCGTCGACGGCTCGGAGATCTCGTCCGAGGCGATCCGATTCGCCTATCAGCAAGCGGCACGCCGGCATATCGGCATCACCGCCGTGCACGCCGCGATGACGACTCGACAGCACCCGTCTCTTCGTGTTCCCGCGGAGATCGTCGACCAGATCGACCGGCTACTACTCGCCGAGGCGATGGAGAGCAAGCGCGTGCTCTTCCCGGGCATCGACGTACGGACAAAGCTTGTGCACGGTCACCCGGCCCAGGCGCTGATCGATTCGTCGGCGGGTGCCGAATTGGTCGTCGTCGGGTCCCGCGGCCGCGGAGGCTTCGCCGGCATGTTGCTCGGATCAGTCAGTCAGGCGGTACTGCAGCACGCCGGCTGCCCCGTCGCCGTGATCCGCCCGCACCGAACCCCGTCCGTCAAAACCTCGTCCGCAGGCCCGCTCCGTTGTGCGACCACGTCACTGGGCAAGGGCTCGGACCTGAAGGAGCGGTCATGACACCGACACCGCAAGGCCTGCCAGAAAGCCTTGGTTTGCACAGCCAACTGCTCGACCTGGATCCCTCAGAGACCCAGGAGTGGCTGGAATCGCTCGACCAGGTGGTCGATCATGCCGGGCAGAACAGGGCGCGATACCTGCTGCTCAGCATCCTGCAACGGGCCCGTGACCGGCGCGTCGGTGTCGCGAATCTGCGCAGTACCGACTACCTCAACACGATCGCACCCGATGCTGAGCCGACATTCCCCGGCGACGAGTACGTCGAGCGGCGGATCCGGGCCTACAACCGCTGGAACGCCGCAGTCATGGTCCACCGTGCGCAACGGCCCGGCATCGGCGTCGGCGGACACATCTCCACCTATGCCTCCGCCGCGGCGCTGTTCGAGGTCGGCTTCAACCACTTCTTCCGCGGCCACGACGCACCCGGCGGCGGCGACCAGATCTACTTCCAAGGACACGCCTCACCAGGCATCTACGCGCGCGCGTTCCTGGAAGGCCGACTGACCAGCGACCAACTCGACGGCTTCCGACAGGAACTCTCCCACGCCGGAAGAGGCGGCGGGTTGCCGTCGTACCCGCACCCGCGGCTGATGCCGGACTTCTGGGAGTTTCCGACGGTCTCGATGGGACTCGGGCCGATCAACGCGATCTATCAGGCCCGCTTCAACCGCTATCTGCACAACCGTGGCCTCAAAGACACCAGCCGGCAGCGCGTGTGGGCGTTCCTCGGCGACGGCGAGATGGACGAGCCCGAGTCACTCGGCGCGATCGGCGTCGCGGCCCGTGAAGAGCTCGACAACCTGACCTTCGTCGTCAACTGCAACCTGCAGCGCCTCGACGGCCCGGTCCGTGGCAACGGCAAGATCATCCAGGAACTGGAGTCGTACTTCCGCGGCGCCGGCTGGAACGTCATCAAGGTGATCTGGGGCCGCGAATGGGACCCGCTGCTCGCCGCCGACACCGACGGCGCGCTGCTGAACCTGATGAATACCACACCCGACGGCGACTTCCAGACCTACAAGGCCGAGTCCGGCGCGTTCGTCCGGGAGCACTTCTTCGGCCGCGACCCCCGCACCGCCGCCATGGTCGAGCACCTGTCCGACACCGAGATCTGGAACCTCAAACGCGGCGGACACGACTACCGCAAGCTGTACGCCGCCTACCGAGCGGCCACCGAGCACACCGGCCAGCCGACGGTCATCCTGGCCAAGACGATCAAGGGGTGGACTCTCGGTTCCCACTTCGAGGGCCGCAACTCGACCCACCAGATGAAGAAACTCACCATCGACGACCTCAAAGCCTTCCGCGACCGGCTGTTCCTGGATATCCCCGACACCGCCATCGACGCCGTCAAGCCGCCCTACTATCGGCCAGCGGAGGACGCGCCCGAACTGGAATACCTCCACGAGCGCCGTCTGGCCCTCGGCGGCTACCTGCCCGCCCGCAGAGTCACCAGCAAACCGCTCCGGCTGCCGGCTCAGGCGGCGTACGCGATCGCACGGGGTGGCTCGGGCCGGCAGGAGGTCGCCACCACGATGGCGTTCGTCCGGCTACTCAAGGACCTCATGAAAGACCCGAAGATCGGTCACCGGTTCGTGCCGATCATCCCCGACGAGGCCCGCACCTTCGGGCTGGATTCGCTGTTCCCGTCCAAGAAGATCTACTCCCCCCACGGACAGACTTACCTTTCGGTCGACCGGGACCTGATGCTGAGCTATCAGGAGGACATCCACGGTGTCCTCCTCCACGAGGGCATCACCGAGGCCGGCTCTGCCGCGTCCTGGACAGCCGCCGGTACGTCGTACGCCACCCACGGCGAAGCGATGATCCCGCTCTACATCTTCTACTCGATGTTCGGGTTCCAGCGCACCGGCGACCAACTCTGGGCCGCGGCCGACCAGATGACCCGGGGATTCCTCCTGGGCGCCACCGCCGGCCGCACCACCCTCAACGGCGAAGGCCTGCAGCATCAGGACGGCCATTCGTTGCTGTTGGCATCTACCAACCCTACCTGCGTCGCCTATGACGCCGCCTATGCCTTCGAGCTCGGCCACATCACCGCCGACGCACTCCGGCGCATGTACGGCGATCCGCGACCCGGCGAAGACCAGAACGTCTTCTACTACCTCACCCTCTACAACGAGCCGATCGCGCAACCGGCCGAGCCCGATGGCGTCGACATCGACGGGATCCTCGCCGGGATGCACCGCTACTCCCCTGCCCCGGACGGCGACGGCCCGAAGGCGCAGATCCTTGCCTCCGGCATCGCGATGCCCTGGGCAATGGAAGCGCAACGCCTCCTGCAAACCGACTGGGGCGTCCAGGCCGACGTGTGGTCGGTGACATCGTGGACTCAATTGCGCCGCGACGCACTCGCCGCCGAAGAATGGACACTGTCGCACTCCGGCGAGCCGCCCCGAATCCCCTACGTCACCAGGCGGTTGAACGACGCGCCCGGACCAGTCCTGGCTGTGTCGGACTGGATGCGCGCCGTACCGGACCAGATCGCGCCCTTCGTGCCTGCCCCCTGGGCCTCGCTGGGCACCGACGGATTCGGCCGCTCCGACACCCGCGCCGCCCTGCGTCGCCACTTCGGAATCGACGCGCAGTCCATCGTCGTACGGGTGCTGCTGCAACTGGCCGGACACGGCGACGTCGACGACTCAGCACCGCGGCAGGCCATGACGATCTACCACCTGGCTGACGAAGCCCAGGACCAACCCCGCGACGGCGGTGATGACGCACCACGCTGACGCCCGGCGCTCGACAACGAGAACCAACTCTCTCCAGGAGGAACCATGCGCGTCTTTGTAGCCGGTGCAACCGGCGTCATCGGCCGCCGACTACTGCCACTGCTCACCTCCAGGGGCCATGAGGTGGTCGGATTGGCCCGCTCGTACGGCGCCGCCGTCGAGGTCGAGATGCTGGGAGCCGTAGTCGCCGAAGCCGATGCACTGGACTCCGACGCGCTGAGCCGCGTAGTCAAGGATGCTGCACCCGACGCGGTGGTTCACCTCCTCACCGCGATTCCGGCCAAGATCAATCCGCGACGGATGAGCCGCGACTTCGCGCAGACCAACCGACTGCGGACAGAGGGGACCCGCAACCTGCTGTACGCCGCCGAACAGGCCGGCGCCAAGCGTGTCATCACCGAGGGGCTGGCCTGCATCTACGAGCCGAACAAGTGGGTTCCGGCCACCGAGATCGCACCGCTATGGCGGGATCCACCGCGGCAGTTCGCCCCGGTACTCGCCGCCTTGCGGTCGCTTGAAGAGCGCACCAGGCAGGCAGATGGGCTGGTACTGCGGCTGGGACAGCTCTACGGCCACGGCACAATCTATGGCCCTAGCGGATCGTTCGTACGCCAGGTACAGGCCGGGAAGATGCCGATCGTCGGCTCGGGAGACGGCACCTTCTCCTTCACCCACGTCCACGACGCCGCCGCGGCCATCACCGCAGCACTGGACAGCCACGTGCACGGCGTGCTCAATGTGGTCGACGACGAGCCGGCACCGGTGCGCGAATGGCTGCCCATCCTCGCCCAGCTGCTCGACGCTCCCCCACCGAAGCACGTGCCCGCGGCTCTTGGCCGATTGACTGTCGGAGGCTGGGGGGTCGCCTTCATGACCCAGTTGCGCGGCGCCGACAACACACTCGCCCGGCGCACCCTCGACTGGGCTCCGCGATACAGCTCATGGCGACAAGGACTCGCGGCAGAGTTGGCCCACGCCACGCATTCCTGAGCCGACCTGCGCGAAGAACCTGCATTATCGCCGGATCGGGCTGACCGAGTGTTGCCGGTCGTAGGCAACGAACTGCCCGCGAAGTCAGCCGATGAGCGGCGGTGCTAGTTCGTGCCTGCCAGACAAGCATAGAAGGACATCGACGCTCTAGAAGGAGTAAATGATGAGCACAGAGGGGCATACCGCCCACCCAACGCGCCGGGAGGCGCTGTTGGACCCGGCCTACCAGGCGTTCCTGGTACTGCGAACGGTCTTCACGATCGCGCCGATCGCGTTCGGCCTCGACAAGTTCGCCAACCTGCTGACCGACTGGCCCGCCTACCTGGCCCCATGGATCAACGACATCGTCCCCGGCTCCGGACAAGACGCGATGTACGTCATCGGCATCATCGAGATCGTCGCCGGCGTGGCCGTCGCCCTGATCCCGCGCTACGGCGCACTCATCGTCGCGGCCTGGCTTGCCGGCATCATCCTCAACCTGCTCACCCTCTCAGGCTTCTACGACGTCGCACTACGCGACTTCGGCCTCCTCATCGCCGCCCTCGCACTGGCCCGGCTCGCCACCAAATACGCACCCACCCGACACGGCTCCTGACAAGCACAACGAACAGCTCATGACGCCCACTAGCGTTGAAGGATCCACCCACCGACCAGTTGGCCGGCGCCCTGCGCCGGGTTGGCTGGTCGGGGCGGTGCGAGCCGCGACGAGTGACGGGCTTCGGCGCATCGTCGCTTCGACGCAGGGCCTTCGGATCAGCGATCGCGCACCGAATTTGGTTGTCTGCGGCGAGCACCTCGCGCTGTCGCCGAACGACACCACAGACGACCGGCGGAGCCTCTACTCCCGCCGGAGCCGACGAGCCTGAGCGGCGACGTCGTGGACTGCTTCGGCTGGGCGCTATTCGGGTTGGTGGCCACCTCCGCGCTGACTGCCGTGATGATCAGCGCGCAATTGGGCGGCCTCACCCGGCTGGACCTTCCTCTTGTACTCGGCACTCTGGTCACTGAGGACCCGGATCGCGCCCGGGTCGCAGGGTTCCTCATCCATCTCGTGGTCGGTCAGGTGTTCGCGCTTGGATACGCGACCGTGTTCGCACTGTTGCATCGAGCCACCTGGTGGCTGGGCGGGCTGCTTGGCCTCCTGCATGTCGCAGTTGCGCTGATGGTGTTGCTCCCGGTCCTTCCCGGCTTGCATCCCCGGATGGCCTCACACCGCGCCGGGCCCGCGAGCAGGGCCGTGCTCGAGCCGCCGGGTCTGCTCGCCCTCAACTATGGCGTGCGGACTCCGGCGGTAGCCGTCGCAGCCCACCTTGTCTACGGGATCGTGCTCGGCCTGCTTCTCCAGGTCCGTTGAGATGGAGCCGATCGCCGACTACGGGCTGCTCGGTGACACTCGCACCGCGGCACTCGTCTCCAGTGATGGCGCGCTCGACTGGCTGTGCGTGCCGCGGTTCGACGGTGACCCGATTTTCGGAAGGCTTGTCGGCGGGCCGGCCGCAGGCAGGTTCCGGTTGGGCTCGGCTTCCGCCGCCATAGTTGTCGAGCGCAAATACCGTCGGCACAGCGCGACCCTGGAGACCACCTGGGCCACCTCCGACGGCAAGTTGACACTGACCGAGGCGATGGTGGCGGAGGTAACCGGACGTCTGTTACCAGCGACGATCCTGGTGCGGCGACTGTCCGCAGACAGCGGAGCAGTCGAGGCTCGGGTCGAGTTCGACCCTCGCCGCGGCGCGGAACACAGCCGGCCGCGCGTCCGACGCCGCGGCGAGGATCTCGTGTGCGAGTGGGGCGCGCTGGCCGTCTCGCTGAGCTGCGATGCGGGCTTAGCCATCGAGCCCGGTAGACCAACGTCGTTCACGGTCACCCCTGAGCGGCCAGTCACGTTTGTCCTCACAGTCGCCCATCGAGAACCGCTGATCCAGGTTGATGCTGCCACCGCATGGGCGCTTCTCGTCGAGGACGAGGGGCGATGGCGCGACTGGACGGCTCGGGTCGACCAGGAGCTGCCCTTTCGTGAGGAGGTGGTTCGCAGCCTGCTGACGCTGCGCCTGTTGACGGACTCGCCGTCCGGTGCGCCGGTGGCCGCACCGACCACCTCGCTACCCGAGCACCCCGGCGGGGTCCGGAACTGGGACTACCGCTTCGCTTGGCCCCGAGACGCCAGCATAGGGATCGCGGCGTTCCTCGGTGTCGGCATGGTCGAGGAAGCCCGAGGGTTCCTGTGGTGGCTCCTGCATGCCAGCCGCCTACAACGTCCCCGCCTGCCGGTTCTCCTCACCCTGGACGGTCGCCGAGCGCCACCAGAACGTGGCTTGCGAGACTGGCCCGGCTACGCCGGCAGCGTCCCGGTCCGCGTGGGCAACGATGCGGCTCAACAACACCAACTCGACGGCTACGGATGGGTGCTCAACGCTGCCTGGACCCTCGTGCAGACAGGGCATCCGCTCTACTCCGAAACGTGGCGCGCGATGCGAGGGTTCGCCGATCTGGTCACGCGACGGTGGAGCGAGCCGGACGCGGGCATCTGGGAAGTCCGTGGAGACCAGGTGCACCACGTGCATTCCAAGCTGATGGCATGGCTGGCGCTCGACAGTGCCCTGCGGATCGCCGAGACACACCGGCTCTCCGCCCGCCGGCGTCGACGCTGGCTGGCCGCCCGCGAGGCGGTTCGCGTCGATGTCAGGCGGCTGGGTTTCGACACCAGTATGGGCAGCTACACCAGAAGCTACGGCTCGCGAGAGCTCGACGCCGCCCTCCTCATCCTGCCCCGGATCGGACTCGAGGAGCGCGGATCACCGCGTATCCGCGGCACGATCGACGCCATCCGCAGCCAACTGAGCGCCGATGGTCCCTTGCTGTACCGCTACCCACCGGGGCGTGACGGCCTGCCGGGCACCGAAGGCGCGTTCCTGCCCTGTTCCTTCTGGCTGGCTGAAGCGCTCGCGCTTGACGACCGCCGGGGCGAGGCCTTCGACCTGTTCACTGAACTGCTGGGCCGCGCCGGCCCATTGGGCCTGTACGCCGAAGAGATGGATCCCAAGACGGGCGAGCAGCTCGGCAACTACCCGCAGGCGCTGACCCACGCCGCCCTCATCCAGGCCGCACTCACGCTCCGAGATCTCCCGCCTGTCTCATGACGTTCCGGCCCGGACTGGGCCGAGACGACTGTTGCTTCGCGCAACACGAACGTCCGCGGGTGTGTGACGTCTGTCAATCCGCTTGCACCATTGCCGGTTCCCGGCAATCTGCGCGGTTCGACCTTCGCCGAAGGTGCCAATACCCGGCGAGGCGGCGTAGCGGCAGAGTCGGAGATACCCGATCAAGCATCCGGGAGTGTGCCATGCAATCCCTTATCGCCACCCGAAGTGAGCTGCTCGACCGCCGCCGGCGAGCAGTCTTCGTCGCTCAAGGCCGCGATCTGCTCAAAGACAAGAGAACGGCGCTGGTGCGGGAGTTCCGCCACCATCAGACCGAGCTCCTGAACGGACTGGAACAGTTGCGACGTCTCGCGGTCCAAGCCCGGCAGCGTCTTGACGAGGCCACCGCGGTCTGCGGACCCGAGCCCCTCGCATCGGGCGCCCTGGCCGCCGCGACCGGGATCGGCGCAGACCTGCGATCCCGGACCGTGGCCGGAGTTCACGTCGTCGACCTGCGTCATGATCCGGTACGCCGCAACACAGGTACCCGTGGCTGGGCATCGGCCGTAGTCTCGGCCCACCTCGACACTGTCGCGCTGGCCTACGAAGAGCAACTCGAGTGGCTGCTGGACCTGTGCGCGGTGGAGTTGAGCGTGCGCCGGCTGGCCACGGAGATCGCGCGGACCACCAAGCAGGTCAACGCACTGGACAACATCGTGCTCCCCCAGCTGCACGACGAGGCACGCCGGATCGCGCTGACGCTGGACGAGCGCGAACGCGAGGAACACGCCCGGCTCAGGCGCGCGCGTACCCGCCGGGCCGCCCGCGACGCGACGATTGACAGGTCCGGTCGCACTCGGAGCGCGGCATGAACCGCGCGCGCGATGACAGCGACACGGTTGACCACCCGACGCCGCACGAACTGGTGCGCGAACTCGAGAATTCGATCGCCGCCCGGCTGGCCGCGGCGGACCAATCCCGCGATGAGGTGGCACTAGCTCACGTGCAGGCGGATCACCTCGTCGCCGAGGCCGAAGCGCAGGCGGCGGAGGCGGCGCGGCAACGAGCGGCCGCGATCCTGTCCACCGCCCGCGCCGAGGCTACCCGTTTGACCGACGCCGGCATCCGCCGCGCGGCCGCCCTGACCACGATCGCCGCCCGGCGCCGCGACCAGGACGTCGCCACCGTCATCTCGTCGGTCTTGCCACAACGGGAACGATCATCGCGGGAAGAGGCGAGCTGACCATGATGGTCCCGCTCACACAACTCGAAGTCGCCGGGCTCAGACCACGACTCGACGACGCCCTGGCCGCCCTGCAGGAACTGCGACTGGCCGAAGTCGTCACGATCGTCGACCCAGGCGAGCCCCCGGCCGACCTGACTGAACTCATCGCCCGTACCGACGCCCTGCGCGCCCTCTCCACCCAGCCGGCGACCGGCCCCGTGCTGGGTGACACCGCACTCCAGGCCGCCCTCGACCATCTTGAACCTGAGGTGGCGAGGCTGCAGGAAGAAGACGAAGAGTTACGCGGCGAGGCCGACGCGCTGCCCCGGTCCATCGACGCCCTCGATGCGTTGCAGCCCCTCGTGCCCGAACTGGGCCGGTTGAACGACCGTCAGCTGGCGAACCTGGGCCTGGCGAGCATGGCGCTGGTCCTCGACGATCCGGACCTGCGGGTCGTCCCCGAGCTGACCAGGCAACTCGCCGAGCTGCTCGGCCGCGGGCACCTACTGGTCACCTCGGCTGCGACGCCTGGCAGCCCCGTCGGCTGCCTGCTGGTCCTTCGCCGCGGCGACCTCCCAGAGGTCGACACTCTCCTCGGCACCGAACGCATCGTCGAGGTCGGCGTCCCCGCCGCCTACGCCGGCAAGTCGTTGCGCGCGACCGTCGAGGCGATGCGCGAACGATTGTCCGTCCTGCCCGGCGAACGGGAGCGCGTCCAGCAACAGTTGGCCGCCACGATCAAGCCCGTCGCCGGATCGCTGGACGCGACCGCCGCATCGCTGCGGGCCCGCGCCGAACGGGCAGCCGCCGCCGACCAGGCGGACGTGTCCTCGCGGACATTCGTCCTCAGACTCTGGGTCCCGGCCAAGCGCACCGCGGTGGTCGAGCAGGCTCTGGCCGACCGGCTCGGCCAGGCTGTCGCCATCGAGCGCGTGGCGTCTTCCGACGCGCCCGCCGAGGACGAGCCGGTCCTGCTGTGGAACCGGCCAGGCTGGCGGCCGTTCCAGCAACTGGTCGGCTTCCTGTCGTGGCCGGCGCGCGGTGGCCTGGACCCCACCGGGCTGATGGCGCTGGTGCTCCCGGTCTTCTTCGGTGTCATGGTCGGCGACGTCGTGTACGGCGCCCTCCTACTCGCCGCCGCGTTGTGGCTCAGATCGCATTGGCCGACGAACAGCACGATCAGTGAGGTCGGCCGGGTGCTGGCGCTCGGCGGCGGGTGGACTGTCCTGTTCGGCCTCCTGTACGGCGAAGCGCTTGGCAGCCTCGGACATAGCATCGGCATGCCGGCGCTGTGGTTCTACCGCGGCGGCCCGACCGCACTCCAACCGCTTCTGCTGTTCTCATTGGCCATCGGCCTCGTCCACGTCGTCCTTGGGCTGCTGCTCGGCGCATGGACAGCCGCCCGGGGACACCACCGCCGGCACCTGGCCTCGAAAGCGGGAAACCTTCTGGTCCTGGCCGGCCTGTTCGGTCTGGCCGGCGTCGCCGCCGCCGGATTCCCCCACGGGCTGCTGACCCCTGCGGTGGCAGCGCTCATCGTCGGTGTCGTCGTGGCCTGCGTGTCCCAAGGTGCCCTGGGGTTACTGCTCGGCCCGCTTGAACTGATCGGGATCCTCGGCAACGTCTTGTCCTACCTGCGGCTCGCCGCGGTCGGACTGGCCTCGACCTACCTGGCCGAGGTCGCCAACCAACTCGGCGCCCGCGGACCGCTGCTCCTCGGCGTCGTCGTGGCCACCCTTTTCCACGCCCTGAACCTCGCCTTAGCGGCCTTCAGCCCGATGATCCAGGCGCTCCGGCTGCACTACGTCGAGTTCTTCGGACAGTTCCACGACGGCGGCGGCCGGTTCTTCGCACCACTCGGCGGCTCTGTTGCCCCCGGCCACGAATCCGACCGCCCCACGGCGCTCCCCGCGCCAGACCCTACGACGCCCGAGCCGGTCCCGGCCGGGTCACCCGTCTGAAAGGACCCACATCATGGTACTCGGACTGATCGCCATCGGCGCCGGCCTGTCTGTCGGGCTCGCCGCACTGGCCACCGGCTACGCGCAGGCTCGGATCGGCGCCGCCGCCATGGGCGCGGTAGCGGAGAAACCTGAGCTGATCGGCCGCGCGATCCTGCTCGTCGCCATCCCGGAGACGCTGGTCATCCTCGGGTTCGCGGTCGCAGCGATGATCATTCTGCTGCTCGGCGGGCAGGTCTGATGGCGCTGCTCGATCTGCTCACCGCACTCGAGGAGGAAGGTGCGGCAGAACACGAGAAGGCCCAGCAAGACCGACGCCGCCAGGCAGCTCAGATCCTCGCCGAGGCCCGCGAGCGCATCGCCCAGGCCCATCAGGAGACCGTGACGGCGGCCGAGATCATCGCCCACCAGCAGGCAGAAGCCCTGCTGATCGCAGCGCGTTCCGGCGCCCGCCGGGCTGCCCGGACCGCGCGCGACGACGCGCTGGACGAGGTCCTCGCACAGGTTCGCGAGCAGTTGCTCGCGCTGCCGGGCAGCCCAGCCGGCGCGGCTGCCGCCATCGCATCGGCGCACGAGGCCCTCGCCGCGATGCCAACCGCCACAGTCGTCCGAGTCCACCCGGCCGACGCGGCGACGCTGCGGCCGGTCTTGGCGGCGAAACTGGTCGCCGACCTCGGAACCGGCGGAGCCATTGCCGAGGACAACCAAGCCCGCTACATCGACAACACCTATGTCACCAGGCTTGCGAACACCTGGCCGGAGATCCGCGCCGAACTGAGCCGCTCCTGGGATCACGAGTCATGACGCCCCGCGCAGACTTCATCGCCGGCAACACCCGGCTCCGGGCGCGACTGCCCGCCCTGCTCGGCCCCTTCGACTACGACCAACTCGCCGGCGTCTCCCGGGAAGCGGCCGCCCAACGACTCGCCGCGTCCACGTACCGTCCCTACCTGAACCGCGACCGGACAGGCGACGATCGGCTCCTCGACGCGATCGGCCGCCGGCTGCGGGACCTGCTGGGCGGAGTACGCGGACTCTACGGCGGCATCGCCGGCACTGCGGTCGCGGTGCTGCTGGCCCGGCACGACCTGCAAGACGCCCTCGCGCTGATCCGCGGTGCACGAACCGGCCAACCCGCCGCGGACCGGCTCGCCGCGGTGCTGGGTGTCGGTGCACTCGACCAGCGAACCGCCGCGGACATCGCCACAGCACCCGACGGCGCCACGGCTGTCCTGCGACTGGCCGCGCACCGGCTGCCCGACCCGCTGACAGCCCGGGCGCTTCCCGCTGCTTGGGAACGCTTCGAACTGAGCGGCGACCCTGACGAACTCGAGACCACCGTCGCCGCAGCCGCGATCGACGGCTGGAGCGACCGGCTGGAGTGGGTCGGTCGGGCCGCCCGGCCCGTGCTCGAGGTGATCCATGCCGAATGCGACCGGGCCAATCTGCTCGCCGTACTGCGCGACCCGGCACTGGAGACACCGCGCCTTCTCCCCACAGGGCTGGTCTCCGTGGCCGCGTTGCTGGCCGCCCGGCGAGGCGATCCGCAGCCCACGGGGGCCGTCCGTCCCAGCTGGCGACAAGCCCTTGAACGGCACCTCCACGACCAAGACCTCCCCGCGCTCGAATGGGACTTGGACACCACCCTGTGGCGCCAGGCCGTACGCGGCCTGCGCCGCGGCGACCCGCTCGGCGCGGACATCCCCGTCGGGTACGTCCTCGCCGCCGAATGCGAGGCGCGCACCATCCGGCTCCTACTCGCCGGCAATGCCCTCACACACGACATCCGAGACCTGCTCGTCCGATGACCACGACGCCGCCCAGAAAGGAGCAGCCCATGACTGACGCACTTGTCATCGCCACACCCGCCACCGCCATCGGCTTCCGTCTAGGCGGCGCACGAACCATCACAGCGGCGGACGCCGACCAGACCATCGCCGCGGTCACGCAGGAGATCGCCGACGGCAAGGCCGCGGTCATCGCTGTCCACGAAGCACTCTGGTCGCTTGTCACACCGCCGATCCGCGCCACCTGGACCAAACAGGCCTCCCCGCTCATCCTCAGCCTCCCTGATGAGGACGGCGACATCTCCGCGGCCAGGGACGCGGCGCTGCGCGACCTCCTCGCACGCGCAATCGGCTACCAAATCACCTTCACCCCCAACGGAGGCACCTCATGACCACGCCCAGACAAGACACCGGGCTCGCGACCCGAGATCGCCGGGGCGTGACCAGGCGGATAACCACCGACACCGGCCGGGTAGTCAAGGTCTCCGGCCCTGTCGTCAGCGCCACCGACTTGCCTCACACCCGCCTGTTCGACGTGGTGCGGGTCGGCACCGAACAGCTCCTGGGCGAGGTCATCAAGATCGACGGCGACCTGGTGGTGATGCAGGTCTTCGAAGACACCACCGGACTACAGGTCGGCGAACCGGTCGAAGCGACCGGCGAACCGCTGTACGCCGAGCTCGGGCCAGGGCTGCTCGGCGGCATCCTCGACGGCACCCAGCGACCGCTGGAGAATCTGAGCACCGACGTCAACCTGTACATCGCCAGAGGCGCCGACCCGCCCCGGCTCGATCGCGACCATCGGTGGGAGTTCCGCCCTGCTGTAGAGGTCGGTGACCGCGTCGGGCCTGGTGACCTGCTCGGATCCGTCCCCGAGGGACACGCCATCGAGCACCGGATCCTGGTTCCGACAGGCGTGGCCGGCGTCGTCACCGCGAGCCGTCCTGGACCGGCCACCGTGCTTGACCCCGTCGTCGACATCGACGGGCATCCGCTGGCGATGATGCACCGATGGCCACTGCGCCGCGCCCGTCCGGTCGCGGACCGGCTGCCGCTGACCGTGCCGTTGATCACCGGCCAGCGGGTCCTCGACCTGCTCTTCCCGGTCGCCCGCGGCGGAAGCGCCATCATCCCGGGCGGCTTCGGGACCGGCAAAACCGTACTGGAACAGGCCCTGGCGAAGTTCTCGACCGCCGACATCGTCGTCTACGTCGGCTGTGGCGAGCGCGGCAACGAGCTGACCGAGGTGCTCGAGGAGTTCCCTCAGCTGACTGATCCGCGCACCGGCGCGCCCCTGATGGAACGCACCGTGCTGATCGCGAACACCTCCAACATGCCGGTCGCCGCCCGCGAAGCCAGCATCTACAGCGGCATCACGATCGCCGAGTACTACCGGGACCAGGGTTACGACGTCGCCATGATGGCCGACTCGACCAGTCGCTGGGGCGAGGCGCTGCGTGAGGTGTCCAGTCGCCTGGAGGAGATGCCCGCAGAGGACGGCTACCCCGCCTACCTAGCGACGCGGCTGGCCGGGTTCTACGAACGAGCCGGCGCCGTCCAGTGCCTCGGCACACCTCCGCGCACCGGCTCGGTGACGATCGTCGGCGCGGTTTCACCAGCCGGCGGTGACTTCTCCGAGCCCATCACCCAGAACAGTCTGCGGCTCGCGGGGTGCTTCTGGGCACTCGACACCGCTCTGTCGCGGCAGCGTCACTTCCCTGCCGTGAACTGGCTGCGGAGCTTCTCCCAGTACGGCTTGGACGAATGGTTCGACCGGGAGGTCGGAGCCGAGTGGTCGTCGCTGCGCCGCTGGGCGTCCGCAGCCCTGCAAGACGAGGGCGCCTTGCAGGAGGTGGTGTCGCTGCTCGGTGTCGAGGCGCTGGCCGCCGAGCAACGGATCACTCTGCGCATCGGGCAGGCGTTGCGCGAAGACCTGCTCCAGCAGTCCTCGTTCGATGACCTCGACGCATCCTGTCCACCCCAGCGACTGCTAGCCATGCTGCGCGTCATCCACGAGTCCGGTGCCGCGATGACCGCCGCGCTCCAGCGGGGGGTCGCGATCACCGACATCACCGCCGCGAGCGTGCTGGCCGATCTCGGCCGGATGCGTCGCTGGCCCACCGACCACATCGACGACTCCGCCACCCGCCTCACCCAGCGGATAGCCGAAGAAATGAGCTCGCTGTGACCACCGTCGAAGCCCAGGCCTCCCCCTTCACCGTCGGGCACCGCACCGTGACCCGGGTCGCCGGACCACTCATCATTGTGGACGGCATGGACGGTGTCGGCTATGGCGAGCTGGTCGAGGTCGAGACCGGCGACGGCCCGATCCGCGAAGGCCAGGTACTGGAGCTCGACGGCTCACTGGCCGTCGTCCAGGTCTTCGGCGGAACCGTCGGAATCGGACGCCGCGAAACCTCCGTCCTCACCCGCGGACGCGCCGCGCGCACCGGCGTTGGCGCCGACTACTTCGGGCGAGTCCTCGATGGTGCCGGCAGACCACGCGACGGCGGGCCGCAACCCGTACCGGACGACTACCGCCACGTCAACGGACTGCCACTCAACCCGATCACTCGCGCCCACCCCGACCGGTTCATCGAGACCGGCGTCTCGGCGATCGACGGACTCGTCACGCTGGTCCGCGGTCAGAAACTCCCGATCTTCTCCGGCGCCGGGCTGCCCGCGAACGGCCTCGCAGCGAGGATCGCGGCCCAGGCACGGGTGCCCGGCGATGACGCCGAGGTCGTCGTCATCTTCGCCGCCATGGGCGTGACCCGTCGCGAGGCGGAGTTCTTCCGCGCGGAGTTCCTCACCGGTGGCGCCGCCGACCGCAGCGTCCTACTGCTCAACCTGGCCGACGACCCCACCATCGAACGCCTCCTGACACCGCGGGTCGCGCTCACCATGGCTGAATACCTGGCCTTCGAGCAGCACCGGCACGTCCTGGTCGTCATGACCGATATGACCGCGTACTGCGAAGCCCTCCGGGAGATCTCCGCCGCACGGGAGGAGATGCCGGGCCGGCGCGGCTACCCCGGCTACATGTACACCGACCTGGCCTCGCTCTACGAGCGGGCCGGCCGGGTTCGCGGCGGCAGCGGATCGCTGACCCAGCTAATGATCCTCACCATGCCGGACGACGACATCACCCACCCGATCCCCGACCTCACCGGCTACATCACAGAGGGACAGATCGTGCTGTCGCGTGAGCTCGACCGCCAGGGCATCGAACCACCGATCGACGTGCTCCCTTCACTCTCACGCCTGATGAACGCCGGCATCGGCGCCGGGAAGACCCGCGACGACCACCGGGGCCTGGCCGATCAGCTGTACGCCTGCTACGCCCGGGGCCGCGAGGTCCGCCGCCTGATGTCCATCGTCGGCGAGAGCGGACTGCCGCCCGAGGACCGGCGCTATCTGGCCTTCGCTGCGGCTTTCGAGAGCACCTATCTCGACCAGGCAGCAGCGCGGCGGACCCTGACCGCCACCCTCGAGCTCGGGTGGCAACTACTCGCCCCGTTCCCCGCCGCCGACCTCAAGCGCGTCAGCGGCGAACACTTGGCCCGCTACCACCGCGAAGAGGAGTGACGGTGGTCAGCAACTGATGGACCCGGCTTCAACGTGCCGCGCCTTGACCAGCAGAAAGTGCTGCTGTTCGGCATCACCTTCTCACTCATCGCGCGCACCGGCTTCATCTTCCTGGGCGCCGCACTGGTGAACTCCTACGCCTGGGTGTTCTACATCTTCGGACTCATCCTCCTCGTCACCGCCGGACACCTGCTCGAGCCCGCCGGGACGAACGGCCGCTCGGCCGACAACATCATGGTCCGCCTCGCCATACGGTTCTTCCGAACCTCTGAGGCCTACGACGGCGACAATCTGTTCACCGTCGAGCGGGGCAGGCGGGTGATGACCCCGATGCTGCTGGTCATGGTGGCCATCGGTGGAACGGACGTCTTGTTCGCTCTGGACTCCATTCCGGCGATCTTCGGTCTCACCCAAAGCGTGTTCATCGTCTTCACCGCCACCGCGTTCTCCCTGCTGGGGTTGCGTCAGCTGTCGTACGGCCTCGCGGCGATCCTCGGCTTCATCGGCATCAAGCTCATCCTGCACGCCTTGGACGAGAACAACCTGCCATTCCTCAACAACGGCGAGCCACTCGGCATTGGCCAGATCAGCACCGGCCTGTCGTTGAGCGTCATCGCCGCAGTCCTGACCGTCACCGTCATCGCCTCGCTGATCGGCGCCAGGTCCAGGTCACTGTGACGTCGTACCCGAGTCAGCCAAGGTGGTCGATTCGCCTGCGGATGAAGGCGTCAATGCCAAGCGCCGGCTAACGGCGAAACCAAGAGGATGTGATCAAATGAAGGACCAAGCGTCGGACAACGATCAAGTCACACAGCCCCTGACGCAGGACGGTGAGTCATGACTGCCGGAGGCGTGCGGGTTCGCAGGGTCTACGACCAGGCCGCGATCGATGACGGTATCCGGATCCTGGTGGATCGGATCTGGCCGCGTGGGATGCGCAAGGAGGCAGCCGCGATCGACGTGTGGGCCAAAGACGTCGCGCCGTCCACGGAACTGCGCAAGTGGTACGGCCACGTCCCGGAGAAGTTCGGACAGTTCGAGGCGCGCTATCGCGAGGAGCTCGCGACACCGCCCAAACGGGAGGCACTCGACGAGCTGCGCACATTGGCCCGTGGCTCCACACTGACGCTGGTGACCGCGACCCGGGACGTGGGTCACAGTCAGGCTGCCGTGCTGGCGGAGCTCCTACGAGAATCACGCTGAGCCACACCCGCAGGTCGGGTCGTGACTGGGCGGCGCCTACGGACCAAGACGAGGTCTGATCTGCAGGCCGGGACGGCGCCGGTGAACGGTCAGATAGGACAGTCCGTCCTTGCCGGCGGCGATGCTGCGCGTCGAGCCGCGCGGCAACCACACGAGGTTGCCGTCGGCAAGAGACTTCGAACCATCAGGGGTATCGACGGTGCCGCTTCCCGCCACGACGACGAGCAGGACGTCGAGTTCCGGCTCGGTGTGGGTTTCCACACGCTGGCCCTCCCGGTGTGCTGTTCAAGCTCTACCGGCAGAGGTTCGGGTCACCCCGACGGCCGCACGTTGACCGTCGCCACTGTCAACGCAACCGCCGATGCCCAGGACATCGACCTGTCGTTCAGCGGCTTCAAGGCCCGCCCGAACGGCAACCTGTGGCGGCTCACCGCCACCACCCTCGACGCGACCAACAGGGTCGGCCAGCCACCCCAGGTAACGGTCGCGGAGCTGGCCTTCGACGCCCGCGACAGCGTCCTGTCCGCGGCGCCATACAGCGTCGAGATCCGATCGTTCACCAAGGCCTGACCCGAATCTCCCTACCCGTCGGCGCGGCCGGCCGACGCCGGCCGCGCGTACGGTGCCCGAAACGGGAACGGGTCCGGTCTCTGGCGTCACAGCAAGGTGGACGCGACGCGGCTGTATGCGTCGTACTGAGGCCCGCCTCCGACGGACAGCTGCCAGGATGCCGTTTGGATTGCCAGAGCGAAGAGCCAGGCCCGGGTCCGCTGCCGTTCGAGGCCGAGCCGGTCGGCCGGTGCGTCGACCCTAGTGGTCGCGGCGAGCTTGTGCACGTCGTGCTGGAAAGTGCGAGCCGGTGACATAGGCACTGAGGAGAACAGCTGGGCCGCTTCGCGGAACTGCCCGGGATCAACAACGTCGGCAAACTGATCGGCACGAGCTTCCATGACTCGCGGGCGCTGACCGCCCGCCTCGGTCAGGAGCTCAAGACCTGAAGCGGGAGGAGCAACTGACCACAGTCTGGCCTGAGCGCGCTGCTCCGCGGCTGGTGGCCGAGCCAGACGTGATCGATGTTCCCCCTGTACCCCTGAGGCCGGTCTCGTGACGCGCGAGCCGGAGCGCCGGGCTGTCGTGGTCGGTGTGTGTCCCGAGAAGCGCGAGGGGTACCGGTCGCTGCGGCGTCGTCGCGGCCACCGCTCGCAACGGTGTCGTGTTCGAGTGGGACGCCCACGGCGACGGCTAGCTGGACACCGACGCTCGCGCGAGCGTCGACAACTACCGTCCCGTGTGGGTGAAGCTCGCCGGATCCGGAACGTCGTTCAGCGCGTCGTACTCCTGCAACGGTCAGAACTATGTCCCGATCGCCGCGCCGGTAACCCTGCCTTCTCGGCCGCAGCACAGCAGGACGCAGGAATCTTCTCCACCTCCCACGACGTGACCCAGTCGGCAATCAACCAGTTCAACTCCGTGAAGTTCGCCGGGCGAAGTCACGATTAACGTCGGCGATCAGATACCGAAGGCGCACTGACTGATCGCCAATCCGACCTGCAATCCACTGGCGACCGCAGGCCTTCCACCCCGGTGGCAGGCCTGCGGCTGCATTCCGCTCCGAAGCCAGGGACTCACTCCATCAATCGTTGCCTCTAGCCTTCAAATTGAGTGCCGATCCTTGTCCAATTATCTGCCGCCCGGCCCCGGAGTCACCTCTTTACGCACCTGAATCAGCGCGAGAACATCGTCAGCGATGAGAACCTATGTGCGCTCTACAGCTAGCGAATCCTTCGCCAGTAAGGGCTTTCGCGCATCAGCGACAATCCATGATCGCCCTGGGCCGCAAATCAGCGGGTTCGGGGTTCGAGTCCCTGGCGGCGCACCAAAGCCCAGGTCACAGCGTTGGCCTGGGTTTCTTCATGTCGCCGACGGACCACTTACGGACCACTTTGGCGAATACGCGCCTCAGTGAGACCCCGGCCTTCGCCACCGAGCGATCGGTCCGTCGTTCCGACCTCTATCTGCTCGTGACTGTGCGTCACATCACATGGCTTCGCGTCGTTGCGATCTTCTCGGATTCTCCGCCCTGTCAGGCGTTGAACTGCCACCGACCACAGATGTTGGAGGCTTGAGATGCCGAGGCACCCACTGCCCATCGGAACCTGGGGACGGATCTCCACCTCGATCGAGAGGACCGATGCAAAGGGTAAGCCTGTCAGCTACCGGTCCAAGGCGAGGTTCCGCGACCACGACGGTCATGTCCGCCCGGTGACTGCCTTCGGCAAGAATAAGACGACGGCTGAGCGTGCGCTGCTCCGAAAGCTCCAGGACCGGTCCAAGGCCAACCAGTCCGGCGAGCTCACTGCGATGCACAAGGATCACCCATCTCCTTGACCTCTGGGAGAAGAGGTTCGAGGGGCTAGCCGACGGGAAGTACTCACCCACCTCGCTCGACACCTACCGGCGCGCCATCAAGAACCACATGCGGCCCGCCTGAGCGGTGTCAATTACTGGAACGCCCTTGGCAGCGGGGGCAGATGGCCACTCGCCTTGGTCTGCCCGTCTCGTCGGCGACCACCATGGCGCGGCAGCGCCAACGCCATCGTCGACATCGACATCGACGAGCGTTACCAGCCGCGAGACGGTGACCATCCGTTCAACGACTTCCGTCCGGCATCGGCCGAAGTTCAGCCTTCGGGGGCGGCTTGGAGCCCTCGACGCGCACGTCGGGGAGCCAGGTGAGCCAGGAGGGCAGGTACCAGTTGCGCTCGCCGAGCAGCTTCATCGTTGCCGGGACGAGCACGGAGCGGACGATGGTCGCGTCGATCAGCAGCGCGACAGCGATGCCGAAGCCCATTTGCTGGAAGGCGATGGTGTCGCCCATCGCGAAGCCCCAGAAGACGGCGATGATGATCAGCGCGGCGCCGGTGATCAGGCGGGCCGTCGAGCCGATGCCGAAGGAGATGGCGGCGTCCGTGTCGCCTGTCGCCGTGTAGCGCTCACGGATGCGGCTGAGCAGAAAGACTTGGTAATCCATCGAGAGTCCGAAGAGAACGGCGAACAAGAAGAGCGGAACCCAGGCGTCGATCGTCTCGGCCGCGCTCAACCCGAGGAGCTCGTTGCCGACGCCTTCCTGGAAGACGAGCACGAGCAGCCCGTATGCCGCTCCGACCGAGAGCAGGTTCATGGCGATCGCGGTCGCTGGAACGACGATCGAACGGAACGCGAGCGTGAGCAGGAGGAAGCTGAGTCCGAGCACGAAGAGGAGCACGAGCGGAAGCCAGAAGTTGACGGTGTCCTGGTAGTCGAGTTCCTCGGCGGTGTCGCCGCCGACGTACACCTCGGCGTCAACACCAGCGAACGCACGGGGGACGACCTCGTCGCGTAGCCCGCGGACGGCCTCGATCGCACGCTCGCTGTCTGGATTGGCCGCGATCGGAACCGTGACGCGGGCGACTGTGCCCGCCTCATTCGCTTCGACGACCGGTTCCCCGAAGATCGGGCGGCGCGCGAGTTCCTGCTCGAGCCGGGCCACAGCGCGCTTGGTGGCCGACCCGCGGACGTCTCCGGCGACCGCGATGTCGACCGGCTCTGTCGACTCCTTCGGAAACTCCTCGCGGAGGAGGAGATAGCCCTGCTTCGACTCGAAGGTGTCGGGAAGCGTCGCCGCCCCCGACGTACCTGTGTTGAGCGCCAGCACCGGGGCCGCCAACGCGAGCAACAGGCCGGCGCCGAGCATCAGGCTGGCGGCAGGGTGGCGCATAACCCGGTGGACGATCGCGCCCCAGAAGCGGCCCTCCCGGCCCGCCTGCTCAGTTGCGCGGCCGAAGAAGGGGATGCGGAGCGCATTCACTCGGTCGCCGAGCAGTGCGAGGACCGCGGGGAGCAGCGTCAGCGCGGCGATCACGGAGACGAACCCGACCAGGATCGCGCCGGCGGCGAGGCTGCGGAAGATCGGCTCGGAACCAGCAGGAGCCCAAGCATCGCGAGCACGAAGGCGATCCCGCTGAAGAGGACGGCACGTCCGGCGGTGGCGCCCGCAGTGGCGATCGCCTCATGCTTCTCCCGCTCTCGCAGCCGCTCCTCGCGATAGCGAGAGAGGGTGAAGAGCGAGTAATCGATTCCGAGGGCAAGACCCATGCCGATCAGCATGTTCTGGGTGAAGACGGAGACGTCGCACGCTGCGCCAGGAGTGCGACGAGCGCGAGGGCGACCACGATCGAGGCGAGCGCGATCAGGACCGGAACAAGGCCCGCGACGACCGCGCCGAAGACGAGCAGCAGGACAACCAGCGCGAGTGGAGCGCCGAAGAAGAGTTCACCCTTCTTCAGATCCTCCAGCGAGGCAGCGTCCTCATCGGCGTCCGCCGTCCTGCTGCCGGTCACCGCCGCGCGGTAGCCAGGCTCGTCATCGAGCCGCTGAACCGCATCCACCACATCGTCCACGTCGTCCTCCCCGTCGCGGCCAAGTGCGACCTGGAGCACCGTCGAGTCCCCGTCCTGCGATACGAGGCGCCGGTCCTCGTTGTAGGTGACGACGCGGTTCGCTCCGGCCGCGCGCAGCTCATCCGCGAGTGCGACGACTCGCGCGCGGAGCAGCCTCTTCGACCTTGCCATCCTCGGCTCTCACCACGACGACCTCGCTGATCGCCTCCCCGCTCGCAACCTCGCGGGGAAAGCCCTCGGCGAGGACCCGGTCGGCCTCCTTGGATTCGGTCGTTTTCGTATCTCGGTCTCGCCCTCGAACGCGAGGAGCGTCGCCACCAACCCGGAGGCGCTGACAATGACGACGAGCCACAGCCCGACCACGAGCCACGGTCGGCGGCTGCACGCCCGCGCGAGTTTCTCGGTCATGCCGTCGACGCTAAGCACGCCGACGCGTCTCCGCCTCGCACCGCGGGCTCGAACTGCGCTCCGACTGCGGGTGGAGGCCTCCTACGGTGTCCGGCCCGGAGTGACCACACCGTGGTCGTACGCGAACACGATCGCGGCAGGTCGGTCGCGTACACCAAGCTTGGCGAAGATGCCGCCGACACGCGTCTTCACCGTCGCCTCACCGATGTGCAGGTCCGCGGCGATTTCGGCATTGGTGGCACCGCGCGCCATCAACCGCAGGACGTCGTGCTCGCGGTTGGTGAGCAGTTCGAGCCGCGCCGCGTCCCGTGCCGCCGGGGCAATGACCCGCCGGTACCGCTCGAGCAGCCGCGGCGCGACCGCCGGGTCGAACCAGGCCCCGCCGCCGGCGACCGCACGAACTGCCGCGATCAGATCCTCGGCGGACGAGGACTTGAGCACGAACCCAGCCGCGCCGGCCTCGATCGCGCCCCAGAGCACTTCGTCTTCACCGAAGGTCGTGAGCACGAGGACGACGAGGGAATCTCGGCGGCACGCAATCGCCTCGTCGCGGCGATTCCGTCGAGATCCGGCATCCGAATGTCCATCAGGACGACGTCCGGGTGCAAGCCGGGCAACTCCGCCACCGCCTGCCTGCCGTCGGCGCACTCGGCCACGACCTCGAACCCGTCCGCAGGCGAGAGGATCCGCGCCAACCCAGCGCGCACGATCGCCTGGTCGTCGACGAGAGCAACATGGATCATGGCCGGCGCGGATCTCCCCCTGGTAGCTCGCGGTCGACCTTCAGCGGAAGCCTGCAGGTCAGCTGCCAACCGTCCGGCGTCAGCCCGGCCGCGAGCTCGCCGCCGAGCGCGGTCGCCCGCTCTCCCATCCCGATCAAGCCGTACCGAGGCCGCTCGGGATCAGTCGCCCCGGCGGTGGCGACTGGTCCCGAGGTCTCGGCCACGAGACGTACGTCGCCGTCTGACAACTCGAGCCCGAGTACGGTCAGCGCGCGCGGCGCGTGCCGAGCAGCGTTCGCCAGCGCCTCCTGGGCGATCCGGTAGAGCGCGACGCCCGTCCCCGGCGAAATCCGGGCGAGGTCTCCTCGCATTCGCAGCTCGACGGCGAGACCCGCGCCTGGTCGACGAGTGCGGGAATCTCTGCGGTCGACGGCGGCGGTGCCACTGCTGCCTCGTCGTCGTGACGGAGCAACGTGACCGTACGCCGCAGCTCCTCCATGCTGCGGCGGCCCGCCTCCTCGGCCGATCGCAGCGCTTCCTCGGCGGACGCCAAGTCGCGGCGCAGCACGTGCCGGGCACTCGTGACCTGGAGCATCACGGCAGCCAACCCGTGCCCCACGAAGTCGTGGACGTCCCGAGCGACCTGACGCCGCTCGGCCAGCAGCGCCTGCTCGGCCAACTGCCGCCGGACGCCTTCGAGCTCGACGAGGAGTCGCTCCTGGCGCGCGACCGCGCGACCGACGACCCAGATGAAGACGATGGCCACGATCCAGATACCGACCGCGACCTCCATCGGATCCTGGACCAGGGCCACCAGCACCGGCGTGGCCACAGCGAGCACACCGAGCGACGCCGCCATCCCGAGCGATGGAGACCAACGCGCGGCCGCGAACGCGAGCAGAGCGACATTGAACATGACCGGCTCGAGCTGTCCGGACCGCTGTGCCACGACCACCGGGACGACGATGCCGACGGAAACGGCGGCGAGCGGCACAGCGGGCGCGAAAGCCCATAGGCCGAAGGCGGCGATCGGCACCGCCGTCAGCACGGTGTCGGTTGCCGAGGATGGCTGCGTGATCGCCGCGACGAGGCCGAACGCCAGAGAGAAGAACGGCACAACGCGGCGAAGGTCGTCAGCTTCGAACCAACCTCGAGCGGAACCCTTTACCACAAGCAGACTGTACTGCGCAACTCTCGACATCGACATCATCCGCGAGGCGGAGGCGGCCGCCCCGATCATGGTGGATCAGCGGGCGGAGTGAGCTCAGGACCTTGGCCGGGGACTGCGTCGGCAGATTCGTCGAAGCATCGTGTCTACAACGCCCTTCATGCTGACCGCGATCCCCACTGTCCGAGCGCGAACCGCGTGCCCTCCCAGTCCTCGAACATCGACCACATGCCGAAGTGCATCTCGGCGGGCGGCGCGGGGAAGCGTACGCCTCGCCCAGTCAGTTCAGCGTAGGTCTGCTCGATGTCCTCGCACGTCAAGAACACGTTCGAGTGCGGCAGCGCGTCCGGCACCTGACGCCTCGGCTCGTCGCTGGTGCGGCGGCTCAGCACGAGCACCACCGAGCGATCCGGCGCCTCGACCTCAATCCAGCGCTCGTCACCATAGACCTCGTCCATGACAACGTCGAACCCGATGGCGCCAGTCCAAAACTGCTTTGCCCGCTCCTGATCGTCGACCGGGACGACGACCTTGGCGACTCGAGTGATCATCGAGAACCCCTTTCAGCAGTCATTACCTCGGGCCTCGCCATAGCGCAGACGCTGCCACCGCCGGAGCGGTTCCGCATCAGCCCATGGGCCCGAGCTACGCTCCGACTCCAGGTGGAGCGGGCGCCGCCGCCGTGCTCACCTGGTCCGGCTCGATCAGGCGCGAAGGTACGGCGGATGTGGATCCTGATCTCTCCGGCAACGCAGAGGCCCGTGACCGGCGAACGAACGGTGAGCGCCCGCCGTCGGCGAGGATGGGCGCCATGAAACATCCGTACGAGTCGCTGCCCGAGAACCCGCAGGCAGCCGTCACGATCATGACTACCGAGCACTTCAACCTGCAGACGGCGCGGTCGGCCACCATCTCGGAGTCCAACGGGCGGACCAGCATCTTCCTCGGGGCCGTGTCCGCCGGCCTGGTCGCGCTCGCGTTCGCCGGGCAGACGTCGCGCAGCACGCTGCTGACGTTCGGCCTGGTGCTGTTCCCGGTGCTGTCCTTCCTCGGCCTGGTCACGTTCGAGCGTGTGCTGCAGTCCTCGATCGAGGACACGCTGTACCTGCAGCGCATCAACCGGATCCGGCGCTTCTACCACGAAGCGGCCCCGGGCCTCAGTGGCTACCTCGGCGTGGCCGCCCCCACCGACGACATCGCCGCCGTGTTGGCGCTCGACGGCTACCTGCGGTCGCGTTGGCAGGTCGCGCTGAGCGCCGTCGGCATGATCGGCGTGATCAACAGCGTCCTGCTGGGGGCCGTCGGCGGCTTCGCGGTCGCCGCGATAGCGAGCGGGCCCCTGTGGCCGTCGATCCTGGTGGCCGCCGTCGTGTTCGCGATCGCGATCGTGCTCCACCAGCGCTACCAACTGCACGCCCGGTCCCGCAAGCCGTTCCCGTTCGCCGCTGCACCGCGGTCCTGACCGCTCGTCTGCCCCGGGTTGAGTCGCGGCCGTTTCCCGAACCACTTCGCTCAGCCGTCAGCCGAGCTGGCGACTACTTGCTACCGCCTAATTCCGTTTCCGCGCTCGTACATTGTTCGTCACCGCAGCGGCGCCGGTCCCGGCGGATCAAGGTCCGATGCCTCGGCGAGGCTGAGATCGCTGAGCGGGGACCGCGTTCGCGCGAGCGAGCGGGGGGACAGCAGGCATCCAGTCAGGGCGGCGGCAAGGCCGGCCAGCCCGGCCACCGCGAAGCCCGCTGCTGGCACGGACACGTCGATCGACATCCCGACGATGGGGGATCCGAGCGCGAAACCCGCGCTCAGCGCTGAGGATTGCAGGCCTGTCGCCTCGCCACGCACGCTGGCGGGCGCGAGCCGGCTCATCGCGTCGGCCACCGCCGAAAGAGTCGGCGCGGTCAGCAGCCCTGCACCGGCACCGGCCACGCACAGCCAGCGCCAATCGTGGGCCAGCCCGGCCGGGATGGTCGCCAGCCCGAGCAGACCGAGCAGCAGCCACGTCGGCAGCGGACGAGAAAGCGCGCCGTATACCAGCCCGCCGATGATGGAGGCCAAGCCATACACCGCTACGACAATGGCGGCCCAAGACACCTGGCCGGCTTGTTGGAGGGTGGCGACAATGGCCAGGTCGGTGCCGCTGAGCAGCATCGTGGTGCCGAACCCCATCACCAGCACAGCGATCATGCCCGGGCCTAGCCACTCCCGGCGACGGGGGCGGCCGACCGTGTCGGCATCCACTTCGCCGTCGGCACGCAGCGGCGGGTTGAGCAAGGCGATCCCCACTCCACCCGCCACGATCGCGGCGCCGACGCCCGATGCCACCGCAACAGGCGACACCTTCGTCGCGAAGAGGATCACGATCGGCGGGCCCACCATGTACGACAGTTCGCCTTGCACCGATTCCAGCGCGAATGCGGCCCGGCGCTGCGCGGCCGTCGTCATCGCGGCGATCGCCTGCCTGGTCACCGACTGGGCCGGCACCATCAGCAGACCCGCCACGAAAGCGGCGCCCAGGAGGATCGCATACGGCAGGATCGGCACGCTCAGCCAGAACACGACCTGCAGTACGACAGTTACGAGCAGTACGATACGTGCGCCCCGCGAGTCGATCATGCGGCCAATCAGCGGCCCGCCCAGCGCCATCCCCAAGGTCATGGCGGCCGCGACGCCACCCGCGGCCGCATAGCTCCTATTGAGGCCAAGCACGACATACATCGTCAGTGCCATCACGTCAGCCGTGATCGCGGCCCGGGCGAGCAGCGAGACCGCCAACAGCCACGCCATCCCTGGCACCGCGAGTACCTGTCGGTATCCGGTCACCTAGTGACGCTAGATGATTCATCACATCCATAGGAAGTGGCCAATTTGTTGGCGATGACATAACAATTACTTATGACTAGAGATCTGCAGACCTCGTTACTGCGGTCGTTCGTCACCGCCGTACGGCTCGGCAGCATCAGCCGCGCCGCGGCCGCGCTAGGACTTACCCAGCCCGCGCTCAGTCAGCAGTTACGCAAGCTCGAGAGCGCCACCGGCCGTCCGCTGCTCTACCGATCGCCGTCTGGCGTCTTGCTGACCCGGGCTGGTGAGGAGCTCCTGCCGTACGCCGAAAGAATTCTTTCGCTCTCCGCGCAAGCACTCACCGAAACCGGGCGCGCGCTGACCGGGCGCTGCAGCGTCGGGTTGCTCGAAGACATCACGGTGTCCCAGCTTCCGCAGGCACTCGCCGACCTCGCCCAGGTGCACCCCGGCGCGACGTTGGAGGTGCTCAACTTGTCCACCGCCGCGATGCGGGAGGCGTACGACGCGGGCCGCGTCCAACTCGTGCTCGACCAGGTCCCGGACGTACCTGCGCCGCCGCGCTGGACGGTACGCCGCCCGCTGGTCTGGGCAATCGGCCAGGGTGTGGACGTGGCTATCGATCCGCTGCCGGTGGTGTTGTTCTCGAATCCCTGCGCCTTTCGCACGTCAGTGCTGGAAACGCTGGCACGTGCCGATCGGCGCTGGCGGGTGGCGTTCGAAAGCAACAGCCTTGTCGGTGTGCTCGCCGCGGTACGGGCCGGGCTCGGCGTCGCGGCAGTCATGCCCGCGAACCTCGAACCGGCCATGGCCTGCCACGACGCGGACGCCCTGCCCACCCTGCCGGACGTCGAGCTCGGTCTCGCCCGGCACCCGCGGACCGAAGGTGATCCGCTGATCGACGCCGTTGAGACCGTGCTGCGACGTATGAGTTGAGGTTCGCGGCTTGCCGCACGGCGTACCTGGCGACGGCGAGTCAGAGCCGGGCTCGATCGCTCGCCGGCATCCAGACCTTGGCCGGGTCGCGGGCTTCCGCAACGGTCCCTCGGCCATCGGCGCGGCCAGTTCGGCCAACTCGTCGACGCGCGAGCCAGAACGACGCCGGCAGCGAGCCCCTCTCGAACCCGACCCGACAGGCCTACGACCTGGTCGCCGACGGATTCGGTGCCGGCGCGAACGGGCCACTCACCGTCGTCATCGACCGGTCCCAAGCCTCCGAGACCGCCTTGGCCAGGCAACTCGTCTCGATCCAGGGAGTAGCAGCCATCTCGCCTCCCACGCTGTCGGATGACGATACGACGGCGGTGCTGGACGTCGTACCCGTGACCGGACCGCAAGACCAGGCGACCTACGACCTGGTGCACCGGCTGCACGACGCGCTGCCCGCCGGCGCCGAACTGACCGGGCCGACGGCCGGGACCGTCGACATGCGCCGCCGCCATCATGATCGCGGTAGCGGCAGGATTCGCCGCAGCTCCCAGCATCATGGTCAAGATCATCGGGTTCGGGATGGCGGTCGCGATCCTGGTCGACGTCACTCTCGTCCGGCTACTCGTCGTCCCCGCCACCCTCGCAATCCTCGGCCGCCGCACCTGGTACCTGCCAACACCACTTCACCGGCTCACGACAGCGACAGCACCGGCCCGGATGCCCTGAACGGCAGGAATCGGCGTCCCGCGGGAAGTCGACGTGCCTGCGCATCGCATCCGTCCCACAGGCAGCGTTGCGGGTTCCCGACAGGGCCTAGTGACAGCGCGCAGCCATCCAGGGCCAGACTGTTGCGGTTCCGACTCTGGCGCCGCATGATGCAGAGGTTCGACGTCCTGGGGAACGCAGAGAGGTAGCAGCGATGAACGCTCGACTTCTTCTGGCGGCCGTGGCGGCGACCGCCCTAGTGGCCGCAGTAGCGGCGAGCCCTGCGTCGGCGCAGGGGACGCGCAATCTCAGGACCGAGGCCCCGGCGCCTGCGGTCCCGACGTTCGTCGATGGCCTCGCGCAGGCCGTCTTCTCGACCAACCCCGCCGACTGGTACAGCGGTGAGGTATGGGTCCAGGCGTCGTTTGACAGTGACCATGACGGCAAGCTGGACCGGATCCACACCGACTTCACCGCGCCGCAGGAGGTTCTCAGCGACGGACTGAAGGTGCCGGTCGTCTTCGAAGACAGCCCGTACTACGCGGGAACGGCGTCGGAGTACAGCAACTGGGCCGTCGACCACGAGCTCGGCGCACCTCCGGCGACGCGGCCGGCAACACCGCTCTGGCCGGCCTTCAACACCAGCCCCACGATCAGTACCAGATACGAGTCGACCTGGGTGCCGCGCGGCTTCGCCGTAGTCCACGCTGAGTCACCGGGTACCGGCCACTCCGACGGTTGCCCGACCTCGGGTAGCACGAACGAGACACTGGCCGCCAAGGCTGTGATCGACTGGCTCAACGGCCGGGTCGCCGCGTATACGACGCGCACCGGCGACACTCCTGCGGCCGCGTCCTGGACGACCGGCAAGGTCGGCATGATCGGCACTTCCTACAACGGGACGATCCCGGAGGCCGTGGCGACGACCGGTGTCGAGGGGCTCGATGCCATCGTGCCGATCTCGGCCATCTCCGACTGGTACGACTACTACCGCGCCAACGGTATGGTGCGGGCGCCACACTCCTCGTCCAACCCGACTGGCAACAACAACGCGTTCCAGGGTGAGGATCTCGACGTACTGGCGGACGTCGTGTACTCACGTCTCGACGAGGCCGGGCCGCGCACGATCTGTCAGCCCGAGATCGACTACCTCAAGGCGCACATCGATCGAGCCACCGGCAACCGCAGTGGGTTCTGGCAGGAGCGCAACTACATGAAGGACGTCGACAACGTCCACGCCGCGACCCTGCTTGCCCATGGCAACAACGACTTCAACGTCATGACGAAGAACGCGGCGCAGTTCTACGCCGCGCTCAAGAAGCGCGACGTGCCGCACATGTTCTACTTCCACCAGGGCGGTCACGGCGGAATGCCGCCCGATGTGCTGATCAACTACTGGTTCACTCGCTACCTCTACGGCGTACAGAACGGTGTCGAGTCGCTGCCGCGCTCGTGGGTTGTCCGCGAGGCCGCGTCCTGCCCGCCTCGCCAGACGACGGTTGCCGGCGATCAGTCGAACACCGCGACGCTGACGGTCGCGGACACCAGCCCATTCGGGATCGGCTTCGTGCTGACGGTCCCGCAAACGAACGCCAATGGCACGCTCACGAACACGACGCGCCTGATCACGGACATCCCGGACGCAACGCACCTGGTACTGGCGTCAGCGGTGGCCACCGGGACCGGCCAGAAGGTCGCTGACGGCACAGTCGTGAGCCTCGTCTGTGGCAATGCGAACCCGACCCCGTACGCGGAATGGCCAGATCCCACCTCGAGCGAGGTCGCACTGCACCTCACACCAGGGGCTCCGTCGCGCGGCGGCCTGACAATCGCACCATCGGTCCCGGGGAGCCCCACGGAGACGCTGACGGATGACGCGTCGATCGCCGCGCTCACCTCAGCCAACACGGCCTCCTCGAACGTGCGACTGATCTACCAGACGCCGCCACTCACGCAGCCAGTCCGCATCAGCGGAACGCCGACAGTCTCGCTGCAAGTGGCGTTCAGCGAGTCGAGAGCGAATCTGACCGCGGCGCTGGTGAGTTATTCACCAGCAGGCAACGGCACGATCCTCACGCGGGGCTGGATCGACCCGGCCAACCGCAATTCCGATAGGGCCGACGCGCCGACCAAGCCGGGCCGGATGTACGGGATCGACTTCGACCTGCAGCCGAAGGACACTGTCGTACCGGCCGGGAATCGCCTCGCGCTGATGGTCATCTCCAGCGACCGCGACTTCACGATCCGGCCGCCGGCCGGGACGAAGCTGACCCTCGACCTGGTCCACACCTCGCTCACGGTCCCGGTAGTCGGCGGCTCGAAAGCGCTAGCCGACGCCATCGGCTGAAAAGGCGAGGCCTACCGTCCTGCGCGAGCACGGCGGGGCCGAGGCCGACATGATCACCGTGACATCCTGGCTCGCGAAATACGACGCGCCCAACTCGTTGACCTCGTCGTCGAACCACGGTGGATGCACGAGTGCCAACCGTCCGCGGACGAGGTGTTTGACGCGGCTCTGATCGAACCGGACGCGATCGACCGACGTACGAGGTGGGCGGGCGGTGGCGGGGCGCCGGTAGCATTGGTCCATGGTCGACCCCACAGGAGGTCGGCGTCGGCCACCCACCGCTGGCGCCACGTACGATGTCCGAGCTCACCAGCATGGCAACGTCCTCGTGGAGTGGTACCGCTACCCTCCCGGTCCTGCGGGTGTGACTCCCAGCCACTCCCACGCGGAGTACCAGCTCTGCCTCGCCTCCGGGTCGGCGAGCAGATATAGGTATCGGGGCGGACGGATTGTCGTGCCGCCTGGCAGCCTCAGTGTCTTGATGCCGGACGAGGTGCATGCGACCGAGGAACCCGACGACCGTCGGCAGACGACGAGGTACCAGGTGCTGTACGTCGGTCCGGACCGGCTCCGAGACGTAGCGGCGGCGATCGGTGGTGACAGGCGAGGAGGACTGCCGTTCTTCGCCGAAGCGGTACTTCGCGATCCCGAACTCGCCGTGCGGTACCAGCGACTGCACACCGGGTTCGCTGGTGGGTCGTCGCAACTCGGCCGGGACGTCGATCTGCTGGCGACGCTGGTCGCCCTGGTGGGCCGTCACGCTCACGGACGAACCGATCGCGAGTCGCAGACGGGGCCGAGCCGGGCCGCGCTGCTCGCGCGGGCATATCTGGACGACAACTACGCCGAGGACGTGACGCTGGACGGATTGGCTGAGCTGGTGGGCTTGAGCCCGTTCCATCTGGCGCGGCTGTTCCACACGGAGGTGGGCATGCCTCCGCACGCATACCAACTCCAGGTCCGCATCGCACGCGCCAAGCGACTGCTCGTGCAAGGCCTGCCCGTGAGCCGCGTCGCCGGCGAGACCGGTTTTTTCGACCTGAGCCATTTCAGCCGGCATTTCAAGCGGCATGTCGGCGTCTCCCCAGGCGCCTACGCGTCGACCGCAAGAACGTACATTACGAGGACGCTTGATGCCGTATAGCGTCTCTACGTGACAGGCACCGTTGATCTACTGACAAGCCGCCGGGTCCTTCTGCTGGCCTCCAATCCGGCCAGACCGGATGGATGATCGGGTTTTGGTGGGCCGAGCTAAGCCACCCGTACTAGGAGTTCACCGAACACGGGTGCATCGAGGACCAGGCACGGGACATCGCCGAGAGCAACCTCATCGTGCATGGCCGTTTCCGGCCGCACGCGGTGCGGGACGGCCTGCTGATTACCGGGCAGCAGCAGTACTCCGGAGCCGGCGCAGCACGGCTGGTCATCGAGGCCCTGGGGCAATGACCCGGTCCGCACCGCAGTCCACCGGTCGATGACCGGCGAAAGGAGATCTCATGCTCGCGAAGGCCCCGATCGACGTGATGCTTACCGCCACTGATCTCGCGGCCGCGAAGGGGTTCTACGGCGACATGATCGGGCTCGAGATCTTGATCGAGACCGAGGAGTTCGTCACGTTCCGGTGCGGCGGGGACAGCCGGCTGGTGCTTACCCGCAGCACCGTGCGGACCGACGAGCAGCAGACGAAGGCGAGCTGGCGGGTCGCCGACATCGCCGCCGAGATCACCGAGTTACGCGCTCGCGGCGTCGAAGTCGCCGAGTACGACGAGCCCGGTCTCCGGACGGTAGACGGCGTCGCCGATGTCGGCTTTGCGCTGGCGGCATGGTTCGTCGACCCGGCCGGAAACACCATCGGGCTGCTCCAGTTCAAGGACCAGGGATTGGCGTGAGCCACCAGGATGCCAAAGGTCAGGACGGGCCAGATCGAGACAGACCGGAACCCGCCGGCCGAGACGGCGGCTCCGGCGCCTCAGCGGACGGCACCCGCGGTCCGGTCACGACCGTGGTGACCCGCCGGGTGAAGCCCGGCCACGAGCAGTTCTACGAACTGTTCCTCGAGGGCATCATCACGGCGGCAACCCGGTTCCCGGGCCACCTGGGCGTCGAGGTGTTCCGCCCCGAAAGCGCGTCCGCGGGCGAATACCGCGTCGTCTACCGCTTCGACACCGCCGACCACCTACGCGCCTGGCTCGACTCCGCTGAGCACGCCTCCTGGCTGGAGCGCGCCGAGCCGCACGTGACCGGCCCGATTCGCCGCCAGTACCTGACCGGACTCGAGACCTGGTTCACCGATCCGGCTCGGCCCGGCACCGCCCCTCCCCCGCCCTACAAGATGGCCCTCGTCACCTGGATCACCATCTTTCCCTTGATCACGCTCGTGGTCGTCATCCTCAATCCGTTGCTCAACGGGCTCCCCCTCGTTCTCAGGCTGGCGGTCACGACCGCCGTCACCGTCCCGCTCATGACCTGGGTCGTCATGCCCCGAGTGACTCGACTGCTCCGCGGCTGGCTGCACCCCCACAGCTGACCGCGAGGGCGGTTACTCGCCGGATGGGACGTCACACAGGTCCTGCATGGACGCAGTGTTGTCTACAGGCGGAAGCCGTGGCGTCCGGGCCGTCTCCGCAGTCAGATCTGACGGTCTGACCTCTGCCAACTGGATGCGCCGGCGGTCGTGGAGCAGCTGGCCGTTCGAACGATGCGGCTCCTCTACCATCAGCACAGAAAGCCGGATGATCCAGACTTTTCACGGCATCTGGGGGCTGGAGTGGGCGTGGTGAGTGAAACCGAAGCGGCCCACTGGACGGCAGAGTTCGCGAAGACAGGCGAGGTGCGCGCCCCACCACGGCGAAGGGTCACCGCACTGAAGACGCTGCTCTACGGGTTCCTGTTGGCGAATCAGATCGGGGCGATCCGGATGGCGCTCTTTAGCCGGCCGGTCCTCGTGGTGGACAAGATCGGCGTGTCACTTGGCCGGAAACGTCTCACCTGGGAGAGCGTCAAGACCAGCGAAAGCCCGAACTCGCTTCGCCGATGCCCGAGGCGCCGGCCCCAGGCGGTCTGAAGCTCGAGGAGTCGGGCGGCGAGTTCCCTCAGTTCCAGGGCGGAGTACTGAACCTGCACGAACATCACGCGCAACCACGTCGGGCTCGTGACCAGCAGGAGGAGTCGTGCTTGCTGAAGGGCGTCCTCCGTTGTTGTCATCTGGATCGTCAGTGTTGACGTCGATGCATCCCACAGCATGCCCCCGCCGTACGCCTGCAAATGCTTCAGCGTGGCGCGAACCCGATCCCGCTCCTCCGAGTACCTGGCGTCGCCCGTCACGTCCAACGGCCGCGACCACTCCTGCGCGCCGGTCGCCTTGGGTCGTCTGCAGCCGTCACAACTGGATGCTAGGCAGGAACTCCAGCAGGAACCAGTAGTTGACGGTTGGGCCTTGGGTGGGCAGGCCGCCGTCCTCTGGTCCAAGTTGATCCGATGTGATCTCGAAGCCCAGCGGGGGCATGCCGGGCTCGCCCGTGCGGCTGCCGCCGCCATGAGGGCAGTGGCCAGCTCATCCGTACATCCCGCTCAACGTGGATTACCGAGTCCGGACCAGGAAGTCCTCGAAAGAATTCCGGAGGCGGTGTCGGATCCGGCCAAAAGTGTTCGTAGAAGGGGTGAGCGGCCGCGCGCGAGGGCGCCACAAATCACGGGAGATGAAACCATGTTCGGAACACCGTTGACGCCAGACTCGATCAAGGCGGAGACGGCGTACCGGCTGGAGCGGACCAAGCGTGCGTTCCAGTCCGCGCGCCGCCGGGAGCGCCCGGAGCAGGCCGGCCCGGCCCCAGCCGCGACGGGTTCGCCGGGCCTTCCGGCCCACCGCCGCGCCGTGACGGACCCGAACGCCGTCCCTGATCCGCTGCCCGAGATCAGGGACGGCGTTGTGACGTCCTGGGATGCTGGTAAGGAAAGTGTCGCCAGCGGCAAGCGGTGAGGGGTAGCACTGGGGGGCGGGGACGATCGCCGATCTGGCCGGACTGTTCACGGCGTCGCGGCCCACGGTGACCGAGTCCTCGAACGCCCCCGCTCCAACTGGTGAGGACGACTCCGCATATCACGTAGGTGAAGAACATAGCGAAGCCGATCGCCTGCAGTAGCAACTTCCGATCGAGTCTCCTGAGAACCACCCCAGGCAGAAGCCGATCAGTGCACCTAATGGAGCACCGACCCGGGCCAACGGGTCTCTGCCTGGAGGATCGTCAAAGGCAACCAAGAGCATGCGCGCTCTTCTCTCTCTCTTCCTTCCACACGCGCTGCGTTCCTGACCCCGGCGCCTGTTGGATTCATGATTGGATTCGGCGGCGACGCACCTGATCAGATCGTCGTCGGTGGCCGGCAGGACGGCGCTGTCGCCCCTTCTTACCTGGCGAAGATGTTGCCGAAGGCGCCGGTGTTGGCCTCTAGTGCGATGTCGAGCATCGCGTCGACTCCGGGTCTACCGTCAGCGCACAAGCCCGACGACCTGCCAGTCTTTGCCCCGATGCCGGTACTCCGTGCGCAGGTCGTCGCCTTCCGCGGCGGCGACCATCGCGTCGGGTGGATGGACGAACGCGCGGAACGGATTGCGCTGCAGCCGGCGGACGAGGTTCTCGGACCCGATGATCGCCTTGGCCACGACGTTGTCCGCGGGGTGGCTGTAGACGAGCAGCCGGCGCGCGTGGTTCGCCGCGACCGACAGCAGCAGTTGGTAGTCCGGATAGCAACAAACCACCCGATGCATGACGACCACGTCGGCCGGTTCGGCCAGCTCCGGTGAGGTGGCGATGTCGCCGAAGCCCCGCGTGACCCGCTCGGTCAGACCAGATCGCTCCAGCAGCGCCCTGGCCTCGGCCTCGTAGCTGGTGGAGATCTCCAGGTTGGTGACCCGTGCCGCGCCCCGGCGGAGCAATTCGATCTGTAGTTCCCCGACGCCACCGCCGATCTCCAGCACCGTGGCCCCCTCGAGGCCGTGCTCGCTCACGAACCCGACCATCCGCGACGCCGCCGGACTCAGCCCACGCTTGGAGTACCGCTTCGCCACCCGCCGCGCGAACCGCGACGAGAACACCGCCTGATACCCCTTCGGATCACAACAGTCGTCCATGCCCCCAGTATCAGCGCCGTCCGGCCAGTAGCGAAGGTCGCTCGCCGTCAGCAGCGGAGCGAGGACGGCTGCCCGTCGACGGTTGTTCCCGCCGTTGTGGGCCATCCGAGACAGTGCCGCGTTGTTCTCGGCTCAGGAATCGAGCTGGTCGCGTTCTCGGCACTCGCTGTCGCTGCCTCGTTGTAGGCGATGCTGGTGTTCCCGGTCTACTTCCTGAAGTCGTACGCCTACGCCGGGGTCGGCGTCACGATCTTCTCCGCAGCCAGCGCACTGCTCGTGTTGCCGGCATTGCTCGCGCTCCTCGGCCGGCGAGTGAATTCCGGTCGGATCCGCGGGATCTGCGGGATCCGCGGGATCCGCGCGTAGCGTCGAAGCGCCGTTCTGGGGCCGCGTGGCTGCCGGCGTGATGCGCCGCCCTGTCGTGGCTGCGCTCCCGGTTATCGGGGTGCTGCTGTTCCTGGCGACAGCGCTGCTCGGCGGAACAGTGGTTGAAGACGGCACACGCTGGCGCAACATCTGGGTCGACGGCGAGTGGCAAATAGGCGTCCAACTGGCTCCAGACCACGTCCAGCCAGAATGGCCCGACGGCACGCCACAGCAAGTCCACTTCGACTTCTACGTTGTCGGCACCGAAGGGCTCGATGCCGCCCACGACGAGGTCATCGGGCTGGGAGGCCGGCTGTTGAAAGCTGCCAACGATCGTACGGCCGCGCGAGGAGTTCAGACCTACGCCGACCCTGCAGGCCACCCCTTCTGCATCTGCTGGCTGTCCGCCGATTGACACTGGGAGCCCTCCGATGCCCGTCCACCGTGAGGACACCACGGGACACCCACCCCACGTGGATGTTCACGTGGTCACCCCCGACCGCTGGAACGATCTAGTCCAACTGTTCGAACGCCAGGGCCCACGCGGCGGCGTTCCGATTCCGGGCCACTGTTGGTGCATGCTCTGGCGAGACGAGCAGGGGCCGACCGACCTCCGCAGAGCGGCGCTGAAGGCCACCGTCGATCAAGGCCGATATCCAGGGCTGGTCGCCTACATGGACGGCCGTCCGGCTGGCTGGGTCGCAGTCGCGCCGCGTGAGGACCACAGCAGGCTTGAACGGTCTCGGCAGTACGGGCCCATGCCTGGGGACCATGATGTCTTTGCTGTCACCTGTTTCTACGTAGATCGCGAAGTCCGGGGAACCGGGGTTGCCAGCGCGTTGCTAGACGCAGCGATCGACTATGCGCGAGATTCGGGCGCCGTCGCTCTTGACGCGTTCCCGACGACGAACCTCGCGCCGCACGCGCTAGCCAGCCGCAGGGCCGAGGAGAACGACAGTTGGATGGGACGCCGCGCCTCGTATGAGGCGCGCGGGTTCGTCACCATCCGCGACGCCGGTGCCAGAACCGTGATGCGCCTGACGTTCAACTCCAACCGATCGCACTCTCCACGACCGCCACGGGACTTGACCAACTAGGCGAATCATGAAAGCGGCTGAGGATGCTTTGTCCGACGCGGGCGATCGTCATCCAAGGCCAAGCCCCGCAAGGAGCCTCGGCAAAACGCGGTTGACCGCGAGAGGGGGATGGCGAAGGGTGCTCAGCATGCTGACAGATGCCGAAGTTGCGTCGTTCCTGCGGGACGGGTTTGTCGTCGTTCGCGGAGCCGTGCCGCGTGCGGTGGTGGATGCGTGTGTGGATGTGATCTGGGAGGAGCTGGAGGAGCGCGGCATCAGGAGGACTGATGCCGGGTCCTGGAAGGCACCTGCCGAGCGGATCATCTGTCCCGAGGAAGGCGACAAGGCACGGCCGTTCGCCGAGGCAGGCACGGCCGGCGTGCTGTGGGAGGCGTACGACCAACTGATCGGCCCGGACATGTGGTGGAAGCGCGACGGAATGGGCGGCACGATTCCCGTTCGCTTCCCTCATCCCGCCGATCCGGGAGACGCAGGCTGGCACATCGAGGCCAGCTACTCCGACGGCACCGATTGGCGGGCAAACGTCCGCAGCCGCGAACGCGGTTTGCTCTCGCTGTTCCTCCTCACCGATGTCGGCCCAAACGACGCGCCGACACGAATCCGGGTCGGCTCACACACCGACGCTGCGCGCGTCCTGGCTCCAGCAGGCGACGCCGGACTCACTCCGGCTGAGTCAGGTCCGCCGATCGTCGAGGCAAGCGCCGACCGCCCCGTCATCGAGGCCACGGGCACCGCAGGTGACGTCTACTTATGCCATCCCTTCCTCGTCCACGCCGCCTCGTGGCCACACCGCGGTACCAGCCCACGGATCATCACCCAGCCCGGAGTCGCTCTCCTGGAACCCTTCGCACTGACCGACCGAACCACCGCCCACCCCGTAGAAGCCACCATCCTCACCGCAATCTCCGGATAGCCAGCGGGCGCGGTCCGCACCCATTCCCGTCGTGCGGGCGCAGCCTGAACTATGCGTGAGTTCGCGCAGCCGCCGTCAACAGCGTCCGGTATGTCTGTGTCAGGCGCTCAGGCGGGCATTCGTGGTCAGGTGCCCGGAGCGATCGCACAAGCTGACACGCAGACCCAGGTGCCCTCGCGCTTCTGATACGCGTCCGTGTACAGCGCTTCCTGTTCCGTGCCGTCGGCAAGCATCGTGTACGTGCTGCGACCGTGGATCAACGCGACATCGCTGAGGATGCGGACCTTGACGTCATGGACGGCGAGATCCTTGAAGGGCCGCGGCTTGGCGATGTACTCGAGGAACTCCTCGCGGTTGCGGGTGACGCCCGGAGTTTGTACGACGAAGTCTTCGGCGAGCAACTCGCTGAAGCGCTCGGCATCGCTGGCCTGATCGGCCTCGACGTAGTCGAGGTTCAGTCGTTCGAGGATCGCCAGGTCCTCGGCCGGCTGCATGGTGTCGCTCATTTCCTGGCCCCTTTGTGAGTCCGGTCCGCTGGTGGTCATAGGTGTGTCGTGCAAGTGATGAGTGTCGGTCCGCCCGGACGTCTTACCGACACGCACAACTCGTTCCTCCGCCACTGCCGGTAAGACAGCACGACGCGATCGACGCTGATCAGAGGTACCAGGACGCCATGGCGGTATTACGTGGCGCGGGGCAATCGACCTGGAGAGAGGCACGACTCGATGCACGATGTGGCACCGGTGATCAATCTGCACCGCCGGGACAGGACGCTCACGCCGGCGTTCGTCTCCGCGGTGATCGCCCTGGTGGCGATGTTCTCCGCGGTGGGGTCGACGATCCCGCTTTTCAACATCTACCGCGCCGAGGAAGGGTTCACCAACGCCGATATCTCGCTGACCGTCGTCGCCTACTCCGCCGCGACTCTCAGCACACTGTTGGTCCTGGGACGACTGTCCAATTACGTGGGCCGACGGCCGGTCGCGATCGCCGGCCTCGGACTGCTTGTACTGGCTTGCCTACTGCTCTTGAACGTGCACGACATCGGCATCCTGGTTGCCGGCCGGCTCCTGATGGGCCTCGGCGCCGGGCTGGGAAGCAGCACCCTCACCGCCTACATCGTCGACGCTGCGCCGACCCGGCCGGCCTGGCTGGCCTCCGTTGCTTCCAGCCAGACAGTCATGCTCGGCCTGGCCGGCGGGGCCATCGCGTCCGGTGCCTTGGTCCAGTTCGGGCCGTGGCCACGTGACCTCATCTACCTGGTTGTCATCGGCCTGCTTCTGCTGTCCGCCGCACTCGTCGCGATCAGCCCGGAGACCGTGATCTCAACGCCGGGTGGTTGGCGATCACTGCGCCCGAGCGTTCGCCTACCGGTCCGAGTCAGGCATCTGCTGCCCGTCGCGGCCGCCGTGTTCCTGGCCACCTGGGCGACCGGCGCCTTCTACCAAGCCTTCGTGCCCGCAGTGGTCGAGGATCAACTGCACACCGACAACTCACTCATCCTCGGCCTGGTGTTCGCCGCGTACATGGGCCCCAGCGCTCTGGGCGCTCCCTTCGGCGGCCGGTTCTCACCGGCAGCAGCGCAACGCCTCGGCATGATCACCTTCCTGGTCGGGTGGATCGGCATCATCACGGCGATCGCCACCGGAACGCTGGTGCTGTTCATCGCCGCAACCGTCGTCGGAGGCGCCAGTCAAGGCATCGCCATCAGCGCGGCCACCCGGGGTCTGCTGTACGGCAGCACCCTGTCTGACCGGGCACCAATCTTTGCGGTGGTGTATCTGCTCAGCTACAGCGGCGCGACCGTTCCCAGCCTCATCTCCGCCCGACTCTCCGGCATCTTCTCCGTGCCACATATTTCCCTCGGGTACGGTGGACTCGCCCTCATCGCAACGCTGTTCACCGTCTTCGCCGCACGTAATCCGCAGACCCATCGTGTGAAAGGCTGAGTTGATGAGCAACGAAGAACAGGCGTCGCTGGCCGAGGAGCTGATCGACAACACCGAGCAAGGCCGCTTCGAGCTCTACCGCGGTGGCGATCTGGTCGGATGGCTCTACTACACCTGTCTGAGGCCCAACCGGTACGCCCTCCGGCACACCGAAGTCGAGCGGAGTCATCAGCACCAGGGCGTGGCTGGCGCCATGGTACGGCGAGTGCTCGACGAGGTCCGCACCCGCGAGGGCACGATCACCGCAATCTGCCCCTTCGTGGCCGGCTACCTCTCGCGTACTACGACGTACGCCGATCTGCTCGACCCGAGGCACCCGGGCTACCCCGACCGCGCCACCGCCGAGGCAGCGCAGGCGAAAGCCGCCGGCAAAAGCTGACGCCGACGGCGATCCACGCCCGGGCAATCCCACGTCAGGCCGAGCGGGTCGAACTGATCGTGTTCGCTCTGGCGGAGCGCCCTGACGAGGTTCTTCGCCAGCTGTTTGCCCTGCCGGACGGCGTTCTGCGCGTTCGGCACCGTGAACGCTCCAGGCGTCGGCGACGCGAGGTTCCAGGTACGTCGAACGTCCGGGTCACCGCGCCGGCGGTGACCACAAGGACGTCGGAACCCGGCGTACCCACCGCCGATCACCAAGATCCTGGGCATCGATTCACCCTCCGTCCACTCACTCGAGTTCGGCCGCACGGATGCGGTAGATCTGCATCGGCAGGCCGTAGTACTTGTCGGTCTCGCCGACCCACGCCATCCCGAGACGCCGTGCGGTCGCGCAGGCACGACGGTTCTGCGGTCGGGCGACCGTGTACAACTCGTCGATCGTCCCGGTTGCGAATGCCCAGCGCATCAAGGCCTGGCTCGCCTCGGTCGCGAACCCCCGGCCCCAGGCCGCTGGTTCGAGTTGCCAGCCGATCTCGAAGTCTTCCTCGTACGGCGGTAACAAGCCGATCATCAGGCCGCCGACCACTGCACCGTCGGCTTTGGTGACGATCGCCCTTCGCCCGGCGGGTACGACGAGACTCTTGCCGGCCGGGATCCACGCGCGAAGCAGCAGGCGCATGGTCGCCTTGTTCGGGACCTGGTCCATCGCGGGCGACAGCCACCGTGCCACCTCGGCAGACCCGTAGATCCGCAAGGCGGCGTCCGCGTCAGCCTCGGTCCATTCCCGAATCACGAGCCGGTCGCTTTCGATGATCACTGTCATTTCGCCGTCCTGTCGATCGAGATGTACCCCAGGCCACCGGCCCCCGCCGACGCCGCAAAGGGGTCTGATCAGTCCATTTCAGAGCCAACCAGCCTCGCACGACCCCTGCAGTCGAGGAAGATGGCCGCGATTCGTCATCCATCAGAGGACTATATAGTCCTTTCATGGACGCGAGCACCCTCGCAGTCTGTTCAGAGCGCAGCACAAAGGAAGTAGCAATGACTGATCAGGTTCTTCGGCCGGATGGAACGGGCTTCTACCTCGCCGGTGGCGAGCTGTCCGTGACCGGCCCGGACGAGCAGACGATGACCGGCACCCCGCCGGTCGACTTCAGCGTCACCGCGGGCTTGTTCGGCAACGCCGAGATGGACTTGTTGGTGGCCAACTGGAGCAGCACGCGGACGGACGAGCCAGACAGCGTGCGGTCGGAAGAAAGACGCCTGGTCCTGCCGCTGCGGACACAGCCGGTGATGCTCAACTCGCTTCCGAGCAAGGTGCGGGTGCAGCTGCGTACCGGAGCAGGCCTCCACGAAACCGAGGGCGCCTGGCAGCTCGTCCTTCACTTCCGCAACCACGCGGGATCGAGCCTGACCTGGCACGCCAATCTTCCCACCGAGGCGTTCGGTACAGGTTGGCTGGCTCCGTTGGCCGACCTGCTGACCATCGACGACGCGGGGGCCGTTGCGCAGACGCCTACCAGCACGCCGGCTTCCCCGACGATCACTGTGGTCCACCACGCAGACGACGAGTACTACGAACTCGTCGTCGACGGTCAACAGGCCGGGCTCCTCGTCTACCACCTGATCGGCTCGCACCTGTCCATCACGCACACCGTCATCGAACAGACATACCGCGGGCGAGGACTTTCGTGGGTGTTGGTCGGCCGCGCTCTCGACGACATCCGCACGCGGTCCGTGACGGTGTCGAACTACTGCGCCGTCGTCAGCCGCTTCATCGAGAAGCACCCGGAGTACGCCGATGTCCTCGGCGCGCCGCGGCCTGCTCCGACCTCGTAACCGAAGGAACGAGCGACCGTGACGGCGGAGTCGCAACGCATCGGCACCGTCGGGATCCTGCCCGGAACGGTCCAGGTGGTCTCTGCTCTGCGCCGGCGCGGGCGGCTTATCATCAGGACGGGTGAAGGAAGCGTGTGGACGGCTACTTCTTGCCGGCCGGCTTTGCATACGCCCGGACCGAGTTCATCGCCAGGTCGAGGGCGACCTGCATCGGTTCGGGGTCACGGGCGGCCTGGGCGAGAACGTACCCACCCTGGAGAGCAGCCATGATTCCCGTCGCCAGCGCTTGTGGATCAGCGGCCTCGGACAGCGTGCCGTTCGACTTCATCCGCTCGAGCGCTCCGGCCAGCAGCGAGATCCAGGATGTCAGGTGCGCCTCGAGATCGATGCGTGCTGCCTCATCCTGGTCGGAGAGCTCGGTCGAGAGTGAGCCCAGTTCACAGCCGAGCGCCCCACGGCGCGCCGTGACTCGCTGGAGGATGGCCCGGCACCAGCGATCGAGTCCGCTGAACGAGTCGACCCTGCGGAGATACTGCTCCTCACGCTCGAGTACCCGGCCGCCCCGCAGTGCGATCACTGCCTGGACCAGGGCACTCTTGTCGCTGAAGTGCCGGTAGAACTGTGACTTGCTCGTCCCGCTCGCCGCGGTCACCTCGTCGAGCGTGGTCGCTGCGGCACCCTTGAGAGACATCAACTCGTCGGCAGCGGCGACGATCCGGGCTCGCGTGGCCGCGCCGCGGGCGGTCAGGCGGCGATCGAGCTCGTTCACTGTCTCGGGCACGAAACGAGCTTATCGGGGCCGAGCAACGATTGCTGCCGCTTCTGGAGCTGAACGGTCCACCATCAGGGCAGGATACCCACCGTACCGTCCGTGGTCCTGCTCGATGGGTAAGTACGCGTGCCGTGGCCGACACGAAACCCGTGAGGAGCCGGCACGCCGCCGGCCGGTCGGCAGGAGGACAGATGAGCGAGGTCAGTCGGGAGTATTACGGCAGTTACAGCGTGGACGACGAGGACCAGCTCCAGCTCTCCGACACGCTCGACGGGCGCGGTGTATCCGACCTTCTCGACGAGGGTTACTCGCCGCCGGAGAAGTGGTCTGCCGGCGAGGGCTTCGGTACCACCGCGGCGGAGGCGTTGCGGGGTGAGACCTTCGAGCAGCGGCTTGCCCAGGAGGAGCCTGACATCGACCCGTACGCCGTACTGCCGGAGTTTGTCGACGGTCCGGAGGTCGGCCGGGAACGCGCCGGACGTCTGGTAGCTCCGGACGAGGGGTCGCACTTCGATCTCGAAGAAGAGCTCGTCGCGGCCGAGGTCGGCATCGACGGAGGCGCCGCGAGCGCCGAAGAAGCCGCGATCCACGTGGTCGAAGACGAGCCGCTGGAACTCGACGAGGTCAGCTGATGAGAACCCTGGTGAACGACGCCCAGCGCGAGCTGACCGTGGTCGAGGACGGGGAGTTGCGGAGGTACGAGTTACTCGTCGCAGGCACGACGGTAGGAACCCTCGACTTCCGTGTCCTCAGCCGGCGGCGTGTTCTGGGGCACACCGAGATCGCGGCCGATCAGCGGGGACGTGGACTCGCCACAGCCCTGATCAAGGCAGTCCTCGACGATCTCATCGCCGAGGGAGTCCCGATCACGAATTACTGCACTGCTGTCGAGCGATTCCTTCAGCGCCATCCGGAGTACGTCGGGGTACTCGATCCGTTGCACCCGCCGATCCAGCCCCGCTCCGGGCCTCGGGCAGGCGGGAGACAGCAGATGGATCGTTCCGGCCCCCTGCAGCAGGTCGTGCATGCCCAGCACTCCAGGCTCAGAGAGCTGGCCGCGCGTTCTCAGGATCCGAGCATCGACGGATTCGAGAGGCGTCGCATCACGGACCAGTTCGCGGCCGTTGCCGCACAGCATGCCGCGGCCGTCGCTGACGTCTTGCTGACCGCGGCCAGGACGTCGTCCGGTGAGGACGCCGCGGTCCTGCTCGAGAATCTCAGACAGTTCGAGCAGGCGCTGCGGGTACTCAAAGGTCGGGCGTACGGCGACGCGCGCTTCCTGGACCTCAGCGCAACCGAGACCTGGCGAGAAGCCGAACGCCTACTGGCCGAGCACGAATCATGGGAGAGGAGGGTCGTGTCCGGACTGGAGCGAATTCATGGTGCCGAGGGCACCACAGAGCTGGCCCGAGCCTTGGCGAAACGGCAATGGAGTTCGCCGACGCGACCGCATCCCAACTCGCCGCATGCCGGAGTCGCCGGACGAATAGCGCGCCAGCTGTGGCGCATCGCCGACTCGACCTGGGACGAGCTGGAGGGACGCGGGCTTCCGACCGAGTCGATGGAGCACGCGAATCAGCATTCGACCTTCTCTCATTACCTGTTCGGAACCACCGACGACACCGACCCCACGGCCGGACCCGATACACCTCACACTCATCAAGATCCCGGGAACCAGTAAGGCCGGACCCCCGATCGGCACACAGATAGGGACATCCGGGTCACTCCGGCCCGGTACGGATCGAGGGGAAACTCATGAGTGGATACTTCGAAGGCCGCAAACTCATCGTGATCGGTGGGAGCAGCGGCATGGGGCGACAGACCGCGGCGGATGTTGTCGGGCAAGGGGGCAAGGTCGTCATCGTCGGGCGTCAGCAGGCCAAGGTCGACCAGACGGTCGGCGAGCTCGGTGCGAAGGGCGAGGCGTGGGGGATCACTGCCGACCTCGCGGATCGCAAGCAGGTAGAAGACGTCCAGGAGCAACTCGCCGCTGAGCATGCCGATGCGACCCTGCTGGTCAATGCGGCCGGATTCTTCATCCCCAGGGAATTCCTCGACTACAGCCAGGAGAACTACGACGCGTATCTGGAGCTGAGTCGGGCTACGTTCTTCCTGACCCAGACGGTGGTGCAAGGTATGAAGGCTGCGGGCTCTGGTGGTGCGATCGTCAACATCGGCAGCATGTGGGCCCATCAGGCGGTGGCGGCGACGCCGGCGACTGGGTACTCGATGGCGAAAGCCGGCCTGCATGCCCTGACCCACAACCTGGCCATGGAACTGGCGGCCGACGGCATTCGCGTCAACGCGGTGGCGCCCGCAGTGGTGGCCACGCCGTTGTACGAGGGCTTCATCCCCGCCGACCAGCTCGAGGTGGCGGTGAAGGGATTCGACGGCTTCCACCCCCTGGGGCGGGTCGGAACAGCCCAGGACATCGCCTCGTCGATCGTCTTCCTCCTCTCATCCGAGGCCAGTTGGATCACGGGGGCAATTCTGAACGTCGACGGCGGCGTGATGGCCGGGCGCAACTGACGGCGGAGTACGCGAACCTGGCCGGTGGTTGCTACTGAGGTATGCAGAAGCACTCGCGGGGCCCGGCCAGAGACGGTCGACGACCAACGGCTTGTCTACCGAGCAGGGCTCCGCTCCGAAATCTCAGGTAAGAAACCGATCTGTCGCCGTGGCCAATTCGTACGAGCGCGGGTGGCCGCACCGATCAGGTGATCCCGAACGATGCCGCTGACGAGCGAGCGCCCGATCACGACCCCCTGTGGAATGAGTGTGGAGTCCCGATGACGAGTTTTCAGACCGTGTCTGCCGGTGGGTTGGAGGTCTTCTACCGCGAAGCGGGGAAGCCGGGAGCGCCGAAACTCCTGCTACTGGGCGGATTCCCCTCCTCGTCCCACCAGTTCCGGAACCTGATGGCGGCACTTGCCGACAGGTTCCACCTGGTCTCGATCGACTATCCCGGCTCCGGGAACACCGAGATGCCAGATCCAGCGGAGTGGGAGTACACCTTCGACCACCTCGCCGAGATCGTCGACGAGGCATTGCTCGCCATCGACTTCACCGGACCGATGGGGCTGTACATGCAGGACCACGGGGGACCGATCGGGAACCGGCTGATTTCGCTTCATCCGGACTGGCTGCAGTGGCAGGTCATCCAGAACTCCAACATCTACGAAGAGGGGTTCACCGAGGTCTGGGACGAGATGCGTCACGCCTTCTGGACCGACCGGAACGCTGAGAACGAAGCGCCGCTCGACGCCTTGCTCGAACCGGAAACCGTCAAAGCGATCTACCTCACCGGCCATCCCGATCCGACGAAGATCAGCCCGGACAATTGGAATCTGGATCTGCACTTCCTGGCCCGGCCGAACGCGCGCCGGGTACAACTGGATCTCTTCTACGACTACCGGACGAACGCCGCGCAGTACCCTGCCTGGCAACGGCGGCTGCGCCGTGACCAGCCCAGAACGCTGATCTTCTGGGGTCAGGGCGACATCTTCTTCACCCCGGCCGGCGGCGAGGCCTACCTGCGCGATCTCCCTGACGCGCAGCTGGTCCGCCTCGACTCCGGACACTTCGCGACCGAGGACTGCCTGCAGGAGATCGTTGACGGCATCAACAGTTTCTACGACGAGATCGTCAAGTAGTGTCCGGCACCCTTCCAGCGAACCACGATCCGATACGGCTTGCGCGGGTCCGTCTGACGGTCGAGGACGGGCCGGCGGTCGTCGACGAGATCGAGCGGCATTGCTGGAGCTCGGGCTGCCGGCTGCGGTTGACCGCAACGCACCCGACCCTGGTAGCGGCCGGTAAGGCCGATGCCTCGACAGGACACAGAGTCTGCGAACACCTTTACCGGAAGGACGACAGTGCGTGCGACGATCGACGGCGTTCTACTCGCCGACGCAGACGGTGAACACATCATCTCGATCGAAGGGAGTCGGTATTTTCCTCCGGACTCGCTGACGATCGGTACCTTGAAGGAGAGCGCAACTCCCTATGTCTGCCCTTGGAAGGGGCAGGCTCGCTACTACAGTGTGGAGACGCCGCACCATCAGTACCTCGACGCTGCATGGTGCTACCCGCATCCCAAGCGGTCGGCGATCGAAACGGTCGGACACGACTTCACCGGGTACGTCGCGTTCGATACCACGCGAGTGATCGTCGGGTAGACGGCGGCCGCCCGCACGTACTCGCCGTAATGTCAGTCGAACTCGTAGCGTTGCTCGCGCCAGGGGTCACCATGATTGTGGTATCCGGCCCGTTCCCAGAATCCTGGCTCGTCCCGCAACAGCAGGTGCAGTCCGTTGAGCCACTTGGCCGACTTCCAGAGGTACAGATGCGGGACGAGCAGACGCACAGGACCTCCGTGCAACGCCCCGAGTGGATGTCGGTGACCACCGACTCGGACGGAAGAGCGAGCAGGTCCTGCCACCGCCAGGTTCGCTGTGCGCCGGTCTCGGAGCTGACCGTGAACTCCCATTCGTCCGCCGACACTGCTCACGCGATCTGCTGCTCCGGCAGGTAGCCGGCGTCGACCAACGCGGCGCGCAGCTTCCGGCGGGCGTCGAACATCATCTTGTAGATCGCATTGTGTGTCGCGCCGAGCTGATCGGCGAGCACATCAGTGGGCATACCGTTCAGCGCCAGCGCGACGAAAACCATCCGTTGCTTCGCCGTCAGATTCTCGTCGACGGCGCGATGTACGGCGGTCATCAGGTCCCGGCTCTCGGCATGCGACTCCGGTTCGATCCCCAGCCGTGCGGGAAGGCGGTCCCAGTCCTCCTCGTCGAACGCGACACCGCCACGTTGCCAGAAGTGCCGGTTGACCTTGGCCGCCACGTCGAAGACCACGAACTTGTACGCCCAGGTGGTGAACTTGCAATCACCGCGGAACGTCTCGACCTTGCCGCAGATCGCCAGTAGTGCATCGGCGGCAGCCTGGTGGGCAATGTCGTCCAGCTCCGGGCCGACGAGTCGCAGCCTGGCCGCCCGTCGGCCGGCCTCCGCTCTCGCGGCTCGCAGGAGAACCTCGTACAAGCGCCGGCTCGCAAGCTCACGCCGATCCCCACAGCTGCTCAGGTCGCGAACCCAGGCACGGTTCTCCCGGGCCACCTCTGCGGAAACGACCCGTACCTGCGACAACGACTCGGAACCTTCGCTCTTCATGGATCTCCGGCGATCAGCGGAACGTAGTGATCAAAGGTCCGGCACCTCGGTGTGTCGAACGGTGGAACAACAACATGGACGATACAGTCCATTCACAGCTCCGTCCACTCAGTGTCGAGCGACGCAACTCACGCCGAAACAAGCCCAATCACTCACAGATCAGCCCTGGTGATTAGTCAACAACTGGTCGATCCAGTCCTGTTTGTTGCCACAGCCGACGACGGGCTCGGCCGGGAACCAGGATCCGGCCGTGCCAAGGGGTCAGGTCAGCTGACACGAATACGCGTCGGGCGCGAGACCCGACCGGACGGGAGATCCGGATGGACGAACTCACTGCGATACGCCAGGAGATCAGGAACCACGCCTCGAACGCGTGGGCCAGGGAACGCGGCTACGAGCCGGTCTACTCCGCATCGCCGGGCTCGAGGATCGTTGTCATCGGCCAGGCGCCCGGCAAGCAGGCTCAGGACAGCCAGATCCCGTGGAACGACGCCAGCGGCATCAAACTTCGGCAATGGCTGGGCGTCACCGACGCCCAGTTCTACGCCCCGGACACGATCGCGCTGCTCCCGTTGGTGCACCCCTCACCCCTGAACTTCCGGTGGCAGGCGAAGAACCCCTGGTTCGAAACGGACGTGATTCCCGCTCTGCAGACCCTGGTCGCGGACGCTATTCGTAGCGGCCTCCGAACCTCACGCCATCGCTGAGCCCGGTGAATCCGAGTCCGACGATCCGCCTGTCCTCCGCCCGTCGATCGCGAAGACCTGAGTCGCACCGTCGGCGTACCCCAACAGCCCCCGCCGTCACCGCCTTCGGGATGTCGGCAGACACCTCGGAACAAGCGAGGGTGTGCCCGTCGCGTCGGCGATGGGCACACCCTCGGGGTCGGATCAGGCGGTGGTGGCGCGCCGCGGCAGCGCCCAGTCCGGGCGGACGAAGTGGCACGTGTAACCGGCCGGGTACTTGATCAGGTAGTCCTGGTGCTCCGGCTCGGCCTCCCAGAACGGACCCGCAGGCTCGATCGTCGT